>JAPLOV010000142.1 GCA_026400565.1 Hyphomicrobiales bacterium | reverse complement strand
GATCGCCGGTTTGCAGGTCATAGAGAAAGCCGATCGAACGGACATCGGCCTCGGACAGGCGCAGTTCCGTGGCCTCGGGCTTGAAGGTAAAGTAGAATTCGAGGCGGATCGGTCCGCGCTTGCGAAATGTCAGGCGCTTGATCGTGACATTCTGGGCCGCCTTCCTCGGCTTTGTCGCGAGCTTCAGCGCATAGCTTCCATCGAAGGCGCCGTGCGAGCCGAAATCCCATTGTGGCAGGGTCGAGAGCATCGCCATGGAATGCTGCGCATAGCCGGGGAGCATCGCATCCAGTGAATGCTCGTAATTGCCCACGAGCTGTGTCCAGCCACAGAAGCCCCGGTCGAAATCATCGAACGTGACAATGCGCGGCAACGGATCGAAGCGCGAAAGCTTCGGATCGCTCTGCCTGATAGCAGCCAGGAGTGCCTGCTGATCTCGGTTCATCTGATTGTCTCCCCGTTAGCCCTTGGTTGCCCCGGCCGTCAGGCCTTCGATCAGATGGCGCTGGCAAAGCACCACGAAAATCAGCACCGGCAGCAATTGCACAGTCGTTGCTGCGAACACGACGCCCCACTCGACACCATCGAGCGAACCCACCATCTCCGACATCACCAGCGGAGCAGTCTTCGCGAACTTTGTCGTGAAGATGAAAGCGAACAGGAACTCGTTCCAGGCGTAGACGATGACGAAGATCGCCACCGCGATCATGCCCTGCCCACAAAGAGGCAAGATGACACGCCGGAGAATCTGCAGGCTGGTTGCGCCATCAACCATCGCAGCCTCATCCAGCTCGCGCGGGATCTGGTCGATGAAGGTGCGCATCACCATCGTCCCCATCGAGACGAAAAAGGCTGCATAGAGGAGGATGAGCACGAGGTAGGTGTCATTCAGCCCGAAGGCGTTGACGATCGGAAACAAGGGCAGCGTCGTCACGATGGGCGGGAGCAACCGCAGCGCGATCATCGAAAAGGCGGAACTCGCCAATAACCGGCTCTGCCAGCGCGAATAGCCAAAGCCAGCGAGGGTCGAGACCACGACAGCAAGCAGCGTCGCGCCCAACGTCACGATCAGGCTGTTTAACAGGCCGGTGAAAAAATCGCCCCATTTGGCCCAGAGCATCACGAAATTCTCGAGCGTGGGCTGCCAGCCTGCCGACTTCGTGACCGAGAAGATCTCCTTCTCCGGGGTGAAGGCTGCAACCACGATCATCGTGATCGGTCCCACGGACCAGATCAGGACGAGGGCCAGCGCAAGGCCGCGCCCGAGTTGTGCCAATCTTCGTTTCAGAACGAGCACTGTGTCAGGCGTCACGGGCGAGCATCTCCCGATAGAGCTTGCGCAGATAGACCAGCGCGAGCACCAGCGATGTCAGGACCATCAGCCAGCCTGTCGCGGTCGCCGTGCCGAAATTGTTGTACCGGAATGCCTCGAGATAGAGGTAGATCGCGACAACCTCGGTCTGGCGGGCGGGCCCGCCGCCGGTGAGAAGCCAAACCTCCGAGAACAGCCTGTAGGCAAAGATATAGCGAAACAGCATGGCGATCAGGATCGCGGGCATCAGCAGCGGCAGGGTGATCCGCCGGAAGCTCTGCCAGGCCGTTGCGCCATCCAGCTCCGCCGCCTCGTAAAGGTCCTTCGGAATGGACAGCCGAGCCGCGTACAGAATGATGAAGGTGAAGGGCAGGTGCAGCCAGATGCTCAGCAACGACACCAGGATAAGCCCGTGCATGGGCACCACCGACCATTCGAGCGGGGTCAGGCCAAAGCCGAGCATCAAGCGGGTCACAAGGCCAGCATCCGGGTCGAACATCGTGCGCCACATCACGACTGCGCCCACTTCGCTCACCGCATAGGGCGCGAGCACACAGGCGATCAGCAGCTTTCGGAAGGGCAAGCCATTCGCAAAGAGCAGCGCCACGCCCAGGCCCAGCAGCAACTCGACATGCACGACAGTCAGGACGACGATGACCGTGTTCTTCAGCGCCCGCCAGAAGTAGGGGTCGGCGAGGATCTTGGCGTAGTTGGCGAAGCCCACATAGGTGGGTGACTGGCCAAAACTCGAGGCGTGAAACGACAGCCACAGCACATAGACCCCCGGAACGAGGATCATGGCCGCAAGCATCGCCAGAGCCGGCAACACGAAGGGCACGCCCGCGCGGGGATTCTGGGAAGGGAGCCGCGCCTCGGCCATCAGGCGTCCGGATGGATCATGGATTGAAGGGCGGCGCGGTCGAGCACCACGCCGAGCCCCGGCCCGGTCGGGATCGGCAGCTTGCCGCCCACCATCATGCTGGCCTCGCCGACAGCCTCTTCCAGAAGCCCATCGCGCAGGGGATTGGCGAAGACCATGCATTCAAAGGTGACGCAATTCTCGGCTGCGGCGGCGAGTTGAAGGCTTGCCGCGACGCAGATCGCGCCGGACCATCCGACATGCGGCGCGTAGGCAATCGAAAAGCACTTCGCGAGTTCGGCAATCCGCCATGTCTCGGTAATGCCACCGGCCCGCGCGACATCCGGCTGGATGATGCCGACAGCGCGATCCTCCACGAGCGAGATCGCATCCATCGCTGTAAAGTCGCTTTCGCCGGCCGCCAGCCGGATATCAAGCTTGGCGCGCAGCATGCGATAGCCCTGCCGATCCTCAGGCCGAATGGGCTCCTCGAACCACATGTAGTCGTGTTCGGCGAGTGCCCGACCGACACGCACGGCGTCATCGACATCAAACGCCCAGTTGGCATCGACGCTCAGTCCGACATCCGGCCCGGCAAGCCGCCTCACGAGACGGATGCGGTCAATCGCGGCCGGAGCAGGGGCGCCAATTTTCACCTTGATCTGGGTGAAGCCAGCCGCAAGTGCGGCGGCAACCTCGTGCTCGACCGCACCGTCATCAAACCAGTTGATGGATGAGGCATAGGCCTGGATCTCACTGCGCCCCATGCCGCCCAGCATCTTGTGGATTGGCAATCCGCAGGCTTTTCCGGCGATATCCCAAAGCGCGATATCGACGCCGGCGATGGCCTCGATCATCATGCCGCCGGTTCGCCCCGATAGAATGCTGCGCAGCGTGGCCCAATGGCGGCGACGGTCGAGGGGATCCTGCCCCAGCAGCAGCGGCGCGAACATCAGGTTGATGAAGCGCGCATAGGCGCAGGCCCCCTTGCGGGCAAGGCATTCGCCAATGCCGATCAACCCACGGTCCGTCTCGATCTCCACGATGACGATCTCGATGAAGCTCCAGTCGCCCTGCCCGGTCCGCTGCGTGATCGGCAGCCGCGCACACAGCGGATAGGCCGTCACGCGGACGATCCGGCCTGCGGAGACCATGGGCAGGTCAGGCTGGGCTGCGGCAATCATGGCCAACTCCAGAAAACGTTTCCTTGACCTATCTGATAAGTTTCTATGTTGCAAGGACCAAGTCTATATGTCATGGTTCCACCATGCAGCGTGACAATGCCCTCGCCCTGGAGCCTCAGCCGGAAGACTGGAGCGCAATTTTTGGCGCTGATGATATCGCGCCCAGCCGGCTGGGTGATGCCGTCATCGAGCGCCTCACGCAGGCGATCCTGGATGGCCGGCTGAAGCCAGGCGACGCCCTGCCTTCCGAGGGGCGGATCGCGGCGCGTTTCGGCATTTCCAAGCCGATTGCCCGTGAGGCCCTGCGGGAACTTGCGGCCATGGGCGTGATCCAGGTTCAGCAGGGAAAGACCAGCCGAGTCCGTGCCATCGACAGCGGGCCTCTGGCGCGTTTCTATCGCTTCGCCATCGGAAACACGCGGCAGGGCATGCTCGATGCAGTCGAGCTTCGCCGCATGATCGAGCCGCAGATCGCTCGCGTCGCCGCAGGTCGCCGGACGCCCGCCGACATTGTGGCCTTGCAGGCCGTTCTTACGCGCATGAAAGCGTCTCTGGGCCAGATTCCAGCCTGGATGGAGGCGGATCTCGCTTTCCACAACCACCTTGCCGTCATGACGCATAACTCGCTGATCATGCTTCAGAGCAAGGCATTGGAGCCAGTTGTGGGGCAGATGATGGTCCGGTTCAATGCGCGCACCGAGCGCGAAATGCCGGATTGGGAAGCGACCTTCCTGCGCCATGCCAAGGTCGCCGACGCTGTGATCGCGGGCGACGCTACGGCAGCAGAGACCGCGATGCGGCAGCATTTCGAAGCAGCCGAAGCGGCTATTGCAGAGATCTATGGAGCAAATCCGGCATCAGACCGGGATCATCGGGAGGATAACCATGTACAAGCTTGACAGGCGTGCCGTGTTGGCTGGCGCCAGCGCAACAATTCTGGCCTCAAGCGCCCGGCTCAGCGCGCAGGAGAGGCCGCTACAGGTCTTCGCGCACCGCGTGCATCGGTCGGTGGCGGCCGGCGCGCAGGGAGATGCCACCGCTGCGTGGTCTGCCGCCTCAAAGACCGCCGTGGAATGGACCACCTTTGACACCGGCCCGCTTCAGGAGCGCTTGTTCCGGGAACTGGCACTGCCGGAAACCAGCGTGGATGTGGGCTTCATCGTCAATTTTCAGGCCGTCCCCCGGATCGCCGCACTTTTCGAACCCCTCGGCCCCTATATGGCAAGGGACCCGATCGACGCCCCTGGCGATGTTTTTCCTGGCCTTATGAAAGGCATGGAAATCGCGGGCAATCTGATCGCCATTCCGGTGCGACACGCCTCTTCGGGGCTGCACTGGAATGCGGAAATCCTCGCCGAGCGCGGCTTTCCGAAGCCGCCATCCACGATGGAAGAGTTGATCGAGGTCGCGAAGGCCTGCACCTATCGCCGCGCCGATGGCACGCCCTGCGTTGGCTTGTGTATGCCCGGCGTCACCTATCCCAATGTTGTCGATATCGCCCGCGCCTGGGACGGAGACTTCATCACCCCGGATTTCAAGGTCGTCACCGACCAGCCCGGCATGCTGAACGCCATCCGCACGCTCCGGCAGTTGTTTGAACTCGGCGCTTTTCCGCGCAACTTCACGACCTTGCTGCAAGAAGAGGTTGTCACATGGATGCAGCAGGGCCGCGCGGCGATGGCGCTTCAGGGAATGGGACGCAATCGCCTCTTCAATGACCCTGCGAAGAGCAAGTTTGCC
This sequence comes from Hyphomicrobiales bacterium, assembly GCA_026400565.1. Lineage (GTDB taxonomy): Bacteria > Pseudomonadota > Alphaproteobacteria > Rhizobiales > Beijerinckiaceae > Allobosea. Next base: position 13,357 of record JAPLOV010000142.1, on the reverse strand, counting down.
GGCAAGATCATGACCGGAGCCGTGCCGATTTCAGCCACTCTGAAGAGCAAGTACGCCGTTGCGCCCGCCAAAGTCGAGTTCTGGGGCATGGGCATCCCGAAGAACGCGAGGCGCAAGGATTTGTCCTGGAGCTTCATCAAGGCAATGCTAACTCCAGCAGCCACGCTCACCATGGCGCTGAACGGCAATGGTCCTGTTCGCAACGCAACCTATGACGATGCCAGCTTCCGCAAGACCGTCGATTACGCCGATGCCGAACGCGAGGTGCTGAAGGCAGCGCGCATCCCGATCCCCGCCTTTGACGAGGCTTCCCGTGCCGGTGACATCTTCAAGGAAGAAGCGGAGGCAGCCGTTCTGGGCATGAAGACGCCGGAAGCCGCGATGGCAGCCGTGGTGGCACGCGTAAAACCGCTCCTGCCTGCCGGATAACCCAAGCGACGCCGTCGCTCCAGTGACGAGGTGAGTTGGGGGGCCGGTCTGATTGAGACCCGCCCTCCGTCGGATGTTCGTTGTCGCGCCGCAAGCGTCGGGCCGAGTGGTGCGTGCCCGGTTTGGAGAAAGAGGCTGTCATGAAAGAGACTTGGCGTTGGTTCGGACCCGCCGATCCCGTCTCGCTCGACGATGCCATCCAGGCCGGGGCACGCGGGATCGTATCGTCGCTCCACCACATGCCCGATGGTGAGGTCTGGACGACCGACGATGTGACCCGTCATGCGAATATCATCGCCGCGGCAGGGCTGACATGGGATGTCGTGGAAAGCATCCCGGTGAGCAATGAGATCCGCTTGCGCGGGCCGCATTGGCAGCGCGATATCGCGAACTACAAGGCAAGCCTGCGCGCGGTTGCCGCTTCCGGCATCAAGGTCGTTTGCTACAATTTCATCCCGTTGATCGACTGGGCCCGAACGGACTTGCGCTATCAGCTGCGCTCCGGGCTCGCGCTCCGGTTCGACTATATCGACTTCGCTGCCTGCGATATCTTCATCCTGAAGCGTCGACGCGCGGCCGAAGCCTATTCGGACGATATCGTGAGGCTTGCCGAGGAACGGTCCCACGCGATGTCACCGACGCGCCGGGATGAACTCGAGGCCACAGTGCTCGCACCCCTGCCCGGCGGAACGGTGACCTACGGACGGGAGGAATTCCACAGCGTCTATGCGCGCTACGAGGGCATAAGCGAGGCCGATTATCGCAGCAATCTCGTGGCTTTCCTGAGCGAGGTCATACCAGTCGCAGAGGAGGTTGGCGTGCGCATGTGCATCCATCCCGACGATCCGCCGATCAACCTGTTTGGCCTGCCGCGGATTGCCGGGACAAGGGATCAGCTGCGCCGCATCATGGATGCCGTCCCCTCTCCCAGCAATGGAATCACATTTTGCGTCGGCTCACTTGGCGTCAGGGCGGAAAACGACCTTGGGGCGATGATCGAGGAATTCGGTCCCAGCATCCATTTCGCCCACCTGCGCAATGTGACGCGCGAAAGCGAGACATCCTTCCACGAAGCCGAACATCTGGGCGGCAGCAGCGATATGGCCGAGGTAGTCTTCGCACTGCGCCGGGAGGAATGCCGCCGGGAGGCCGAGGGCCGAAAGGACAGGGATATCCCCTTCCGTCCGGACCATGGGCATCTCATGCTGGACGACATCGCCAAGGGGGATTCCCGGCCCGGCTATTCCGCCATCGGCCGGCTTAAGGGCCTCGCAGAGTTGCGTGGCCTGATCAGGGCCTTCGACCATGTCCGCGCCAGGACAGGGCGGGCATGAAGCCCCGGTCAATCCTCTGCGTCGGAGCGCTGACCTATGACGTGATCGTTCACCTGCCGGAACTGCCCTCCGGGCCGGGGAAGTTCATGGCTGACGGGATCACGGTCAGTGCTTCGGGGATGGCGGCAATCGCGGCGACCGCGGTCTCGCGGCTCGGCCATCCCGTCGCCTTCTGGTCGAGTGCCGGGCTGGACATGGCGGGTGATTTTCTCGTCGCTGAAATGACGCGCGAGGGCATCGCGACAGATCACATCCGCCGCGTTCCGGGCGTGCCATCCGGCACGGCAACCATCCTCGTTGACGCGAGAGGCGAGCGGATCGTCGTGCCTTACTACCACCCGACACTGATGGGCCCACCGCAGGTCATTCCGGCGATCAGTGGTATCTTCTTCAGCGCGGTGATGACGGATGTGCGATGGCCTGCTGCTGCCGGCATAGCGCTGGATGCCGCACGAGAGAGTGGCATTCCGGCCATTCTCGATCTCGATGTCGGGCCGCCCGAGGTCTTGGCCGACCTTGCGCCGCGGGCGACGCATATCGTGGCTTCATTGCCCGGCGCGCGTGTGCTGATCAACGCGGTTCACGCCGCCGATGCCGTCCGGATCCTTGCCGAACAAACCCCGGCGGAGATCATTGCGGTCACGGATGGAGACCGAGGAACCTGTTGGCTGAGCCGATCCGGGCAAGGCGTTCAGCATCATCCGGCCTTCAGTGTCGAAGCCGTCGATACGAATGCTGCGGGCGACGTGTTCCATGGCGCATTCGCGGTGGCCCTCGCCGAAGGGCGGACCATGGCTGAGACCCTGACCTTCGCGAGCGCGGCAGCGGCCCTCAAATGCCAGAGGCCCGGTGGGCGTCTGGCCGTGCCGAGCCGTGCCGAGGTGGACGACTTTCTGGAGCGTAGGCGATGACAGGGAATGACTGGAAGACGACGCTGTCCACCGCGCGCGTGCTGCCAATCCTCGCTGTAAAGGATGTGCAGAGCACTATCGCGCTCGTCGATGATCTTGTCACAGCGGGCATCGATGCGATCGAGATCCTCTTCCGGAACGAAGCCGCACCCGCTGCGTTGCGGGCCTGCCGGGATCGGCATCCGCAACTCCTCCTCGCTGCGGGGACGATCCTCAATGTCGCGGCACGCGATGCGGCCATTGCCGCCGGAGCCGATTGTCTCATCGCACCAGGGCTCACGCCGGAACTCGCCGCGATGTGTCGCGACGGCCCATTGCCGCTCGTGCCGGGCGCGCAGACTGCAAGCGAAGTGATGGCGGCTCTGACAGCGGGTTTCGACGTCCTTAAGTTCTACCCGGCCGAACCCAATGGGGCGCCGGACATCCTGCGCGACTATGCCAATGTCTTTCCGGAGGCCTCCTTTGTGCCGACGGGCGGCATCACGGAAGGCGTGCTGGCACGCTATGCCGCGCTCACCAATGTTGTCGCTGTTGGCGGAAGCTGGCTCCAGGCCGGATTGATGTCTGGGCCTGATCGGGCGACGGCGCTTGGCTGGCGTGTCGCACGCGCACGCTCGTTGATGAGCGCGGGGTGAGCAAGAAGGAGCCGCTCGGAGCCCATGACGGGTTCTCCCCAACCTGAACATGCAAGTCCATTGCCTGCATAGGTCGTCAGTCGATCTCCTTGCCGGAGCCTTGCGGCCCCGAGGCGTTCACCACGAGCCTTCGGTCGAAGGCCGCCGCTTACGCCATCCTGTAATGCTGCTCCTTCGCCGGCACCTTCCAACCGCGCCGTGATCGGACGCTGCGCTCAGCCAAAGGCTCCGCGCCAGATCACGACGCTCCCGGCAACGCAAACCCAAAATCCAACCCCCAGAGCGAACTCAGAACTGGATAAAAATTGGGGGCAATGTCACGTCATCCGGCGATCGGGCGCTTCGTTCCGGGGCGATCATCGTGTGGCAGGAGATCGCCGAACCGGGCATCGCCGCGCAGCGCCAGTGGAAAAGCGCCAGGGGAAAGCGCCAAGGAAAAAGCGCCCCGTCTTCGCATGGCCGTCGTTCGGCAAGTTGACGGGACCCCATCAAGGGTGACCGCAAAATGGGGATCAACGCGCTGCCGGTACTGCTGGGTTAGGACCTCGCGGCGATGATTGCCTGCGCGGTCATGGTCTTGCCACAGGTGATTAGGATTGTGCTGCTGGGCTGGGGCAGGCCGATCGAGGCCTGCATCGTCGTCGCTTTGCTTGGCGGTCAGATATGGATGATGCAGCGGCTACTCCGCGATCCCGTCAAGGAAGCCTATTGGTACAGCGGCTTCGGCGTGCCGCTCTGCGTGCTTGGCATGATGGCGAGCGCGGTCGCAGTTTGAGCCGATCGAAGGAGGCACGAATTTGTGCCGATCGATATGGAACCTGCTTCCGGCCTCTGCGTGATTGCCCGATCTTCAGAACACCGCGTGGTCGCCGCGTTCGGGACCAGCCTGGCCGCGGATGACCTGCGCGTAGAATTCGAACAGGGTGTCTTTCCCCGTCGAAGGCGTTGCTGCCTCGTCATAGCGCCCGGTACAGGGGTCAAGAACCAGCATGGATTCGGTGGCGTAATAGCGTCCGATCCGGGCAAGCTCCGCCTTGTCCGCGAGAGCAGGAGAGAACCGTCCCGCGAAGCCCAGCCCTGCGATGATGGCATCGAGCAGGCCCACCGGCACGCGGCGGAATCGGGGCGGGCGGTTCAGGAGCGCGAACAACGTCTCGCCCTGCTGCTTCGGCGTCAGCGCCGGGCCGGGGCCACCGATCGGCAGGATGCGGTTCTGGCGCGCCGGATCATCCAGACATTCGGCGAGAAAAGCTGCAAGATCGTCATCGCTGATCGGTTTGCAGGCAGTCAACGTGCCGTCGCCGAACATCAGATAGGGCTTGCCGCTTTTCACCCGCTCGATCTGGCCGCCGAGCGATTTGAAGAATGCCGTGGCGCGCACGATGGAATAGGAAAGCCCCGATTCAAGCAACGCTGCTTCGAAAGCGAGTTTCGCCTGCTGGAACGCCAGAAGTGGCTTTTGCACGCAGATAGCCGAGAGCAGCACCATCTGGGTGGCACCGGCTTCCTTCGCGGCGACGAGCGCGTTCAGATGCGCCTGATGGTCGATGGCCCAGGCGTCTTTTGGCGCGCCGGTGCGTGAGGCGAGGCAGGAGACGAGCGCATCGAAATGCTCGCCGCAGAACCCGTCGCGCTCGAGAGACGCGAGGTCCGTCACCTCGCCATAGCGCAAACTGGCGCCAGGCAGACGAAGGGCGCTGTCCTCCGGCGTGAGCCGTCCACCGACTCCGGCGCGAGGCCGGATAAAGCAAATCACCTCATGCCCGCGTGCCACCAGAGCCCGGGCCGTGGCTTGGCCAATGGTGCCGGTCGCGCCGAGCATGAAAACCCGCTTCTTCTGCGCGGCAGCGGCCGAAACGGGCCGGGGAAGTGGCGTTTGATCAATCATGTCTGCCAGGCGTTGTTTGCGTCATTCGATCAAGACCGGAACTGGGGAAGGAATCAACCGCGCTGTGACAAGGAACGCGCTTCACCTCGAAAAACTCGCCATGCCAGATTGACCGCTGAGGGAATCGGTGTTTGACGTGCTGTTTCTGGTTCTTGTCGCAAGGGTCGCCGCCCTGACCTTCTGGCTCTGGACCCCGACCGCTCGCGAGCGGCGCTCGAAACGCTTGATCTGCGCGCGCCGGGCGATCACGTCGAGATCGGCGGGTGCGCTTGCAGGTGCGGGATTTTGGCCCGCGCGATGCCCTCGTTCTGGTGATGCTGCACGGTTTCGGCGCGATCCTGCACACTTGGGAGCCATGGGCCAGGACGCTGGAGAACGGGTATCGCATGGTGCGCTTCGATCTGCCGGGATCGGGCCTGCCCGAACCCGATACCACCGGGTTGTACACCGACGAGCGATACTCCGCCCTCCTGATCGCGCTCATCGATCGGCTGGCCATATCCAGGGCTGCGTTGATCGGCAATTCCATCGGCGGCCGGAGCCAACGCGCCATCTTTCCGCGCACATCTGCAAGTGTCAGGCACCAGTGGGCGTTCAGGCATTCGCTGCGCAAGCGTTCGTTGAAGGCTTCGATGACGGCATTGTCCGTCGGCTCGCCAAAACGTGAAAGCCGAAGGCGGGCGCAAAGCGACCAATTCGAACGTCACGCCCCGGGCGTAGGCCCGGAGATCAAGGTCGCGGCTGACGAACTCGCTGCCCTGATCGACGCGGATCGTCTTCGGTTAGTCCGTCCTGGGGCAGACACGTTCATGGGTAGCAACCACGTCCCCGGCCCAGTAGCTGAAGCGCGGATCGATCTTGACCGCAATTGCACCAAGGCGGGAATCTTCTCGCCGGACGGTCGCTGCGTCGGTACTTTTATCATTCTGGCAAACAAATAACCGATGATCGCACGTCACAAGGCCACGCTGGTCGGACAGCTCAGTCCACTCGGCCACCATGGATCGGGAAGGCATGCTGACCTCGGCACACAACGCTAAGCGTCTGGCGAAACACGCCGCTTCCCGTTTCGTACACCTCGGGCACCACCACCTGTTCTCGCGCATCTGCGCTCATCAGGCTGATACCGCGCATGCTGGCTGGTGCCTTGCAGCCCAGCAGATCGAGCACTGTCGGGGCGATGTCGATGATGCCGGATGGTGCCTCACTCAACCCGGGGCGTCCACCACGCGCAATCCCACCAAGGATGAGTACGGTGTTGAGTTCGTGCCGGTTGAGCCCACCATGCATGCCGCCGCCGACCGGTACACCACCGGTGATCAGGCCGAGGCCCGGCAGGCCGTATGCGTCTGCTTCCGTGGTTGAGCGCAACACGTAGACCAATTCCGGCTGGCGGGCATGGTCCAGACCAACAAGCGCCGTCGAGAATGTTCCATCGACGGCACCAAGAACAGGGTCGTCGGATGGAGTGAACAGCATCCCGATGTCGTCGCGCTGCAGCAGCCAGCGCGCAATCCTGTCTCGGCGGTCCATGTCGCCGTCGACCATGCGGATTGCGCCCATATTGCCGCCGGTGACCGTAATGTCGGTGCCATTGATCGCGCGTGACGAGCCGCGGGCGGCCTTGTGCCCGGCCCCGGTCAGCAGCGTGGCAATGTCAGCGACGCCCGAACTCGAAATCTGGCCATGATCGGAAGCGGCGATGATGGCGATGTCATTTGCATCGGGCCTTCTCATGATCGCGGCAAGGATGCGCCCGAAGGCAGCGTCGACGGCATGAAGGATGGCGTTGGTGTCTTCAGAGGCCAGGAATTTGTAGTGGAACGAGGTGTCCGGCTTGTTGAACCAGATCAGTGCCACATCCGGGTCCATTTCGCAAAGGACATGCTCTGTGAAGACGCGTGTCACGTAGTCGGTTTCTTCGAAGCGCGGCAAGGTCCGCTGCGGCAAAGGTCCGAACCGCTCTACGAGATCGCATACGTCGATCCGGCAGAACCGGAATGGACCACGGCGAAGCTTTTGTCATGGGCAGCCAGCCGGTCGCCTAGCGTCTCGGCGGTGATCAGGGGGCTGCCCAGGCGGCTCTCGGCCAGCGCAATATCGTCGGCCCGCGAGGTATCGAGGACGAAATCGCGCGTCACGTCGGGATAGTAGAAACTGTTGCCAACAATGCCGTGCAGGGCCGGTGGCGCGCCGGTCGCAATCGAGGACGTCGCCACGCGCGTCATCGACGGGAACACCGAGCGTGCCTCGCGGAACCAGAGGCTATCATCAGCGAAAGCGGCCAGATTTGGCATGCGGTCAGGTGTGACCATGTCGGGTCTTAATCCATCAAACACCACGACAACGACCTTGGAGGCTCTCTGCATCGGGCTACCTCAGGGTTGGATCGAGCTTGTCACGCAGCCAGTCCCCCAGCACTGAGACGGCAAGCGTCGTGGACACGATGGTCAGGGCCGGTGCCAGCATGATCCAGGGTGCACGGGTGATGTATTCTCGCCCGTAACCGACCATGTTGCCGAGGCTTGTCATGGGGGGCTGCACACCAAGACCGAGGAACGAAAGTCCGCTTTCGAGCAGGATCACTTCCGGAAACACGAGTGTCATCGACACGATCAGTGTGGACGCGATGTTGGGCAGGATGTGACGAAGGTAGACCCGCATCGGCGAGGCCCCAAGTTGCCGGCAGGCAGAGGCATAGCCCTGTGCGCTGGCCGAGATAGCAAGCCCACGCGAGATGCGGGCATACCGCTCCCAGCCAAACAACCCCATCAAACCGATGAGCAGCACAAGCGAGTTGCCGAAGAAGGCCAGCACCGACAGCGCCAGGATCAGGAAGGGCATGGAAGCCTGAAAATCGGCCAACATCAGCACGACCTGCTCGACAATCCCGCGGAAATAGGCGGCAAGGAACCCCAGCGTCGTGCCCAGCACCGCCGAGATGATCGAGGCGCCGAAGGCGATCAGCAGCGAGATGCGGATCGAGATCAGCAGACGCGAGAGCACATCCCGGCCAAGCTCGTCCGTGCCGAAAATGTGCGGGAACGTTCCGGGCGGCACCAGCCGGTTGCGCAGGTTCGGCGATGTGTAGACAAACGGGCTGATGAGCGGCGCGAAAAGCGCGATCAGCACCATACCGACCAGCCAGAGCAGCGCGATCCGGACAAGAAGCGGCATGTCATGCCCCGGCCATCGGCGTGGGGCCGCCTTGCCATCGATGACGGTGCGGGGAAGGGTCTGGTCGCTCATGAGGCCTTCCCCGGATTCTGGCGCAGACGCGGGTCGAGAAAGCCATAGAGAAAGTCGACGACCAGGTTCGATGTGACCATCGTTGCGGCCACCAGCAACAGAATGCACTGGACAACGGCAAGGTCGCGGTTAGCGACGGCGACCACAAGCAGACGACCGACGCCGGGCCACGAGAACACGCTTTCGACCACGACCGCTCCGGCAATCAGGGTGCCGATCATGAAGCCGACGATGGTGACCGTCGGAATGGCCGCATTGGGCAGCGCATGCCCCACGATCACATCACGCCATGGGACACCTTTGGCGCTGGCTGTGCGGATGAAGGGCTGTCCCAGCACTTCCAGCATGGCACTGCGGGTAAATCGCGCCAGAACAGCGGCACCGCCGATGCCGAGGGTCAGCACCGGCAAGATGGCGTGCCGCCAGCTGTCCTGCCCGCCCGATGGCAGCCAGCCGAGCTTGACGGCAAAGATCAGGACCAGCGTCAGCCCCAGCACGAAACTGGGAATGGTGAAGCCGGCGACCGAGAGCATCATTACCACCCGGTCGGCGAGGCTGCCGCGATGCAGCGCTGCGTAGATGCCGGCAGGAATGCCGAGGCCGATCTTGATGGCCAGTGCCGGCAAGGTCAGTGCGAGGGTGACAGGGATGCGCTCGGCAACCAGTTCGATGGCTGCCCTGCCATCTCGCATCGAGCGGCCCAGTTCGCCCTGGATGATGGCGCCGAAGTAGTGGAAATACTGCAGCCAGAGCGGATCATCGAGACCCCAGGCCTTGCGGAAGGCCGCGACAGCCTCCGGCGGAGCTTCGGGGCCGAGAATGATCTGGGCCGGGTCGCCGGACAGGCGCAGGACGATGAAGGCGAAGGTCACCACCAGCGCGATGGTGATCATGGCGCGGCCGAGCCGGATGGCAATGAAGCGGAGCATCACGCAGCCTTGACCATTGCAGAAGCAGTGTCGGTCAGATGGCAGGCGACCCGGCGATCGCGCCCTTGCAACACTGGCTTGAGGGCCGGAGCTTCCCGCTTGCAACGCTCCATGGCAAAGGCGCAGCGCGGATGAAAGCTGCAACCGCCCGGGCGGTCTGCCGGGTTGGGTGGCTCGCCCGTGAGCACGATGCGCTGCTGGCCGGGCACGCGCCGGGTCAACGGTGCCGCAGAGACCAAAGCCCGGGTATAGGGATGCAAAGGTTCTGCGAACAGGTCATCGGCATCCCCCTCTTCCACGAAGTCGCCGAGATACATCACGGCAACGCGGTTCGAGACCTGCCTGACGACCCTCAGGTCATGGCTGATAAACAGCATGGCGAGACCAAACTCAGCCTGAAGGTCGACCAGAAGATTGACAACCTGCGCCTGGATCGAAACGTCCAGCGCCGAGACAGGCTCGTCACAGACCAGAACATCCGGCTTGGTCATGAGCGCACGGGCCAGCACCACGCGCTGACGCTGGCCGCCGGACAACTCATGCGGATAGCGCCTCATCTGTTCGGCAGACAGCCCGACACGGGCCAGCATCTCGTGCGCCCGCAGCGGGCGGTTCAGCGCCTCACCGATCTGGTGAATGTCGAGGGGCTCCTGCACCTGCGTGATCACGGGCAGGCGCCGGTCAAGCGCCCCGAGCGGATCCTGGTAGATCATCTGCATGCGAGCACGCTGCACCCGCCAGGCCGGCGTGCCGGCGGGCGGGATCGGCTGACCAATGAATCGGACTTCGCCCTCGTCAGGCGCTTCAAGGCCAAGCGCCAGACGGCCCATGGTGGATTTTCCGGAACCAGACTCACCGACGATGCCGAGAGTCTCACCCGCCGCGAGACTGAAGCTGACATGGTTGACCGCGCGCACGCTGGTCATGGCACCAAACAGCCCGCGCCGGGATCCATAGGTTCGCGACAATCCGGTCGCAGTGAGCAAAGGCGCGCTCATGCTGCCTCGAAGGACCGCAAGGGGACCGTCCGTGCTTCCAGCACGCAGGCTAGCCTCCGGGCATCGCCGACCCCGCGCAAGGCAGGGGGCGCGCTGAGACAGGCTTCCAAAACCTGCGGGCAGCGCGGCGCAAAGGCACATCCATGCGGCAAGGCACGCGGATCGGGCACCACGCCTGGAATGGAAACCAGCTTGCGGCGCTCGCCCCCGAGTGGTGGCAGGGAATGCAGCAGGCCACGTGCGTAAGGATGATGTGGCGCTGCAAACAGGGCTGAAGCCGGCGCTTCCTCAACGATACGCCCGGCATACATCACCGCGACACGGTCGCACGTCTCGGCAATGACACCAAGATCGTGACTGATCAGCACCAGAGCCATGCCCATCTCGCGACGAACGGTGTTGATCAGGTCGAGAATCTGGGCCTGAATCGTGACGTCGAGCGCCGTGGTTGGCTCATCCGCCACCAGGATGTCGGGCGCACCAGCCAGCGCCATGGCAATCATCACGCGCTGGTTCTGGCCTCCGGAAAACTCGTGCGGGTATGAACTGAGCCGGCGCTCCGCATCGGGAATGCCGACCAGATCGAACAGCCGTTTCGCCTCGGCCCTGATCGCTGCGCCGGAAAGCCCGCGATGCAGCGCGAGCGCCTCACCGATCTGCCTGCCGACCTTCAGCACCGGGTTGAGCGCGCTGGTCGGGTCCTGGAAGATCATCGCCACGCGCCCGCCGCGCACCGTGTCCAGCGTCTCCGGCTTGGCGCCAATCAGTTCCATGCCGTCGAGCCGGGCGCTGCCCGTGATCTTCGCCTTGCCCGGTAGCAGACCCAATGCAGCGAGCCAGGTGACGGACTTGCCCGAGCCGGACTCGCCGACCAGCCCGAGCGCCTCGCCCTTGCCAACGGAAAGGTCGACGCCGTGCAGGACCGTCACCCCGTCGAAGCTGACCGTTAGCTTCGACAGGGAAAGTTCAGCCGTCCGTGCCGGTGATTTGTGTGGCTCAGACATAGTTGCCGGGCCTGAAATCCATGGCAAAGGCAGGCGATGCCTTCCATTTCAGGGACTTTGGCTTTGCAGTGAAGGTCGCATTCTGGTGCAGCACCGTGTAGGCGGGGTCTTCGCGCTCGCAGATTTCCAGCATGCGGCGGAAGGCCGTGCGCCGGCGTGCCCGGTCGGTGGAGGTTTCCAGCACTTCGCAGAGTTGGTTCATCTCCGCGTTGCTCCACTCGCCGATCTGCTGCTGCTGCCCGTTGGGGCCGTGCTGATTGACGATGGACGAGACCGGATCGCTGAACGGAGCAGAGTTCGACCAGTCGCGCACGGCACGGCTGTCATTGCGCTGCATGATCTGCGACCAGTTCTCGACGGAATTGATCTGCACGTTGAGACCGACCGAACGCCACATTTCGGTGATGACCTGAGCCGTGGCATTCTGGTTGGTGTAGTAGTTGTTGAGCAAGCGATAGGGGATCGGATCGCCCTTGTAGCCAGACTGCCGCAGCAGATCGCGCGCCAGCGTCGGGTTGAACTCCGGCACCGTCCAGTCGGCATGGAACATGTCGCCGTAATACTCCCACTGGAGGCCGGCCGGCACCTTGGTACGCCCTGCCCAGAGCGTTTCGACAATCGCCTGCCGATCGATGGCATGGGTCATGGCACGCCGCACCAGCGGGTTCCGGAGCTGCGAATGGTTCTTGTCGAACACCGTCAGACGGTGGTTCAGGATCGTGCCGCCCTGCACCTCGAAAGCAGCATTCTTCTCGATGTCGGAGATCTGGTCTGGCGGGATGTCGCAGGCAAACTGGTATTGCCCTGACAGCAGTCCGGCAATACGACTCGGAACCTCTGGCACCTCAACGAAGCGGATGCGGCGGATGGGAGGGCGACCACCCCAGTACTCGTCATGAGCCTCAAGGGTCAGCGAGTTGTCCGGCCGGAATTCGACGACCTTGTAGGGCCCGGTGGTGATGGGCTTGCGCGCCCAGTCGAGATAGCTGGCTGCATCTTCCCAGCCCTTGCGGCTCATGATGTCCGAGCCGTAGCGTGCCAGACGGCCTTCCAGCGTCACATCCGGCGTGGCGTTGTAAAAGCGGACGGTATACTTGTCGACAGCGTCGACGCGCAGCAGGTCCGGCCAGGCTCGGCGCGCCACGGCTGGAATTTCCGGCGGCAGTTCCTTGCCAGGGCGTGGGGCCGGAATGTTCTCGAAGGCCTTGATCGTGGAGCGGTTCTTGGCTTCGCTGTTGCCGAACATCCGCTCGCGAGAGAAGGTGAACACCACATCCTCGGCGGTCATTTCCGCACCGTTGTGGAACTTCACGCCCTGACGCAGCTTGAGTTCGACGGTTTGGTCATCGATGCGCTTCCACTCGGTGGCAAGACCGGGGCGAGGCATCAGGTTGCCCAGCCAATCCTTGCCGATCAGCGGCTCCCACAGCGAGGTGAAGAACACCCGTTCGCCGACATTGGATTGCTCGCGCAGGACATCGAGCGTGTTCGAGTTGACGATTTTCTGCACCGCGATCGTGATCGAGGGGCGATTGTCACTCTGGCCGATGGCGAAGTTTGGCAGAGCCGAAGCGCCAAGCGCGGCCGTTCCGATTTGCAGCGCCGCGCGCCGGGTCAATGCCGTCATGATCATTTCTCCATCAGGTCGAAGGCTTATGCCAGGAGGCCGCCAGCACCCGCTGGCGACTCCCTTGCGGCGTCTCGCGCCGTGCAGACAGACCCTAGGAAATGAGCGCAACGCCTTGACGACGAACCACACCTTCCGATGGTAATTTATTGGGCAAGGCCGAGCCCGATCAGGTGCTCGGCTCCAGCCCTGACGGTAGCCTTGTCGCGCACTTCGAGGATCAGGCGCGGATCACTGCTGAGCCGGCCCAGCGCGCGGAACACGGCATGCCACTGGATGTCGCCTTCACCCGGATTCCAGTGCCGGTCGGCATGGCCATCGCTGTCCTGAAGGTGGACATGGTGGAGCATGTC
>JAPLOV010000250.1 GCA_026400565.1 Hyphomicrobiales bacterium | reverse complement strand
CGATTTGAAGAGCAGCGTCGGCCACCAGCGCCTCGTGCGCCACGGTCATCTGCCGGAGCGCGATGTGATGACAGGCATCGGTCCGGTTGCCGTTTGCCAGCCGCGTGTGCGTGATAGCGAGGCAGGCAGTGCCACCCCCGACCGCATCCGGTTCCGGCCTTCGATCCTGCCGCCCTACATGCGGCGCACGTAGTCGATCGAGGCGCTGCTGCCCATTATGGGAGGTTCTATCCATCGGCTCTGTATCCGGTCTTCAGGCACATCAACAAAACGTTGGTGGCCTGGGCGATGCGGAAATATCGGCGGCTGAAGGGGCACAAGACGCGGGCCAGCCGCTTCCTCGAAGAGGTAGCGGTGAAGCAACCGTATCTGTTCGTGCACTGGCAGCGCGGGATGGCAGGCGCGTTTGCTTGATGGGAGCGGTGTGAGTCGAGAGGCTCCCGCACCGTTCTGAGAGAGACCGGAGGTGCAATTCCTCCGGCCTACTCGCCACAGTCTGCACTGGGTGGTTGACGTCACCTTTAACGAGGACAAGGCGCGATCCCGCACAGGGCACGGACCCGCCAACATGGCCACCGTGCGGCACTTCGCCTTCAACATGATCAAGGCTGTCGAAGACAAACGAAGCCTCAAGCTCCGACGCAGCAAGGCAGCTCGAAACCCCCAATACCTCGCCCAAATCATCGGATCAGCCCGTTAACCCGGATTCAGGGCCGTGGGTCGGGCACTCTCGCGCTGGACTTCTAGAATCAATCTCGATATCGATTTTTTCCGACGTCTTTTGGTGCCACGGGCGGCGCACCCAAAAAAAGCAACTTATGACACATGGTGTTTCGGTGTTTCGAGTTGTGGTCGCAGCATTGATGGCGGCCTGCGGTGTTGAATGCAGTTCTCGCCCGCCTGCGGTATTGCTGCCAGCTGCATCCGCAGCAGGCAGTAATACCGTTAACCTGCTGGCAGTGACGACGCGACGACCTGTTGCTGATGCGTCGCAGATGTTTGGCGGCGGCTGCCGAAGGCACGAATGCCCAATTTCGGTCAGTTCACCACGACCGATCCTGTTAGAAATAGTGGTTACGAGCGAAGGATAGGCTATGCGCTTTCGACAACTCACTTCAAGACGCACCATGCGCTTTTCAATTGCGATTGCCTCAGCTGTGGCGTGCCTAACTCAGGCTCAAGCGGCTGATCGGGCAGCCCCCCCCGTGCCTGCTGGACAACCGCCTGCAGGCTGGACATTTCCAGCCACACCTTACAGCTGGCTTCCTTGGCTTTCAGGTAACGCCACTTTGAAGGGGCGTAACCTTGGCGTGCAACTCGCCCCTAGCCAGGTTCTTGATGCGCTGGACTGGCGCGGAATTCCTGCATGGATGAGCTATCTTGAAGCGCGGAACGGACAATTCGGTATTTTCGTTGACGTGATTTACTCCAAGGTGGCAGGTTCACAGGAATTTGCGCGCTTCCGTCAGGGTTCGCTATTGTCATTAGCGACGACCGCGCAGGTTCGGGCCGAATCATCCCAACTCGTTGTGGAGTTCGGAGGCGCCTACGAGATATGGCGTTCCTCAGCAGGTCGCGGCAATACATCCATCGACGTTCTTGCGGGCGGGCGCTATTGGCGTCAGTCAGTTGCTGCTTCAGCCGCAGTCGGGGTTTGGGCTGACCTGTCCGGGCTCACCGTCGCAGGTGGCAGGGCAATCGCGTTCTCGGGGAACGTGGAATGGATTGACCCGCTGGTCGGCTTTCGTCTTCGGCACGACCTGGCGCCTGCGCAAAGGCTCACGCTCCGGGGCGACGTCGGCGGCTTCGGTGCCGGAAGCCGTTTCAGCTGGCATTCAATTGTGGCCTACGAGGCGCAACTGGCGAGATGGGCCAATGTCGCGGTCGATGGCTATATCGGCTATAAAGCCCTATCGGTGGACTATTCACGGGGCAGTGGCTCGGACCGCTATCAATACAACGTCGTTCAACATGGTCCGGTGGTAGGCCTCTCGGTACGGTTCTGACACGGGTGGAGAGGGCGCGGGTGCGCTTGCCTTCCAGTGTCGCGAGTTGGCTCGGCAAGCATTCAGGCCATACGTTGCTGCCGCGCTAAACTCGTCGATACCTTTTTGCAGAATTAGCAGAGTATGTTCGGCAATCCAGACATACTGATCATGGCTTAGACCGGTAGTCTATGGCCAGGCGGACTGTTGGACCAAGCCAAAGCAAAGTCTGATGTGTTTTTTGCGCGTCTCGTAAACGGATAGAAATATACTTTGCCTCTATCAGCGGAAATAGTGATGGCAAATCAAGATGACATGGTTTGGCTCCCCGGCGGTCAGTTCCGTATGGGCTCGGATACCCATTACAAGGAGGAGGCTCCAGCGCACGAGGCGATGGTCTCAGGCTTTTGGATCGACCGCACGCCGGTAACAAACCGGCAATACGCAGCGTTTGTGGAGGCCACAAACTATGTGACGGTCGCCGAATTAACCCCACGCGCTGAAGATTATCCCGGGGCGTTGCCAGAGATGTTGAAACCCGCATCGCTGGTTTTTGTGCCGACCTCCAGTCCCGTCCGACTGGATGACTGGTCGCAATGGTGGCAGTGGACCTTTGGCGCCGACTGGCGGCATCCGACTGGACCGGGAAGCAGTCTCGACAATCTTTGGGATCACCCGGTGGTGCATGTGGCGCTAGCCGATGTTGAAGCCTACGCAGCGTGGGCTGGCAAGCAATTGCCGACCGAAACAGAATGGGAATATGCCGGCTGGGCGGGGAACTGGGCGCACGAGTTTGCCTGGGGCGACGAACTGGAGCCGGACGGGATGCATATGGCCAATGTGTGGCAGGGCAATTTTCCTTACGAGAACTCGTTGGCTGACCGATTTCTGAGGACGTCCCCGGTGGGCAGCTTCTCCCCTAACCGTTTCGGCCTTTACGACATGATCGGCAATGTCTGGGAATGGACAGCGGATTGGTACACTAGGAGCCATGTTGCCGCTCCTGCGAAGGCTTGCTGCGTTCCGTCGGACATGCGCGACGTTGCAAGGCGAGGCAGCCAAGATCCAAATCTTCCCGCCATTCCGATCCCGCGCCGGGTGCTTAAGGGTGGCAGCCACTTGTGTGCTCCAAGCTACTGCCGCCGGTATCGCCCTGCGGCACGTCATGCCCAGCCGATTGACTCTGCCGCCAGCCATATTGGGTTCCGTTGCGTGCGGCGTGCGCCCGGGCCAACGGATTGAAGATGCCTATTCGTCCGAGCTTTGCAGCCGCCGCAGCTTCTCAGCGTCAACGTTCCGCGAGATGATCGATACAATGCCATCGAGGCGCTCAACTCGAAGCTCCGGCGTGCGGTCAAAATCCGGGGCCATGTTCCCAACGACGACGCGGCAATGAAGCTGATCTATCTGGTCTTGCGCGATGCCACTGCAGAGTGGAAAATGTCAGCACGGGAATGGTCGGAAGCGAAGTCGCAATTCGCCATCCTGTTCGAAGAAAGGTTCATCATCCGGTGAAACCCAATCAGTGGGGGCTGATCACGCGCTCAGTGCAATTGCTCATAGAAGGAGTTTTGGGTTTGGCGTTTGAACAACGGATGGGAAGAAGATGGAAGAACACTTTTTCGCAATAGCCCGGGTCGTGACATTGGCGATTGAAGCTGTCGCCGTGCTCGTTCTGGCGAT
>JAPLOV010000118.1 GCA_026400565.1 Hyphomicrobiales bacterium | reverse complement strand
TCGCCAGCATCTCCGCTGCTGACACCACCATTGGTGGCGTCATTGCCGATGCAATCGACAAGGTCGGCAAGGACGGCGTCACCGTCGCCAAGGAAATCGAACTTGCCGACAAGTTCGAGAACATGGGTGCCCAGATGGTGCGCGAAGTCGCGTCCCGTCAGAACGACCACGCCGGTGACGGCACCACCACCGCGACCGTGCTGGCCCAGGCCATCGTTCGCGAAGGTTCCAAGGCCGTTGCGGCCGGCATGAACCCGATGGATCTCAAGCGCGGCATCGACATGGCGGTTGAAGCCGTCGTTGCCGATCTCAAGAAGAATTCCAAGAAGGTGACGTCCAACGCTGAAGTCGCTCAGGTCGGCACCATCTCGGCCAATGGCGACGTGTCGGTTGGCAAGATGATCTCCGAAGCCATGCAGAAGGTTGGCAACGAAGGCGTCATCACCGTCGAGGAAGCCAAGACCGCCGAAACCGAACTCGATGTCGTCGAAGGCATGCAGTTCGACCGTGGCTATCTCTCGCCCTACTTCATCACCAACGCCGAGAAGATGGTGGCCGATCTCGAGGATCCCTACATCCTGATCCACGAGAAGAAGCTCTCCTCACTCCAGGCGATGCTTCCTGTGCTCGAAGCCGTGGTGCAGACCGGCAAGCCGCTTCTTATCGTCGCCGAGGACATCGAAGGCGAAGCTCTCGCCACCCTCGTCGTCAACAAGCTGCGCGGTGGTCTAAAGGTCGCAGCTGTCAAGGCTCCGGGCTTCGGTGATCGCCGTAAGGCGATGCTGGAAGACATCGCGATCCTGACCGGCGGCCAGATGATTGCCGAAGACCTCGGCATCAAGCTCGAATCAGTCACGCTCGCCATGCTTGGCCGCGCAAAGAAGGTGCGGATCGAGAAGGAGAACACCACGATCGTCGATGGTGCCGGAAAGAAGAAGGACATCGAAGGCCGCGTGTCGCAGATCAAGGCGCAGATCGAGGAAACCACCTCGGATTACGACCGTGAGAAGCTGCAAGAGCGTCTGGCCAAGCTTGCGGGCGGCGTCGCGGTGATCCGCGGCGGCGGCTCGGCCGAAGTCGAGGTCAAGGAAAAGAAGGACCGCGTGGACGATGCCCTGAACGCCACACGCGCTGCGGTGGAAGAAGGCGTGCTGCCCGGCGGTGGCGTGGCCCTGCTGCGTGCAGCTGGCGCCATCGGCAAGCTCAAGCCTGCCAACGAAGACCAGAAGATCGGCATCGAGATCGTCAAGAAGGCGCTCACCACGCCAGCTCGCCAGATCATCGAGAATGCCGGTGACGATTCCGCCGTCATCGTCGGCAAGCTCGCTGAATCGAAGGACTACTCGGCTGGCTATAATGCCCAGACTGGCGAGTACGTCGACATGATGAAGGCTGGCATCATCGACCCGACCAAGGTCGTGCGCACTGCCATTCAGGATGCGGCCTCGATTGCCGGCCTGCTGATCACCACCGAAGCCATGATCGCCGAAGCGCCCAAGAAGGACGCGCCGGCTCCCATGGGCGGTGGCGGCATGGGTGGCATGGGCGGCATGGACTACTGATCCGCGCTGCTCCGCGACTGGAGTTTCTGGACAAGGCCGGCGCAAGCCGGCCTTGTTGCGTTCCGGGCCGGCGTAGTGCTTCGGACGCATGGCTGCTGGATGTCTTCTGGCCTGCCGGTGTCGTGCGGGAACCAAGCTGTTCAGGCACCGTCGACCGGCGCCGGGCCCGTCTGGACCGCAGCCTCGGCGCCGCAACCTGCCGGATCGGCATGCCCAAGGAAGGCTCAAATGCTGCCAGACAGGCCCAGCTTGCCTTTGCGAAACTTTTTTGCGAGCCCGGAGGGCGGATTTTCCGCCGAGTGTTGCAAGTTTGCACTACCCGAACCTGGTGCGAACGGCTAAAAGCAACGTCGGGATTAATGAATAAAAACTCATTGAAAAAGGGGCCTACTATGAAGAAGTTCACCGTCGTTCTCGCCGCTCTCCTGACTGCTGCTGCTCTCGGCGCTTGCGCCGGCAAGGCTCCTGGCAAGGGCAAGGGCAAGACACCTCCTGCTGCCGTTGCTGCTCCGATCGCCGTCCGCGGCTGATTTCGGACGCGCTTCGCGCGATCCGATCTGAGACCAGAGGCCCAACGGCGCAGAATTCTGCGCTGTTGGGTCTTTCCTTTTGTTGGCCTTCCCGCGACGATTTTTCGCTGCCGATCGGGTCTCGGGGGTGGACTACGGGGAACGCAATGACTCGTCTGTTCAGGTGAGACTCTGGCTCTGGTCCGGTTGTGCAAGCGTATCCAGCCCGCGCGTTGGCGCTTCGATGGTCTGCCAGGCGGCAAAGACCTCTCCGGTTCCACCCTCAGTTGGATGAAACGTGATCAGGTGCTCGCAGGCGGCCTGTTCCAACAGTTGACGACGTCGATTATGTTTGACGTCTTGTGATGGCCATCTCGGAAACGGGAGCCATACGTGTTGAAGAAAGCGGAAATCTCCATGATCAATGTCCGGCATTCCAGTCTGGCGACATTTGCGCACGGTCTGTTTGTGGCCGCCTTCGCCCTTGTACTCGTGGCCTGCGCGCCCGAGGGAGATGTCAATCTGGCCTCGCCTGCCACCGATCCGGCTGCCGACGCCAGCGTCGTTCCCGCCGCGTTCGCTGCCGAGACAGCATCATTCGCTCCTGCCAGCTCGCGCCGCGAGGCCCGCAACGCGACGGGTAACGGTCACACCCACTACATAGAATTCCGCGCCCGCTCGGCCAACAGCTATGGCCACAGCTTCACCTCGGTCGGCAAGCTCGGCCGCGGCGGCTCCATCGCTACCAGCGAGATCGTCGGCCTGCATCCCGCCACCGAGAGCTCGGTTCCGTGGATGATCGGCCACGTTTTGCCAGTGCCGTCCGAGACCGGCGCGAGCGATGGCGATACCGAGGAAATCTACTTCACGGCCCGCTATCGCATCACCATGGATCAGGCCCGTTTCGACGAGATGATGGTCAGGATCCGCGAGTTGCAGGCCAGTTCGCCAACGTGGCATGCGATCTTCTACAACTGTAACGCGTTCGTCGGTGACATCGCAAAATTTGTCGGATTGACGCCTCCCGCTAACTCGATGTTATTCCCCAAAGAATATATCGAGGAACTGAAGGCGCTTAACCGCGGCTGATCACCTGTTTTCCTGTTGAACAAAGGTTCCCATGTTGCGTTTGTCCCGCCGCGCCCTCCTGCTTGCATCTGTCGCTGCCACCGCTTCGGCTTGCATGGGTTCCGGTGAAGTCACCGGGCTCATCGGCCCCAATGGCCGCCTAGCCGATTTCGCGGCAAGGGCACGACCATTCCGGATCATCTGCTGGAACAGCGGATGCAGCTCAAGGGCGTCGGCAAGACCCGCGGCAATCAGGTGCCGTACACCGGCAAGGAAGAGGCCGGCACCATTGTGATCGAGCAGGCCCGCCAGTCGCTCTATCTCGTCGAGGGCAATGGCAAGGCGACGCGCTACTCGGTTGCCGTCGGCTCTGCCCAGAACCAGTGGACGGGCGAATCGCGTGTCTCGGCAGTCCATCTCCAGCCCGGCTGGTCGCCGCCGGACGTTGTGCGCCGCGCCAATCCCAACGTGCCGGACATGATTCCGGGCGGCGCCCCGAACAACCCGATGGGCATCGGCGCGCTGACACTGACGGGCGGCGATTATGCGATCCACGGCACGAACAGGCCCGATTCCATCGGCCGTGCTGTCTCGTTCGGCTGCTTCCGCATGTATAACGAGGACATCGCCGATCTCATGCGCCGTGTCCGTGTCGGCACGCGCGTGGTTGTCAACGGCTGATTAGGCACCATCTCCATAACCGGGCTGTCTCCCGACCCGTGGGCGGGCAGCGGGTACGCGGCGTGATGTGCTGCGACCGAACGTTCGGACGGGGAACGAGCGGTCTGCAGCCGATCTTTGCCCGCCTCGATGGCGCGTCAGGATGCTGAGATAAGTTGCAGACCCCGTCGTTGCGAGCTCAGCGAAGACATCCAGAACGCTCAGGTATCGTTGTTTGGCCGCTGAGGGCCTGACATCGCGCCATCATACGCGCCATCGCAGCATCTCTGGATGGTTTCGCTGCGCTCGCCATGATGGTAAGCGAGATGGCCAGCAGCGTGCTAGGCTGTCCGCTTGAACGTGGTGGCGCGTGGCGCGACGGGTTCCCGAGGAACTTTTTCACGGGCCTTCTCGCCGGCGGTGCCGGTCAAGTGCGTCACCGGCCTCTCATGGCTCTGGCTCACCGGCACAGGTCTCCCGAACAGGTAGCCCTGCATCAGGTGACATCCTGCCTCGACCAGCGTGGCGACCTGGTCCTCTGTTTCGACGCCTTCCGCGACCACATCCATGCCGAGCTCGCCCGCCATTAGGATGACGGCCTTGACCACAGCCAGCCCGGTCGTGCCCGGCTGGCTTGGCGAGACGAAGGACCGGTCGATCTTGATCTTGTCGAAGTTGAACCGTTGCAGGTAGCTCAGCGAGGAATAGCCAGTGCCGAAGTCATCGAGCGCGATACGGATGCCCATGGCCTTCAGGTCGCGCAATGTGCCGTAGGTGACCTTGTTGTCGCTGAGCAGCACGGTCTCGGTGATCTCGAGCTCCAGCCTCTCCGGCGGCAGGCTGCTGGAAGCCAGCGCGCTCATCACTGTGGTCAGCAGGTTCGGCGACCGCAGTTGCACCGGCGAAAGGTTGACTGCGATGCTGGGGCTGCCGAGTGCGCCGGTTGCATCAGCGCAGGCCTGCCTGAGAATCCATTCGCCGATCGGGATCATCAACCCCGTCTCCTCGGCGATCGGGACGAACTCCGCCGGCGAGATCAGGCCCATCAGCGGGTGGCGCCAGCGCAGCAGCGCCTCGTGGCTGATCGTCGCGCCGGTGGTGATGTCGATAATCGGCTGATAGTGCAGCTCAAACTCGCCAGCCGCGAGCGCGGAATGCAGGTTGAGCTCGATCATGCGCCGGCGCTGAAGCTTGCTGGTCAGATTCGGATCGAAGAAGCAGCAGCGCTGCCGCCCCTCATTCTTGGCCTTGTAGAGAGCGATGTCGGCATTTTTCAGGAGTTCTGTCGGGTTGTCCCCATGGCGACCGCTGATGGCCACGCCGATGCTGGCACCGATCACGGCCCGCTGGCCACCAATGCTGAACGGACGGCTCAGCGCATCGAGAATGAGGTCGGCCATCGCACGGATGTTTGCGTCGCTTTGCGGGTCCGCCAACAGGATGGCGAACTCGTCGCCTCCCAGCCGGGCCACGATGTCCTGGTTGCCGACCAAGCCGCCCAGCCGGCGCGAGGCGCTGCGCAGTAGCGTGTCGCCGGCGTCGTGTCCAAGCGTGTCGTTGACCTCCTTGAAGCGGTCGAGATCGATGCACAGCACCGCCAAGGGCGATGAAAGCCGACCACGCCGAAGCCGCTTGCGCAGGCTTTCGAGGAAAAACAGGCGGTTTGGGATCTCGGTCAGGGCGTCATGCCGCGCCATGTGCATGATCTTGCGGTCTGCCTCGATGCGTTCCGAGGCATCGATCACCGTGCCCTCGTAGCAGACCGGCCTGCCTTTGTCGTCGCGCACGACCCAGGCCGATTCCGAAATCCAGATCTTCTCGCGCGTCTTGTGCCGGTAGATCTCCGAGACGAAGTCGGTGACCCTGCCATCGCGCTCAAGAGCATCGCGAAACTCGTCACGGCGCGCCGGATCGACATACCACTCCAGGGCGATGTCGTGCACCGCCGCCAGCATCTCGGCCTCGGTCTCATAACCGTTGAGCCGCACAAGGCTGGGGTTGGCACGCAGCTGCCGGCCATCGAGGCTGGAGCGATAGATGCCAACGACGGAGTTTTCAAACAGCCCGCGATACTCCTGCTCGGCAGCAGCGAGCGCGCGTGTGCGCTGCTCGCGCTCGGTCACGTCTGTATAGGTGCGGATGGTTCCGCCGCTGCTCAGGCGGCGGGTTCGCACTTCCAGAAACACGCCATTCGGACGTTGCCGGACAAAGATGCCCGGCGTGTGCTCGTTGGCGCGCTCCAGCACATCCCGACGGAAGGCATCATCCATGGGCGCAAATTCACCCCTGGCGTGCTGGAACACCATCAGGGCTTCGAAGGACGGCATGCTGCGCAGGATGTCGCCTGGAATGTCCAGCAATTCGATGCAGCGCTGGTTGACTACCGGCACCTTATTCCGCCGGTCGATCATCATGATGCCCTGATCAAGGTTCTCGATCGCATCTTCAAACCGGCGCTTCAGGTCGTTGAGTTCCTCTGTGCGCTCAATGACCTGTTGCTCGAGGCTGGCGTTGAGATCTTCCAGTTCCTCGGCCATCAGCAGGATCGAGCGGTTGCTCCGGGCCTGATCACGATCGACTTCCGCATAGGCTGCGCTGACAAGATCGATCAGCTGATCGATGTCGATCCTGCCATCGTCCCTCCGGGTCCGTTCGATCTGCTTTGCGATCAGCCTGTGCATCATCGAACTCAGGCTGCGCGTTCGCGGATCGTCGTCACGGTCATGGTCTGGTTGTGCAACTGCGGCACACCGGACACCGCGTGGGGAGCGATCTCGCCATAAGAATAGAAGCCCAGAAGACCTGTGCCGCTCGCCAGTCCTTGCACGGCAGCATCGACCTCGTCGGCAACGCGTTGGCCAAGCAGCAGGCGCCGACCGATGCAGCTGACAAGGATGGCCAGGCAGTCACCATTGGCAGCGTCTGTGTGCGTGGCCGAGGCCTGCCGGGCGGCCTGCATCGATGCTTCCGACAGCTGATCGAACTGGCCGCGCATCAACTGAGCCGACCATCCCTGCGGCACGTCGCCGGCAAAGGTCATCGTCCGGGCTTGCCGGTCCACTGCCAGCACGGTGCGCACCACGTCCCGGTCCGGGGCATCCGGATCTCGGATGGAAAGAGGAAACAGCAGGGCGCTGCCGGGCAGGAGCGCGGCCTCTTCGGAGCCCAGATAGCGCTCGTACAGATCGAGCGCAGGCTGGCCATCCAGTTCGAACAGGACGTTGTCGATGGCTCGTGTGATCGTCCGGCGTGGGCCGAAGACATTCCAGCCCCCGGCGCTGCCATGGCCGAAGCGGATGTCCTCACCGTAGAAGCCGACGGCAACGATCACGCCCTTGGCAGGGATCGCGTCAGCCGCCACCCATGTCTCGCCAAACCGGTCGCCGTCGCCAGCAAGCCCCCCGCTGACCGCAACGCTCCGTCCGACTGCCGATGACAGGCCTGTCGCCAGCCGCGAGCCGTTCACCATCAGGCCATCGGACAGCACGAATACGCCAGCAAGATCTGGGCTTGCCAGCTCAAGACCAAGCTTGGCTCCACAGACGAATGAATCACTGCATGCGATCACATTTCCCGACGCCACCTTGATCCGTGTTGAGGCAAATGACATCGCCACAGCCTGCACGCCGGCATCCGTGACATCATCGCGGCCGATCTGGCCACCTGTGCTGCAACCGACGATGCGGGCACCTGGAAAGCGCGCCACCAGATCGGCGTGGACCGGATTGGCCGCCAGGGTCTCGCGCGCGGCGAAATAGAGCACCAGTTGCGACATCGGCGGCCGGGCATCGGCTGTCAGGTTCGGCTGCGAGCTCCAGCCTCGTGCGGCATCCCAGTTCAGGTAGGTGCACTTCATGTCTGCCGGTCCGGATTGGATCTATCGGAAGATCAACTCTAGTCAGACAATGGTTGACAATTCTCTGCGAACAGCGGGCTTTTCGTGCGCAGGATCGGCCGCGTCATGCCACAAGTACGAAGCGAAGCGGCCTACCGACAACGCGGACGCAGGCGCAACGTCCTGCATTCCAGCAGGCACAGCATGCGCAAATCGGGCTTGAGCCGGATGCCGTGCCGGTGCCAAATGGACGGATGAACAACAACTCCTTTCCACGTGACATCCTGCGCCAGTTCGGCTCCCCTGCCGTGGTGATCGATCTCGATGTCGTCGAGCGCAACATCGCCCGCATCCAGGGGGCCTGCGATGCGGCCGGCGTCGCCAATCGGCCGCATATCAAGACGCACAAGAGCCCGATCATTGCGGCCATACAGCGCGCTGCCGGCGCGCGAGGAATCACCTGCCAGAAGCTCGGCGAGGCCGAGGTGATGGCCGATGGTGGCCTTGATGATATCCTGATCAGCTACAACCTCCTCGGCGAGGACAAGGTGGCACGCCTCGGTGCCTTGCTGGGCCGTGTCCAGGTTACTGTCGCAGCGGACAATCCGGTGACCGTCGCGGGGCTGCCCGAGGCGGGGCGCATTGCCGGCCGCAAGCTACCGGTCGTGGTCGAGTGCGACACAGGCCGTCGGCGCGCGGGCGTCGAGACGCCGGGCGAAGCGATCGCGCTCGCCCGCCTGATTGCCGCTTCACCGCATCTCAGCTTTGCCGGCCTCCTGATGTATCCGCCGGAAGACCGCTGGGCCGAGACGCAGCGCTTCGTCGACGAGGTCCGCGCGGTTCTGGCAGCAGAGGGCCAGTCCCTCGATATCGTCTCGACCGGCGGCACACCCAACCTTGCCAATCTGGGGCAACTCAAGGGTGCCACCGAGCACCGAGCCGGCACCTACATCTTCAATGACCGGATGATGATGGCCTGTGGCCAGGCCTCGCTCGCCGATTGCGCGCTCACGGTCCATGCCACCGTGGTCAGCCGCGCCGCGCCGGAACGGGGTATCCTGGATGCGGGCTCGAAGACGCTGACGGCCGATCAGGGTGGCGGGCTCGACGGCTTCGGTTACATCATCGAGCATCCCGAGGCGCGCATCCACAAGTTTGCCGAGGAGCACGGCTTTCTGGACCTGTCCGCCTGCAATGCGCGGCCCGGTGTCGGCGATGTGGTCAGGATCATCCCGAACCATGTCTGCGTGGTCTGCAACATGGTGGACCGCTATGTGGCGGTACGCGGCGAGACCATCATCGGGGAAATCCCCGTGGCGGCACGTGGCCGGCTGGCCTGAGGAGCAGGGCTCTGAGGCTCATACTTCAGTAAGCTCAGGATGCGGATCGTTGGCTGGCCAGCTCGGACACCCTCACGCTGAAACCGTTGAAGGTTGATCTCCAGAAGGCTCAATTCTCCCGCTTGATGGCGCTCTCATGCCATTTGCGCAGGAAGATGTGGCTGATCCAGCTGGTCAGCAGGAAGATGGCGATGCCGGTCACCGAAATCATGATCAGGGCCGCGAACATGCGCGGAATGCGCAACTGATAGCCGGACTCGAGGATGCGGTAGGCCAGCCCCGAGGCATTGCCTCCTGACCCTGCGACGAATTCCGCGACGACCGCGCCGATCAGCGCAAGGCCGCCGGAAATCTTCAACCCGCCGAGGAAATAGGGCAGGGCCGCCGGCAAGCGCAGGTAACGCAGGGCCTGCCAGCGGTTGGCCTTGTAGAGCTGGAACAGGTTGATCAGGTTGTGATCAGCCGAGTTGAGACCCATGATCGTGTTAGACAGGATCGGAAAGAAGGCCACTATCCAGGCGCAGATCAGCAACGAGAGGTTGATGTCGCCAACCCAGATGATGATCAGCGGCGCGATCGACACAACCGGCGTCACCTGAAGGATGACAGCATAGGGGAACAGGCTCATTTCCAGCCATTTCGACTGGGTGAAGATGATGGCGAGCGCGACGCCCACGGTGATGGCTGCGATCAGCGCCGCAAAGGTGATGCGCAGCGTGATCCAGAGCGAGCCGGACAAGGTGCCCCAGTCGGCGACCAGCGTTTTCGCGATCAACCAAGGGCCGGGCAGCACATAATGTGGAATACCGCGATAGTGGACGATCCATTCCCAGAAGCCGAGCGCGAGAATGCCGATGACGATCGGCGCCAGAACGCCGGGCCAGGTGCTCCTGGCGATGCCGAGAATGCGGCGCTCCTCGGTGAAGATCGGCCGGGCTTCCGCATCGGTGCCGTCGTGGGGCACGTGCACAGGGACGGTGATGTCGCTCATCCGGCGATTGCCTTCTTCAGGTTCTGCGAGGCCACGCGGCACAGGTCTGCATATTGCGCCGAAGTCCGGAACATATCGTCGCGCGGATGCGGGGCGTCCACCGTTAGGTCAGCCATCACCCGGCCCGGACGGGCTGCCATCACCACGATGCGCTGCGACAGGTAGACGGACTCGAACACCGAGTGGGTCACAAATACGGCGGTGAAGCGCTGTTCCCACCACAGCTTGAGAAGATCGTCGTTGAGCTTGTGGCGGGTGATCTCGTCCAGCGCGGCAAAGGGCTCGTCCATCAGCAGGATCGCCGGCTTGGTCACAAGTGCCCGCGCGATCGACACGCGCATCTTCATGCCGCCGGAGAGTTCGCGCGGATAGGATGTCTCGAAGCCCTTGAGGCCGACGAGGTTCAGCATGGTCGCAGCTTGGGCCTCGGCGTCGCGCTTGCTGGTGCCTTTCAGCGTCAGTGGCAGCATCACGTTCTTGAGGGCCGTGGCCCATGGCATCAAGGTCGGCTCCTGGAACACGAAGCCCAGGTCTGGGCTGGCATGGCCCTCGGCATCATGGGGCGAGGTTGGCCACTCAATCGTGCCGCGCGAGGGCTCGCCAAGGCCGGAGATCATGCGAAGCAGGGTGGATTTCCCGCAGCCGGAAGGGCCCAGCAGGCTGACGAATTCGCCGCGAGCCAGATCAAGATTGACGTCGCGAACCGCGATGGTCCCGTTGGCGAACTGCTTGGAGACATCGCGGATCAAGACGAGGGGGCGAGGCTTTGGAGCCTCGCCCGTGCTCACAGAAAGTGCAGCGGCTGCGCTCACGCGCCGATACCCTTGTTGATGAATTCGAGGCTGTAGGCCTTCTTGATGTCGAGGCCGGTCGGAAACACGCCCGTGCCGGCCATCGTGTCGTAGAAGGACTTCCAGCGCGCGTCGGTCATGGCGCCGACGCCGAGGCGCAGCGCGTCGCCGGAGCGCACGATGCCTCGCTCGTTCATGACCTTGATCGCATAGGCGATCTTCTCGTCGGTCATGTCCGGATTATCCTTCTTGATCAGCGCGTTGGCACCCTCGATGGCCGGTCCGCCCTTCATGTACTCCGCCCAGCCTTCAAGGCTGGCGGTGACGAAGCGCTGTACCAGATCCTTCTTCTCCGCGACCATCCTGTTCGAGATGTTGATCGTCGTGTTGTAGTTCTCGAAACCGGCATCGGCGATGAGGTGAACCACCGGGTTGACGCCGCCTTGCTGGATGGCGAACGGCTCGGAGGACAGGAAGCCCTGCTGCGAGATCTGCTTATCGGCCAGGAAGGGCGCCATGTTGAAGGTGTAAGGCCGGGCCTGCTCGTCGGTGAAGCCAAACTTGGCCTTGAGAAAGGGCCAGAAGCTGGTGCGGCCGGCAGCGCCGACGAGGATCGGCTTGCCCTTCAGCGCAGCGAGGTTGTCATGGCCGACGCCCGGATGCGAGATGATAACCTGTGGATCTTTCTGGAAGATCGAGGCGATGCACATGTAGGGGATGCTCTCGCGCACGTAGTTGATCGCCTCGAACGAGTTCGACATGATCATGTCGACGCGGCCGCCGAGCAGCAGCGCTGACGGGTTCTGCTGCGGGCCGCCCATGCGGATGTCGGCTTCGATGCCATACTTCCTGTAAATGCCGGCTGCGACGGCGTGATAAAAGCCGCCATGCTCGGCCTGCGCCCGCCAGTTGGTCTGATAGCTTACCTTGTCCAGCGTCTGCGCATTGACGCTGCGGCCCGACATCGGAACAAGGACGGATGCGCCAGCGCCGCCGATCAGGCCAAGCGCCGCACGGCGGTCTATACGAAACTTCGACATGGTCATGGGTCGAACCTCACTCCAGTTGGGCCGGACCGGGAGACGCGGCCGACACGTGTTGCACGGGGAACGGACAGCAATACCCGTGCCACCCATATGGACAGGGGCGCCTCCCGGTCCAGACCCACCCTGCCTAAATCGAGTGCAGAAGTCTGCTTAAAAAACAAGCGGATATTGCATTCATCCACGGTGCAATCCTCAGCGCTGGCGGTATAGTCGCGATCCGCCAGACAAACGGGCTTTCGCCCATTCCTCAGCGAAGGACACCAGATGAACATCGCCACACCCATTCCGTCCGGCGCGGCCGCCACCCATGACATCGCCGGATTCGTGTCCGACATGCTGGGCGGCCCCAATGGACCCGTGCCGCTTGTCAGTGAAGCCCAGATCGTGCGCCGGCGCTCGCGCGATTTCTTCTGGTATTCGCCGATCCTGAATGCGCAGCTGCATGGCAAGTCCGCCGACATCATCGCCTGTCCGCGTGATGAAGCCGATGTCATCCGCATCGCCGCCTCCTGTGCGAAACGCCGGATTCCACTCACGGTGCGCGCTGGCGCGACGGGCAATTATGGCCAGGCCGTGCCGCTGGAAGGCGGGGTGCTGCTCGACATCACCGGTCTTAACGCCATCGAATGGTACAGGCCCGGCGTCGTACGCGTCGGGGCCGGTGCCAAGATGGACGAGATGGATGCCGTGCTGCGACCTGCCGGCTGGGAGCTCAGGATGCACCCGTCGACCAAACGCATGGCCACGATCGGCGGCTTTGTCGCAGGTGGCTCGGGCGGTGTCGGTTCGGTCACCTATGGCGGCCTGCGCGAGCCTGGTAACATCATCGCGGCCCGCATCGTCACCGTCGAGGAAACGCCACGCATCATCGAACTGAGGGCCGAGGCCGCGCAGTTCGTCAACCGCGCCTACGGCACCACCGGCATCATCACCGCGCTGGAAATGCCCACCGCCCCGGCCTGGCCGTGGATCGATCTCGTCGTCGCCTTCGACCGCTTCGAGGATGCCGTGCAGGTCGGCCAGGAGGTCGCGCTGGCTGACGGTATCGTCAAGAAGCTGCTCACCCCGATTGCCTGGCCGCTGCCCTCCTACTTCAAGGAGATCAAGGAGGCCTGCCCCGAGGGCAAGAACCTCCTCATCGCAATGGTGGCGGAAGCTTCGCTAGAGAGCTTCAAGATGGTGCTGGGTTCGCGCGGCACCATCACCCACGAAGTGCCGAACGACGAGAGCCCCGGCAAGCTGCCGATCTACGAGTTCACCTGGAACCATACCACCTTGCAGGCGCTGAAGGTCGACCGCACCGTCACCTATCTGCAGTGCCTTTATCCCGCCGACCGTCTGATGGAGAGCATCCTGCAGATGCGTGACATGTTCCCCGGCGAGGTCATCCCCCATTGCGAATTCATCCGCTTCGGCGGTCGCCTGACCTGTTCGGCGCTGCCGCTGGTGATCTATTCCACGCCCGAGCGGCTGGCCGAGATCATCGTCCTGCACGAGGCCAATGGCGTGTTCATCGCCAACCCTCATGTCTA
Source organism: Hyphomicrobiales bacterium (assembly GCA_026400565.1). Lineage (GTDB taxonomy): Bacteria > Pseudomonadota > Alphaproteobacteria > Rhizobiales > Beijerinckiaceae > Allobosea. The sequence goes on along the minus strand of JAPLOV010000118.1, from coordinate 14,358 downwards.
CACGCTGGAAGACGGCAGCCGGCACAAGCGAGTCGATGCCGACCAGCTCGGCTTCAAGCACGATGTCGACCCCTACGGCCTGCTCAACCCCGGCAAGATGCGGACCTTCGCTCCGAAGGCTTAACGGGCGTTAAAGGGTGATGTCACAAAGGCGACGGCTTTCGATGCGCGTGCTCTATCTGTATTGCCATCCGCTGCCCGAGAGCTTCCATGCCGCCATCCGCGAAGAGGCCATCGCCGGGCTTAAGGCTGCCGGGCACGAGGTTGACCTATGCGATCTCTATGCGGAGGGCTTCGACCCCGTGCTCAGCGAGCATGGCCGGCGGCACTATCATGATACCGCCGTCAACCAGACGGGGCTGGAAGCCTATGTCGAGCGTCTGAAGGCAGCAGAGGGTCTGGTTGTGCAGTTCCCCACCTGGTGCTTCGGCATGCCGGCCATGCTCAAGGGCTTCTTCGACCGGCTGATCATGCCCGGCGTCGCCTTCGACATCTCAAACCCTGCCAAGGTGCAATCCCTGCTCGGCTTCAGGCGCATCGCCGGCATCGCCACCTATGGCCGCCCGCGCTACATGGCGCTCTACATGGGCGATCCGCCCCGCAAGATCGTCAAGCGCTATCTGCGCTGGTATGCCGCCAAAGGCGCGAAAGTTGATTACCACGCCCTCTATCACCTCAATGTCGCCAGCGAAGCCCGGCGCAAGGGCTTCATCGCCGATGTAGGCGTGCGGATGCGGGGGTGGTGAAGCACGTCAGGTCGCTCTCATGCTTGCCTGCCGCAGCCTGAGGCACGTATAGCCCAGTCAAACAAGATCAGGAGCTCCCGCCATGACCGCACGCCATTGGGGTGATCTCACCACCCGCGATTTTCACGGCCTCGATCCCGAGACCACCGTTGTCGTGCTGCCCATCGCGGCCATCGAGCAGCATGGACCGCACCTGCCGGTCTCCACCGACACCGAGATCGCTTGCGGCATGGTGGCCGAGACCGTCCGGCAATGCCCGGCTAATCTCGATGTGCTGATCCTGCCGATCCAGAACATAGGCAAATCCAACGAGCACCTGCGCTCGCCCGGCACCGTGACCCTGACGGCGCACACCGCGCTCAGCGCCTGGACGGAGATCGGCGAGGCCGTGCACCGTGCCGGCCTGAAGAAGCTGGTCTTCGTCAACTCCCATGGCGGCAACGTCGCGCTGATGGACATCGTCTGCCGCGAGTTGCGCGTGAGCTTCGGCATGCTGGCCATCTCTTCGTCATGGTCGCGGCTCGGCAAGCCGCCGGGCCTCTACACCGACAAGGAAATGGCCGTCGGCATCCATGGCGGAGACATGGAAACCTCGCTGATGCTGCATTTCCGGCCCGATCTGGTGAAGATGCAGCACGCCATCAATTTCGAGCCGACCTCGGTCGAGATCGCCGAGACCTTCAACATCCTCAGGCCGACCGGCATGACCGCCTTTGCCTGGATCGCGCAGGACATCCACGCCGACGGCACGGCGGGCGATGCGTCTATCGCCACCCCGGCCAAAGGCAAGCTCACCGCCGAGCATCAGGCCGGCCTGTTCGTCAAGCTGCTGGCCGACGTAAAAGCCTTCTCGCTGACGCGGCTTGCCTGAGCCCGGGCAGCGATGCTGTCCCCGGCGCGTGCGGTCCTTTCGGGATTAACCGCGCAAACGGATAGCGCCCGGAAGCCCATTTCTGGTGCACCCGTTTCCTGCTAACCAGAACACTCGGCGGAAACTGGTAAGACAACCATGACAATCAGACCCCTGATCATGTGCGGCGGCTCGGGCGCGCGGCTGTGGCCCCTGTCTCGCGAATCCTTTCCCAAGCAGTTTGCGCCCCTGATCGGCAAGAACTCCACCTTCCAGGAAACCGTGCTCCGGATGGCGGACAAGGCCCATTTCGGCCGGCCGCTGATCGTAGCAGCCAAGCGCCATCGCTTCATGGTCGAGCGCCAGCTGGCCGAGATCGGCATCGAGGCTGACATTCTGCTGGAGCCGATGCCGCGCGATTCCGGCCCAGCCATCGCCGCCGGTGCTGCCCTGATCGCCCGCGACAATCCCGACCAGCTGGTCATGGTGCTGGCTGCGGACCACGTGGTGCGCGATTCGCCGGCCTTCCGCCAGACCGTGCTCGCCGCCGCGTCTGCCGCAGAGCGGGGCTACATCGTCACCTTCGGCATCCAGCCGTCCTTGCCGGCCACCGGATATGGCTACATCGAGCGGGGCGAGCCGATTGCCGGCAGCACCGCGCTGCGTGTCCGGCGGTTCGTCGAGAAGCCCGATCTGGCCACCGCCCAGCGCTACCTGCTGGAGGGCTATCTGTGGAATTCCGGCAACTTCCTGTTCAAGGCCTCGGCGCTTCTGGCCGAGTATGGCCGGTTCTCCCCTGACAGCCTCTCTGCCATCGAAGAGGCGCTGGACAAGTCTGCCAGCGATCTCGGTGCACCGGTGATCGATGCGGACGCCTTCGAGCGGGTGCAGAAGAAGTCGATCGACTATCAGGTCATGGAAAAGACCGATAAGGCCGCCGTCCTGCCATGCAGCTTCGGCTGGTCCGACATCGGCACCTGGGATGCGATGTGGGACATCTCTGACAAGGATGCCAACGCCAACGTGGCGGTTGGCGATGTCGAACTGATCGAGACCACCGATTCCTATGCTTCGACAGACGGGCCCCTTGTGGGTATGATCGGGATGAATAACACGGTTGTCGTGGCAACCCGGGATGCGGTTCTGGTCTGCGACAAGAGCCGAGCGGGCGAGGTCAAGACGCTGGTGGACAAGCTGCGCAAGGCGGGGGTCAAGCAGGCATCGGACCACGAGCGCATGTATCGCCCGTGGGGCTGGTATCAGACGCTGGAATTGCAGGACCGTTTCCAGGTCAAGCGCATCGTGGTCTATCCGGGCGGGCGGCTGTCCTTGCAAAAGCACTTCCACCGCGCCGAGCACTGGGTCGTGGTGCGCGGGGCAGCGCAAGTCACGGTCGGCGAACGGGTCGAGCTGATCAACGAGAACCGGTCGATATACATCCCGCTGGGCGAGGTCCACAGGCTGGAGAATCCGGGCAAGATCGACACCGAGATCATCGAGGTCCAGACCGGGAGCTATCTCGGCGAGGATGACATCGTGCGGCTTGAGGATGTCTATAACCGCAGCTGAGGGCGCGGGCTCTGTTGCGCATCCATGCTGATCGCTCCTACAAGGGCTTGTCCTTTGTGGAAGTCCCATGCCGAAGCCGACCTCACCACCTGTTGTGCGCACAGCACGGAGCCCCGCTGCCGCTGCCAGCATCGATGCGATGTGCTCCGTGCTGGAGCAAGAGGCCGCCGCCCTGCTGGCAATGGCGAAAGGGGTCGATGAGACCTGGCTCGATGTGCTGGCCTTGTTCGACAAGGTGCGCAAGGCCGGCGGCCGCATCATCGTCAGCGGTGTCGGCAAGAGCGGCCATGTCGGGCGTAAGATCGCGGCGACTTTCGCCTCCACAGGCACGCCGGCCTTCTTCATCCATGGCACCGAGGCCAGCCATGGTGATCTCGGCATGATCCGCGCAGGCGATGTCGTGCTGATGCTGTCGGCCTCCGGCGGCACCGGCGAGTTGCTCGATCTCGCCCACCACGCCCGCGCCACTGGCTTGCCCATGGTGCTGATCAGCAAGAAGGCGGATGGCGCACTCGGCCTTCTGGCGGACCATGTTCTCAGCCTCCCCGATCTGCCAGAGGCCTGTCCGAACGGGCAAGCGCCCACCACCTCATCCACTGCGACACTGGCCGCCGGCGACGCTCTGGCGGTGGCGCTGATGCGACTGGCGGGCTTCTCGGCCAAAGATTTCCGGCATTTTCACCCCGGCGGCCAGCTTGGCCAGCGCAGCAGCGCGCGCTGAACGGCAATGGTCGGGCAGGCTGGCGGTAGCATCCTGATCCGCCCTGCACTGGCCTGCGTCACGCCGCGTGACCTACCGCGGGAGGTCGAGGTGCTGGGTGCCGGCCGGGCTGTCCGCGCCTTGCTGACGGTGGCGGCACTGCAAGGCTCGACGTGCCATTTCCGGATCTGGTGCCGGCATCAGTCGCGGGCCGAGTTCTTGCGCGTGCATCTGGCCGATCTGCCGCCGCTCTCGGTCGAGATCGTGGTGGCTGACATGGTGCTGCCCGAAAGCCGCAGGCCCGTGGTGCTTGCGCTCGGCCAGCGCACCTCGCGGCGCTCTCGCCAGAAGAGCAAGGACGCGCTGTTCGGCGAGAATCTTGCGATCATCGCCGGCTTGGTTCCGCAACTCGTGGGCCGCAGCGTGATTGTGGTCACCAATCCCTCGACGCGGCTGACGGCCCGCCTCAGGGCCAACGGTGTTGCAGCGCTCGGCATCGGCGTCATGAACGATCAGCTCCGCTTCGAGCGTGATGCCGGAGCGGCCTTGCGTCTTGTCGGTGCACATAACCCGTTCGAACTCGGCTTCGGGGCCCTTGGCAGGCCAGCCCCCGATCCGCCGCTGTCCTTCAGCCGCGCCGCCTACCGCGAACTCACCAACCGGCAGGACAGGCAGCGGCCCCTGCTCGACCCAGATGGCGTGCTGATGCGCCTGACGCCCGCCTTGCACGAGCGCGCCTGGCGTGATCTCGGACAACTCCATGACGGACTGGATGTGGCCAAGCGCTGGTATGCCCGCCAGCGGCTCGCCTCGCGTTATCTGGAGAACGGCATCGCCTGCGGCCGCGCCATTCTCACTGCGATCGACTTCCTGACAGGACAGGCGATTACACGCCCCGACCTGACGCTGGAGGCTCCGGTTCACATCGGGGATCGCACAATGGTTGTCGGCTGGCCATGGGACAGCTTCACCGGGCAGCCGCGTGCGCTCAGCCTCGATCCGGCCTCCGCGGACGTGGTCACCGGGCTGGCAGCCCCTGACCGGCTGGGTCTTTCAGACGTATCTGGTCAGCCTGTCAGTGTGCCCGCCATCACCCTGCGCCGCGATGGCGCGCCTTCTGTCCGCTGTTCGGGCGAGGCGCTGGAGACGCTCTGGCCCGACCTCGTGCCTCTGTCCGATCCGGATGACACAAGCGGCAGGACGGCAGCGATCGATGTGCGGCTCGTCACTGATCCGGAGGCCCTGCCCGATGCCTCGGTTGCCGGCACAGGTCCCGTGCAGCAGATCGCCCAGCATCGCGGCAAGAATGTTTTCGAGCACCGCGACCTGACCATCCGCACGTTGCCGGGCCAGCGCCGGCTGATCGCATTCGGCAGCGGCGCACGCGCCTTCATCGACGATGACAGCCGCCAGATCACGCTGGCAGCGCCTCCCGGAAGTGTCCGCCGCGACGAGTTTCGCAAGCTGCTGCGTGACCAGATCCTGACACCAGCCTATGCCGCTGCCGGGGCCTGGTTGCTCCATGCCGGGCTGGTCAGCCTTGGCGGGGCGGGGCTGCTGCTGCTGGGCGATTCAGGCGCCGGCAAGACCACGGCGGCGCTGCATCTGCTGGGCGGCGATGGCAAACCTGCCCCGGAAAATGGCTATGGCGCGTCCGAGCGTGTGCTGGTCTTCATGCAGGAAGGCCAACTGATGGCGCTTGGGGTGCCCGAATCGCTGACCATCTTCCGCGGCACCTTGCGCGGCCTCGGCCGCTTCACCGATCTGGTGGCGGGCCATGATCCGTCGCAAGACTGGAGCCGCGCCCACAAGCTCAGGCTCTCGCGCGATGAGGTGGTCAGCCGGCTCGGCAGCCACCAGATCGCACGCCCCATTCGTGTCAGCCATGTGGCGCTCCTGCGCTATCGCGCGACGCTGAAAGAGGCCCAGTCCAGCCCGATCACCGATCCGGCCTTTCGCCGCGAAGTGCTGACCTCGAATGACCTCACGACACAGGACGATGTCCGCGCCGCCTGGCTGGGATGGTTCCCGGCCGCACGCGACCCTGCCGTGCCTGACACCTTCGCTGGTGAAAGTCTGCCGTTCGCGGTGATCGACTGGTCGGAGCCTGGCGGCCTTGCTGGCCGTCTGTCGCGCCATTGCGAAGCCCGGTGAAGCCCGCGGTTTTTTGCCAGCTGATGTGAACCTCTCGCCGTGTCGCCGCGACTGACAAGGGACAGTCCAGCGTAACGCGAAACACGAGGGTTCCCAGATGCCAGGCCAGAGCATGACACCGATGTTGATCCGCCTGAGTTTCGTGGTGCTGGCGCTGCTGATCGCCTCCGTGCCGATGGTGCAGGCCGGCTTCTGACGGAACGCTTGCCTTGCGGCCCGCTGTGAGCCGTCTATGACGATGTCATGATCCGTTTGTCGCAACTCGCATCCTATGGCTGGATCGGCGTCGTCACGGCGCTGGCTCACTATGGCACCCTGATCGGGCTGGTAGAGCTGGCCGGAATGGCGCCCGTCCCCGCCACGCTGGCCGGTTTCGTCGTCGGCGCAGGCGTGTCCTACACGCTCAACCGGCGCTTCACCTTCAGCACGGAGCGCAGCCATGGTGCCGCTGGCTGGCGCTTCGTGGTGATTGCCGGGCTTGGTTTCGTGGCCACGTGGGCGCTGATGCATCTGTTCGTCAACCGCCTCGCCTTGCCCTACCTGCCGATGCAGCTGCTCACCACGGGGCTGGTGATGGCAATCAGCTTCACCGGCCACAAGTTCTGGAGCTTCGGCGAGAGAGCCTGACCCCATCGGCTCCCGGCCGACGGCAAGCGCGACCGCGCGCCCGAGGCCGTGCGAGGCAGATCAGGCCGGCTTGCGGGCGAGGAAGGTCATCCGGGCGCTGTTGTGCCCGATATTGGCCCGTTGCTGGACGCTGTCGAAGCCGGCCTTGTGCAGGCGCGTGTCCATCTGGGCCGCCGTATACATCGCCAGCCCCAGCGTCTCGCGCAGCTTGCGGTAATCCGAGAGCGCGGTCCGGACCAGCCCGGCGAGGGCAGCCAGCAAAAAACCGCCCTGCCAGGCGAAGGCCAGCAGGGCACGCGTGTCGGTCACCATGCCGACATCGGGCGGGATCACATCGCCGATCACCAGCGCACCGCCCGGCTTGAGCTTGCGCAGCCACACGGAGAGGACCGCCGTCAACTCGTCCTCGGTGAGATACTGCAAGACCGAGATCACGGTGATCAGATCGAGGCTGTCATCGGCAATGCCGATCTCGATCGTCTCGGGTGCCACGATCTCGACATGCGCCAGCCGGCCAAGACGGCTCGCCAGCTGGGCGCGGATCGAGGGCGCGGAATCGCACAGGTAAAGTCTGCCGGAGGCAGCGGCGAGGGCCTGCGCATGGAGCGCTTCCCCGCAGCCATGGTCGAGCACATGCGGCTTGGTGTCGCCATCCGCCGCCTCGCGCGCGAGGCCAACCAGCGCCCGTTCGATGATGCGCGCATGCAGGAGCTTGTGCCGCTCGGACACATAGATGCTGTGTTCGCCGTTGAAGAACTCGCGCCAGCTCATGGCAGGTCAGGCCGCCTTGCTTGCCTTGTGGTCGGCCATCATGGCCACGAAGCGGTCGAAAAGGTAATGGCTGTCCTGCGGTCCGGGCGAGGCTTCCGGGTGGTGCTGCACCGAGAAGGCCGGCCTGTCGGTCAGCGCGATGCCGCAATTGGAGCCATCGAACAGGGACACATGCGTTTCGCGCGCATTGGCCGGCAAGGTGGCGGGATCGACGGCGAACCCGTGGTTCATCGAAACGATCTCGACCTTGGCCGTGGCGTGTTCCTTGACCGGATGGTTGGCACCGTGGTGGCCCTGCTTCATCTTCACGGTCCGCGCGCCGATGGCGAGGCCGAGCATCTGGTGGCCAAGGCAGATGCCGAAGGTTGGAATGCGGCTGGCGAGGATGCCCTGGATTGTCGGCACCGCATAGACGCCCGTGGCGGCCGGATCGCCCGGACCATTGGACAGGAAAACGCCATCGGGCTTGAGCGCGAGGATTTCATCAGCCGTGGTGCGGGGCGGCATCACGAACAGCTCGCAGCCGGCACGCGCCAGCAGCCTCAGGATGTTGCGCTTGACGCCATAGTCGATCGCCACCACCCGGTGGACCACCTTGTCGCGTTCGCCATAGCCAGCCGGCCAGACCCACGGGGTCTGCGACCACTCGTAGCGCTGCGGCCCGGTAACCAGCGGTACAAGGTCGAGCCCGTCCATCAATGGCAGGGTAGCGGCCTCGGCCCTGAGCGCGGCGAGGTCGAAGACGCCGTCGGGAGCATGGGCAACGATGGCGTTGGGCATGCCGTGATCGCGGATCAGCGCCGTCAGTGCCCTTGTATCGACGCCGCCGATGCCCACGATGCCGCGCGCCTTCAGCCAAGTATCCAGATGCCGGGTCTGGCGCCAGTTGGACGGGTTGGTGATCGGGGCATGCAGCACGATCCCGCAGGCACCAGTCGAGGCGGCGGCATTCACCGTCTCGGTGTCATCCTCGTTGGTGCCGACATTGCCGACATGGGGAAACGTGAAGGTCAAGATCTGGCCATTGTAGGACGGGTCGGTCAGGATTTCCTGATAGCCGGTCATGGCAGTGTTGAAGCAGACCTCACCGCGCGCCGCGCCGATGGCACCGATGCCGAAGCCTTCGATCACCGTTCCGTCGGCAAGAACCAGCAACGCGGTCGCGCGCGGTTCGCTCCAGCCGCTCATCGCGGGGTTTTCTTGTGCGCCTGTCATGCTATGCCTGCTTCCAGACCGGACGTTCCGAGATTGAAGGATTCAGAAGCCACGTGCTCTGATGTCTGGAGCGTGAGCCTTAAATTGCCAGTGCCACTCCGTCAACGCGGGCCGCACAAATGATGAAGGAACCAGCCCATGTCCTCCTCACCAACCTTGCGTGAACGCCTCGTGGACGAGCTCAAGCACGCCATGAAATCCGGGGACAAGGCCCGCGTCGGTGCCGTACGCCTGATCCAGGCTGCGGTGAAGGACAAGGATATCGAATCGCGCGGTGCAGGGCGCGGCCAGGCCAGCGATGACGAAATCCTGTCTTTGATGCAGAAGATGATCAAGCAGCGCCAGGAATCGGCCGCGATCTATGCGGCCAATGCCCGCCCGGAACTGGCTGAGACCGAGAACGGCGAAATCGCGGTGATCTCCTCGTTCATGCCGAAGCAGCTCTCCGAGGATGAGGTCAAGGCCGCCATCGCTGCAGCCATCTCCGAGGCCGGCGCAACCTCGATGAAGGACATGAGCAAGGTCGTGGCCGTGCTGAAGGCTGCCTATGCCGGGCAGATGGATTTTGCCAGCGCCAGCGGGCTGGTGAAGAGCGCTCTCTCCGACTGAGCGCTTCTCGTGCGATGAGGATCCTCTTCGTCCACCAGAACTTCCCGGGGCAGTTCCGGCATACCGCGATCGCGCTGGCCGCCGACAAGGCCAACCAAGTTGTGGCGCTGTGCATCAATCCGCCCGCCTACGAGACGCCGGGCGTCACCATCGCTCGCTACCAGCCGCGGCGCACCTCGGCAAAGGGTGTTCATCCCCTTGCCGCCGATTTCGAGACCAAGGTGATCCGCGGCGAGGCCGCTGCTGCCGCCGCCGTGGAGCTGAAGAAGCGCGGCTTCGAGCCCGATGTCATTGTGGTGCATCCGGGTTGGGGCGAGCACATCTTCATCACCGATGTCTGGCCGAGGGCGCGGGTGCTGCTGTTTCTGGAGTTCTTCTACCGCACCGAGGGCTACGATTTCGCCTTCGATCCCGAATTGAGCCGCGACACTCTGCAAGGGCGTGCCCGGCTCAGGGTCAAGAACGCCACTCTCTTGACCGGCTTCGACGTGATGGACTGGGGCGTCAGCCCGACCCACTGGCAGAAATCGTCATTGCCTGCCGCCTTCCATGACAAGGTCAGCGTGATCTTCGACGGCATCGACACCGGCTTCATCACGCCCGATCAAGAGGCTGTGTTTGCCCTGCCCGATGGCCGTTCGGTGCGGGCGGGCGACGAGGTGCTGACCTTCGTCAACCGTAATCTTGAGCCCTACCGAGGCTTTCACATCTTCATGCGGGCCCTGCCGGCCATCCAGAAGGCCAGGCCCGATGCCATCACCCTGGTCGTCGGCGGCGATGATGTCAGCTATGGCGGCAAGCCGCCGGGCGGGGGAACCTGGCGCGAGATGATGATGAAGGAGGTGGGCGACCAGCTCGACATGAGCCGCATCGTCTTCCTCGGCCGCATTCCCTATCCTGCCTATCGGCAGGTGCTGCGGGTCAGCCGCGTGCATGCCTACATGACCTATCCGTTCGTGCTGTCATGGTCGATGCTGGAAAGCCTCGCTGCCGAATGTCTTGTGATCGGCTCGGCCACTGCGCCGGTGAAAGAGGTCGTCCGCACCGGAGAGAACGGCATTCTGGTCGATTTCTTCGATGTTGGCGATTGGTCAGCCAAGATTGCGCGCGCCCTTGCCAAGCCCCGCGAGTATGATGATCTGCGCCAGCAGGCACGTCGCGACATTATCGGGCGATACGATCTCAACGGCATCTGCCTGCCCGAACAGCTCAAGCTGATCAGGCGTGTGGCCGCGATGTGAGCAAGGTCAGCCTTTCCTGCTGGCCTTCATGTAGCTGCGCAGGACAGCGTTGATGCGGCTCTGTTAGCCTGCGCCGCCCGCCTTGAAGAACGACAGCACATCAACATCGAGGCGGATCGAGATGGCGGCCTTGGGCTCAGGAAGTACCCATTCCGCCTTCGACCAGTCGATGTCCCGCAAACCATCCTTGTCCGGATCGCTGACAATCGAAAGCTCGATGTCCTCGTCGGTCAATTTATCAAGATGGTCCCAATTCGTCTGACTTTTCATCGCGCGAATGTCATCAGCGGTGGAGCTCACCCACTTTTCTTTGGTCTTTTTGCTTCCACTTTCGGGCGCTGATGATCCGGGCGCTGTCTTCAGGAAGCGTGTAGATGACCGCCCATTGCTGGCCTTTGAACTGAGCGATGCCGACATAAAATTCCTCGCCATTCTGATCTGAGCGAAAGCTGCGCGGCAGACCCGTCAAGCGATGCGCGGCCACGTCCCTGAAGTCAACGCTGTGAATGCTGACGACTTTCTGACACTTGTTCTCGTCCCACTCGAACTTCATGACACCTCGATTGTCAAACCACACACGTCATGCGATCAAATAAAAATATAATTTGTATATACAAGCTGCATCTTGTCAACACCCGTGAGCACCGCTCCATGACGCCCCGCGCCATTCGCGCTATAGAGCCTGCATGAAGTTCCCGCCCTCGATCCTCGATGACATCAAGGCCCGTCTGCCGGCCTCGACCGTGATCGGTAGGCGCGTCAGGCTGATCAAGGCCGGGCGCGAATGGAAGGGCCTGTCGCCGTTCGGCAAGGAGAAGACGCCGTCTTTTTTCGTCAATGACGTCAAGCAGGCTTGGTTCGATTTCTCGTCGGGTCGCAACGGCGACATTTTCAAGTTCGTGATGGAGACTGAGGGCCTGAGCTTTCCCGAAGCCGTCGAGCGGCTGGCGGCGGAAGCCGGCGTGACCTTGCCTCGGGTCACCGAGGATGCCGTGCGCCAGGAAGAGGTCCGCAAGGGCCTTTATGAGGTGATCGAACTGGCGGCGAAGTATTTCGAGGCCGAACTCAGGGGGCCGCACGGCGCGGAGGCACGGCGCTATCTGGAAGGGCGGGCCCTCGCCGGCGAGCCGCAGCGCCGGTTCCGGTTGGGCTATGCGCCGGCAGACCGCTTCGATCTGCGCGATCATCTGGCCGGGCAGGGCGTCAGCGCCGACCTGATGATCGAGGCTGGCCTGCTGATCCACGGCGAGGGGATCGCGGTCCCCTATGACCGCTTCCGGGACCGGATCATGTTCCCGATCTGCGACGTGCGAGGGCGCGTTATCGCTTTTGGCGGCCGCGCCATGAGCGCGGATGCGCAGGCCAAGTATCTGAACACGGCCGAGACCGGCCTGTTTCACAAGGGACGGCTACTTTACAACCATCACAATGCGCGCAAGACAGCGCACGATACCGGCCAGGTCATTGCCGTTGAAGGCTATGTCGATGTCATCGCCATGACGCTGGCCGGCTTCCCCAACGCGGTGGCTCCGCTGGGCACGGCTCTCACCGAAGACCAGTTGGTGCTGCTCTGGCGCATGGCGGACGAGCCGACCCTGTGCTTCGATGGTGACAAGCCCGGTCGCAAGGCAGCCTATCGTGCCATCGATGTGGCGCTGGCGGTGATGGAGCCAGGAAAATCCCTCAAGTTCGCGCTTTTGCCGGAGGGGCAGGATCCCGATGACCTGCTGCGCTCGGGTGGGGCGGAGGCGGTTGCCCGCGTGCTGGCCGCCGCGCGTCCGCTGGTCGACCTGATCTGGTCCCGGGAAGTCGAGGCGGCACCGCTCGACACGCCTGAGCGCCGCGCGTCTTTCGAGCGGCGGCTCGGTGCCGTGCTGGGCGTGCTCAAGGATGAGGCGACGCGCCGTCATTACCGGTCGGAGATGGACAACCGCCTGGCTGCGATGTTCCCGAGCACGCCGGCTCGTGGCCGCAGGGGCGAACGGCGCGACGGCTCAGGCTTTGGCGGCGCTTATGGCAACCGCCAGCGCTTCGGGGCGGTTGCCGGCCCTCCGCAGCCGATGCGGGCCAGCCCCGCCCTGGCGCGCTCCTCGATCTTCGCGACGCCCGGCATCGGCGACAACCCGCGCGAGGCGACGATTCTGGTCGGGCTTGCCGCCCATCCGGAGATTCTCGTCGGCATGGCGGACGAACTGGCTGAGGTGGACTGGCAGGGCCACAGCGCGCTCAGGGTCTGTCAGGCACTCCTGCAGGCCGTTGTCGATGGCCGACTCGATTCGGGTCGGCTGGCCGAGGCCGTGCGCGCCGGAGCAACGGGGCCGGCTTTTGCGCGCCTGGAGAAACTGGTGAGTTCGTCGGATCTGGGCAGACTTGCACCGGATGCAGACACTTATGCGGTTTCCGACATGATTCGTCAGGCTCTCGTCTTGCATCGCCGCGCGCGCACGCTACATACCGAACTCAAGGCCGCCGAGCGGGCCTTCTCGGACGATGCGAGCGAAGACAACCTCGCCTGGCTGCTGGATGTGAAGACCCGCCTGTCCTCGCTTGAGGGCACCGAGGCATCGCACGTATAGGCCTGCAACGGACTGGGAGAACAGGCCACGGGGGACCTGGCGCCCGGAAATGATGTGTGGCTCGCAAAGCGGCCCGAATGACAGCGGCCTGCGACGGTCCGCCGTCAAAGGGCCTTGCGGCAGATGGTTAACGGTTCCGTAAGGGGCATGGCCGCCATCTGGGTGCACGAGGGAATCAGACGGGATGTTCGTGGCTTTTGGTTCGAGCCATGGCATCCCTTTTTTGACGGTCGGGCATGCTGCCTGCCGTCAAGACTCTGGATGAGAAGGCAAACGCATGGCCACGAAGACGACGGAGCGCGAAAGCGACGAGGCGGTCGAGGACAAGAAGCCCGAGTCCGACGGCCCTTTGCTCGACCTGACCGATCAGGCCGTGAAGCGGATGATCAAGCTCGCCAAGAAGCGCGGCTTCGTCACCTATGAAGAGTTAAACGACGTCCTGCCCTCCGAGGAGTTCACCTCCGACCAGATCGAGGATGTCTACGCCCAGCTGTCCGAGATGGGCATCAATGTCGTCGAATCCGACGATAACGACGACACCCCTGCCGACACGCCCGCCAGCGCTGAAGCGGACGCCGAGGAAGAGGTCGAGGGCGAGAGCCCCGAGCCTGTCCGCACCGCGATGCCGGTCAAGATGGAGCAGAATCTCACGGCCAGCGAGCGCACGGACGACCCCGTGCGCATGTACCTGCGCGAGATGGGTTCGGTTGAACTGCTCTCCCGCGAGGGCGAGATCGCCATTGCCAAGCGCATCGAGGCTGGTCGCGAGGCGATGATCGCCGGGCTGTGCGAGAGCCCGCTGACCTTCCAGGCCATCATCATCTGGCGCGATGAACTCAACGAAGGCAAGGTGCTGCTGCGCGAGATCATTGATCTGGAAGCCACTTATGCAGGCCCTGATGGCAAGGGCGCGCCGAAGGTCGAGGGTGCCGACGGCTTCGACGAGCCCGATGTGGTGCGCACCGTCAACGAGGATGGCGAGGAGGTCATCGCGCCGCCGCAGGATCTCGACGAGGATGATCTCGAGAACAACGTCTCGCTGTCCGCCATGGAAGCGGAACTGAAGCCGAAGGTTCTGGAAACCTTCGACGCCATCGCCGACAACTACAAGAAGCTGCGCCGCCTGCAGGATCAGGACATCGAGCACCGGCTGGCCAACACCAAGCTGACGCCTGCCCAGGAGCGCAAGTATCGCGAACTGAAGATCGACATCGTCACGGCCGTGAAATCGTTGTCGCTCAACCAGAACCGCATCGAGGCGCTGGTCGAGCAGCTCTACGACATCAACAAGCGCCTGATC
>JAPLOV010000075.1 GCA_026400565.1 Hyphomicrobiales bacterium | reverse complement strand
TCACGCATGATCAGGTCGAGGCCATGACCTTGTCCGACAAGCTGGTGGTGATGAGCGCCGGGCGGGTGGAGCAGATGGGTCTGCCCAACGATGTCTACCGCAAGCCTGCGTCGAGGTTCGTCGCCACCTTCATAGGCTCGCCACCGATGAACATCGCCAAGGGCGTGGTCAAGGGCAAGGGGGCGGTCAGCATTGGCGATGTTGTGCTGCCGGTGTCCGACATGGCTGCCGATCTGGTGCCGGGTGCCGCCATCGAAGTCGGGCTTAGGCCGGAAGATCTCTTCGTGACGCCCAACGGCTCGCTGATCATGGCGGTCGACTTCATCGAGGAACTGGGCGCAACCCAGCTTTTCCACGGCACGCTCGGCGGCGCGGCGTTGGTCATCCAGGCCGCTTCCGGTCTGGTGCCGTCTGACTCGAAGACGTTGAACCTGACCATCGATCCGGCCAAGGTGCATCTGTTCGACGTGGAAACCGGCGTGCGCCGCGGACTTTGAAGCGCGCCCTTCGGGCCCGTATCAGGTCAGATCGCGGTAGCCGATGAACGTCACCGGCGCGCCCGCGCAAAGCTCGGTCATGTCATCGGCGAGTTCGATCAGCCCGTCCGTCTCGGTGAGCGAGCTCAGTACACCGGCACCATCTCGCGGGTGCTTGTGCGCCTCGAACTGGCCATCCGCGAGCGCCGCCAGGGTGACGCGGACATATTCGCGCCGGCCCTTTTTCTTGCGATAGCTGAACCCGGCCCGCACCAGCATCCGGCGAGGCTCGTGCCAGAGTGCACCGGAAAGGCGCGCCAGCAAGGGGCGCACCACGAAGGCAAAGGTGACGAACACCGCAACAGGATTGCCCGGCAAGCCCACGAACGCCTTGCCGTCGATGACGCCAAGCGCCAAGGGCCGGCCAGGCTTGATGGCGATCCGCCAGAACACCAGCGACCCGATGCTTTCGACAGCCGGTTTGATGTGATCCTCCTCCCCGGTCGAGACACCGCCCGAGGTCAGCACCAGATCGCACTGCCCGGCGGCATGCCGCAGCCGCAGCGCCAGCTCGCCCCGGCGGTCCCTGAGGATGCCAAGGTCGATGGCCTCGGCCCCGGCGCGTCGCACCAGCGACAGCAGCATGATCCGGTTGGAATCGTGGATGCCTGCTTCGGGCAGCGGATGTCCCGCCTCGGTCAGTTCATCCCCGGTCGAGAATACACCAACCTTCAGCTTGCGACGCACTGACAGCTGACTTTTGCCAAGGGCAGCCGCCATCGCAAGTTCCTGCGGGCCAAGCCGCGTGCCGGCTGCGAGCGCTCGGGCGCCGACGGCGATGTCTTCCCCGGCGAGGCGCATGTTGGCTCCGGGTCTCAGCCCGCCGGGCAACACGACGGCCGCGCCATCGGCAGCAACATCCTCCTGCATGAAAACGGTGTCGGTCCCGGGCGGCATCGGCGCGCCGGTGAACACGCGCACTGCGCCGCCGGCGACTGGAACAGGTGATGCCGCTGCGCCGGCAGCAACGCGTCCGAGAACCGGCAGGCGTGTTTGTCCGGTGGCAGCCAGATCGGAGTGGCGAACCGCATAGCGATCCACAGCCGAGTTGGCAAAGGGTGGCAATGGCAAGCCTGCCGACAGATCGGCCGCCAGCACGCGCCCATCGGCCAGATACAGCGGAACCATCTCGGCGCCGGCCACAGGCGCAATGCGTTCGGCCATCAGCCGTGCGGCATCCTCAATGGTGAGCAGGGGACCACCGAAGGCGAAGCAATCATCGGTCAGTTGGGCCATGGGCCAGTGCCTGTGCGTTCAACGTAGACAAGACATCGGCGAGCGGCTCGGCAAAGGCAAGCACCATCGCGGCAATCGCCTCGATGTCATCGAGATGCACCACCGGGCGGCCAGCAGCGGGAAAAGCCACGTCAGACGCCACCGCGACGATGCTGGTATCACCCGGATGCATCGCAGGCTTTCCGTTGCCAGCGCGGTAAACCTCGATCTTGCGGTGTGCCTCGCGCTTGAATCCCTCGACCAGCACCAGATCAACCGGCGAGAGCTTGCCAAGGAGATCGCCAAGCTTCGCCTCCGGTTCGCCCCGCAGCTCGTGCATCAGCGCCCAGCGGCGACCGCTAGAGATGAGAACCTCGCTGGCACCGGCCAGCCGGTGGCTATGGGAATCCTTGCCCGGCACATCAACATCAAAGGCATGATGAGCGTGCTTGAGGGTCGAGACGCTGGACCCATGCGCCACCAGATGCGGGATCAGTCTGGTCAGCAGCGTGGTCTTGCCTGCTCCGCTCCAGCCGGCAAGACCGATCACGCGGGAGGTTGTGTTGCTGCTCGCAGATGCCATGGCGTCGTGATCGATCGTCTTGCGGGAAAGGTCTGTTGCGCGGGATGCCGCCTCTAGTGCTGCACTGCTTTGCCATCGCCCGGCCTGCCTTGACAACGAAAAAGCCGGGCAGCGAGCCCGGCTTTCGAGACGTGATTAAGGAGGAAGGTGCGCTTGTTACTCGGCAGGCTGCATGGCAGACGGCACAACGCCCTTTTTCATCTCGTCCTCGACCCAGAGGCTGTGATGCTCCTTGGCCCAATTGAGATCGACCTCGCCAGAACCCATGGCATCGAATGCGCCTTCCATACCGATCGAGCCAATGTAGGCATGGGCCAGCATCGCGGCGATCAGCAGCATGCTGACCACGCCATGGACGACGTTCCAGAACTGGAGGTTCAACACGCCGCCTGCCGTGTAGGGGAAGAGCAGATACCAGCCTGAAACGGACAGGGCCGCACCGCCAAGGATGACAGACCAGAACACCAACTTCTGGCCGCCGTTGAAGCGTTTGGCCTTGGGATGACCCTTGCCGATCAGCCCGCCCCCCTGTGCGAACCACTGCACATCGATCATGCCGGGAATATTGTCCTTCACCCAGGCAAGGAACATCAGTGCCAATCCGACCATGAACGGGAAGGCGAGATAATTGTGCGCATACTTGCCCAACTGGGCGGCGGCAGCGAATGTGGATTCGCCGAGCAGCGGGATCAGGAGCGCCTTGCCGAAGGTGATGTTGAGGCCGGACAGGGCCAGCACGATGAAGCAACCTGCTGTTGTCCAATGCACGAAACGGTCGAAACTACCGAAACGGGTGATGGTGCGGTTGGTCGGGCCGCCCGGGATCATGATCTTGCCGCGGGTAAAATAGAACACAGCCAGCAGGGCCAGCATGCCGAGGATGGCTATGCCGCCGATCAGGTGCATGGTGCCCTGGTGGAATTCGCGCCATTCGCGGCCGGCTGGGCGGATCAGTGTCGAGGACTTGGAATCGGGAATTGTGACGCGCCCGCCGATTTCAGCAGCTGAGCCAGGCTTCAGGGCATTCAGAAGCTGGTCCTCTGTCACCGACTTGGCCGTTGGGTTGATCTGTGCACCCTGCTGCGCGGCGACCGGGGTCGACAGGCCAAGGCCGATGACCATGGCGACCATGGCAAGGAACGAAAGAATGGACCGCGTCAGACGCATGATGTCCCTCCGGAAACTGTGAATTGAGACAAAGCTTGAGGTTCTTGAACGAGCGATGGCCGCCAGTCTCGCTGGCGGCCAATGTCTCGTCAGATGGCGACGGTTTCCTTGTAGGCCGTCTTCCAGCCCCAGGCGCCGGAGCCGTAGCCGCGCTT
>JAPLOV010000186.1 GCA_026400565.1 Hyphomicrobiales bacterium | reverse complement strand
GCCTGGGCGGTGATTCCGGTCAACCTCAACTGGGTGATCTCCGACATCAATGTCGGCGTGCTCTACATCTTCGCGATCTCGTCGCTGTCGATCTATGGCATCATCATGGCCGGCTGGGCCTCCAACTCGAAGTATCCGTTTCTCGGAGCGTTGCGCTCGGCGGCGCAGATGGTGTCCTACGAGGTCTCCATCGGCTTCGTCATCATCACGGTGCTGCTTTGCGTCGGCTCGCTCAACCTGACAAAGATCGTCGAGGCGCAGGCCAGCCCCTATGGCCTGCTGGGCTGGTACTTCCTGCCGCTGTTCCCGATGTTCGTGATCTTCTTCATCTCGGCGCTGGCAGAAACCAACCGGCCTCCGTTTGATCTGCCTGAGGCAGAATCGGAGTTGGTTGCCGGTTTCATGGTCGAATATTCTTCCACGCCGTATCTGCTGTTCATGCTTGGCGAATACGTGGCGATCATCACCATGTGCGCCATGGCCACTATCCTGTTCCTCGGAGGCTGGCTGCCACCGTTTCCGTTCGCGCCTTTTACCTGGGTTCCGGGCGTGGTCTGGTTCGTGCTGAAGGTCTGTCTCGTGTTCTTCGGCTTCGCCATGGTGAAGGCCTTCGTGCCGCGCTATCGCTACGACCAGCTGATGCGTTTGGGCTGGAAGGTGTTCCTGCCGCTGTCGCTGGCCATGGTGGTACTGACGGCGCTCGTCCTCCAGCTCACAGGCTGGGGGCCGGTCAACGGTTAGGGCATGTCCGTCGCCGCGCTGACGGGCGCAGCGCTCGGGGCCATGCTGGGCTATCTGAACGCATCCATCATCTCCCGCGTCGTCATCAGGGCGCTGGAGGCGACGGACCATTCGCAGAACGAGACCGAGCGCGCCGATTATCGCGCACGAATCCGCCTGTTCTGGGCGATCGTGCACGGCGTGTTCATCGCAGGCGGCATCGCTGCCGGATATGGACTGGGCCGCTGGCTGTTCAGCTAGCTGGCAAACGGGAAGGGGAGACGCGCATGGCGTTTCGACTGGATCAGGCGGCAAAGTCGCTGCTGCTGAAGGAGTTCGTCGGGGCGTTCGCGCTCTCGATGCGCTATTTCTTCAAGCCCAAGGCGACCTTGAACTATCCGTTCGAGAAGGGGCAGCTCAGCCCGCGCTTCCGCGGCGAACATGCCCTCCGGCGCTATCCGAACGGCGAGGAGCGCTGCATCGCCTGCAAGCTGTGCGAAGCGATCTGTCCGGCCCAGGCCATCACCATCGAGGCCGGTCCGCGCCGCAATGACGGCACGCGGCGCACCACGCGCTACGACATCGACATGACCAAGTGCATCTACTGCGGCTTTTGCCAGGAAGCCTGCCCGGTCGATGCCATCGTCGAGGGGCCGAACTACGAATTCGCCACCGAAACCCGCGAGGAATTGTTCTACGACAAGGAACGCCTGCTTGCGAACGGCAACCGTTGGGAACGGGAGATCGCCCGGAACATCAAGATGGATGCGCCTTATCGGTAGTTGAATGAAGGCATGACCAATGGAGCCATACAAGCACAACAATAGAGATGGTTACACACTCGTTTTCGCGTTTTTTCCGGTGTTGTTTACAGGCTTATTCGTCGCAACGTCCGCGGATTTGTGATAGAAATGAAAGGCATAATCGCTAGTATTATTTCGGTTTTTTCATAATTTGTACAATCAAAAGACTTGTAACAGAATACTTGAATCGGATGAAGAAATAAGCCCAGGGTATATCGGTTCGTGATTTCTACGCTAACGCCGGCGTCATCCCCGGCGGCCCGGAAGGGCCGGGAAGGGGGGCACCAACAAAGTGTCTCAAGAGTGGATCCCCTTCCCGCGCCTCTGGCGTGCCGGGGATGACACAAAGGGGCGATGAACAAAGCCAATTGCCGGGTTGTTGCCGGTTAAGTCGGGGACTATAGACCACGCAGCGCAGGTCATATTGCGCCGCACAAGAACAAGCCGCCAAAGGGGCGGGGGAGCGTTGGGATCATGACCGCAGCCGCGGCCTTCTTCTACATGTTCGCATCCGTCACGGTTGCGTCGGCGGTGATGGTCATCGCCTCGCGCAATCCCGTGCATTCGGTGCTGTTCCTGATCCTCGCCTTCGTCAATGCGGCAGGCCTGTTCCTGCTGCTCGGAGCCGAGTTCCTGGCGATGATCCTTGTCGTCGTCTATGTCGGCGCGGTCGCGGTGCTGTTCCTGTTCGTGGTGATGATGCTCGATGTCGATTTCGCCGAGCTTCGTCAGGGTTTCCTGCAATACCTGCCAATCGGACTGATCATCGGCTTCATTTTCCTCGTGCAGCTCGCGCTTGTGGTTGGGGCCTGGACCATCGATCCGGGTGCGCTGAAGGCGGGGCTGTCACCCATTCCCGACCCGGCCAAGGTCACCAACACCGAGGCGCTCGGCCTCGTGCTCTACACCAAGTATGTCTACTATTTTCAGGCCTCCGGCCTCGTGCTGCTGGTCGCCATGATCGGCGCCATCGTGCTGACGCTGCGCCACAAGGATGGCGTCAAGCGCCAGAACGTTGCCGATCAGGTGGCGCGCACCAAGGCAACAGCCATGGAGGTCCGTAAGGTGCCCTCCCGGACCGGCGTGTGAGGGCGCGATCATGATCGGACTTGGCCATTATCTCACCGTTGCTGCGATCCTGTTCACGCTCGGCGTGCTCGGCATCTTCATCAACAGGAAGAACGTCATCGTCATCCTGATGTCGATCGAACTGATCCTGCTCGCCGTCAACATCAACCTCGTCGCCTTCTCGACCTTCCTCAATGACATCGTCGGGCAGGTCTTTGCGCTGCTGGTTCTGACAGTGGCGGCCGCCGAAGCGGCCATCGGCCTCGCCATCCTCGTCACCTATTTCCGCAACCGCGGCACCATCGCGGTTGAGGACATCAACATGATGAAGGGCTGAGCGGCATGTATCACGCCATCGTCTTTCTGCCGCTGGTCGGCTTCCTGATCGCGGGCTTCTTCGGCCGGATGATCGGGCCGCGTCCGAGCGAACTCATCACCACCTCGCTGCTGGGAGGACGACAGCCGCCCGCGCTTCTTCGCCTATCTGTCGCTGTTCACCTTCGCCATGCTGATGCTGGTGACCTCCGACAACCTCGTCCAGATGTTCTTCTGCTGGGAAGGGGTCGGCCTCGCGAGCTATCTGCTGATCGGCTTCTGGTTCAAGAAGCCCTCGGCCAATGCGGCCGCGATGAAGGCCTTTGTGGTCAACCGCGTGGGCGATTTCGGCTTCGCACTCGGCATCTTCCTGATCTTCTGGCTGACCGGCTCGGTCGCCTATGACCAGATCTTCGCCCGCATTCCGGAACTGGCCACGACCACCTTCCGCTTCATCGGCTTCGAGTGGAATGCGATCACGCTGGCAAGCCTGCTGCTGTTCATGGGCGCGATGGGCAAATCGGCCCAGTTCCTGCTCCACACCTGGCTGCCGGACGCGATGGAAGGTCCAACCCCTGTTTCCGCGCTGATCCACGCCGCGACCATGGTCACCGCTGGTGTGTTCATGGTGGCGCGCCTGTCGCCCGTCTTCGAGTATTCGCCCACGGCGCTGACGGTCGTGGTCATCATCGGGGCGATCACGGCCTTCTTCGCCGCCACGGTCGGCCTCGTGCAGAACGACATCAAGCGCGTCATCGCCTATTCGACCTGCTCACAGCTTGGCTACATGTTCGTGGCGCTCGGTGTTGGCGCTTATGGCGCTGGCATCTTCCACCTCTTCACCCACGCCTTCTTCAAGGCGTTGCTGTTCCTGGGGGCAGGGTCCGTCATCCATGCCATGCACCACGAACAGGACATGCGGAACATGGGCGGGCTTCGCAAACACATCCCGCTCACGGCTGCCGCCATGACCATCGGCACGCTGGCACTGACCGGCTTTCCATTCCTCGCAGGCTACTTCTCCAAGGATGCGATCATCGAAAGCGCCTTCGCCAAGGGCACGGGCATCGGTTCGATGGCCTATGTGCTGCTCGTCGTGGCAGCCGCCTTCACCTCATTCTATTCATGGCGGCTCTACTTCATGACGTTCGAGGGCAAGCCGCGCTGGGGCGGGGACGCCCATCAGAACCACGGCTCGGCCCCGACCATGCTGGCCGGCGCACATCATGGTGCGCACGCCGATCATGGGCACGATGCCGGTCATCACCATGCGCATGTTCCGCATGAGAGCCCATGGGTGATGCTGGTGCCGCTCGCGGTGCTGTCGATCGGGGCGATTGCGGCCGGTTTCGTCTTCAAGGAAGCCTTCATCGGCCACGACTACGAGAGCTTTTGGAAGACGGCCCTGTTCACGGCCAAGGACAACCACATCATCCACGACTTCCACAAGGTGCCGAAATGGGTGGTCTGGTCGCCGTTCGTCGCCATGGTGCTGGGCTTTGCAGGCGCGTTCTATTGCTACGTGCTGAGGCCGCATGTGCCCGGCGAGATCGCGAAACGGCATGAGTTTCTCTACCGTTTCCTGCTCAACAAGTGGTATTTCGACGAGCTTTACGACTGGCTCTTCGTCCGCCCGGCCAAGTGGCTTGGCCGCTTCCTGTGGAAGAAGGGCGACGGCACGGTGATCGACGGCCTCGGCCCTGATGGCATTTCGGCGCGGGTGGTCGACATCACCAGCCGGGTCGTCCGGCTCCAGACCGGCTACGTCTACCACTACGCCTTCTCGATGATCATGGGCGTGGGTGGTCTGATCACCTGGTATCTGTTGACGCGCGGGTGATGTGATGTTCGGTTTCGGTATCCTCTCGGGTCTGCTCATCCTGCCGCTGGTCGGCGCGGCCTTCATCCTGACGCTGCGTGGCGACGAGGCTTCGGTGCGCTCAAACGCCCGCATGGTGGCGCTCATCACCACGATCATCACCTTCGCGCTGGCGCTGGTGGCATGGAACCGCTTTGACACGGCCAGCCCGCAATTCCAGTTGCTGGAGAGCCACGCCTGGCTGTCAGAGACGATCCGCTTCAAACTCGGCGTTGACGGGTTCTCGATGCCGTTCGTGCTGCTCACTGCGTTCCTCATGCCATTTTGCATTCTCGCCTCGTGGGAGAGCATCGAACACCGCATGAAGGAATATATGGTGGCGTTCCTTGTGTTGGAAACGCTGATGATCGGCGTGTTTGTCTCGCTCGATCTGGTGCTGTTCTACATCTTCTTCGAAGCCGGCCTGATCCCGATGTTCCTGATCATCGGCATCTGGGGTGGCAAGCGCCGCATCTATGCCTCGTTCAAGTTCTTCCTCTACACGCTGCTTGGCTCGGTGTTGATGCTGCTCGCCATCATGGCGATGTATTGGAGCGCCGGTACAACCGACATCACCCAGCTTCTCGCACACCGGTTTGGCAAGGACTTGCAGACCTGGCTCTGGCTGGCCTTCTTTGCATCGTTTGCCGTCAAGATGCCGATGTGGCCGGTGCATACCTGGCTGCCGGATGCCCACGTCGAGGCACCGACGGCCGGCTCGGTCATCCTTGCCGGCATCCTGCTCAAGATGGGCGGGTATGGCTTCATCCGGTTCTCGATCCCGATGTTCCCGGAAGCCTCGGCCATGTTCGCGCCGATGGTCTTTGCCCTCTCGGTAATCGCCATCATCTACACCTCGCTGGTGGCGCTGATGCAGGAGGACATCAAGAAGCTGATCGCCTATTCCTCGGTGGCGCACATGGGCTGGCGCCATGTTCCAGATGATCAGCCACGGGCTGGTCTCCGGCGCACTCTTCCTGTGTGTCGGCGTAGTCTACGACCGCATGCACACGCGCGAGATCAAGGCCTATGGCGGCCTGACCAACCGGATGCCGATTTATGCCGTGCTGTTCATGGTGTTCACCATGGCCAATGTCGGCTTGCCAGGCACGGCAGGGTTCGTCGGCGAGTTCCTCACCCTGCTGGGCGCGTTCAAGGCCAATCCCTGGGTGGCCTTCTTCGCCACCTTTGGCGTCATCCTGTCGGCAGCTTATGCGCTCTGGCTCTATCGCCGCGTGATGTTCGGCGAACTCGACAAGCCGGAACTCAAGGGCATCACCGATGTCAGCCGCCGCGAGATGGTACTGCTGGTCCCGCTGGCAGCGCTGACGGTCTACTACGGCGTGCGCCCTGGTCCAGTCCTCGACGCCTTCGCCGCGCCTACCGATCTTCTGCTCAAGAACTATCAGGCCGCCGTCAGCGCTGCGAAGCTGGCGATGCTGGCCGCCCCGTGAGGATGTGACCCGATGGCGGCTGTTCCCGATCTGATGCCTGCCCTGCCGGAACTGGTGCTCGCCATCGGCGCGCTTGCCATGGTCCTGATCGGAGCCATGCAGGGCGAGAAGTCGCTGCGTCTGCTGGAGATGCTGGCCGTCGTCCTGTTCGGCGTTGCCGGCCTCATGGTGCTGACCCAGACCGGCAAGACAGTGACCTTCAATGGCGCGTTCATGGTCGATGGTTTCGCGCGCTTCATGAAGGTGCTGACGCTGATCGGTGCAGCTGCCGCCGTGGTCATGTCGTCGGACTATATCCGTCGCGAAGGCATAGCCCGCTTCGAATTCCCGATCCTCATCGTGCTCGCCACCATCGGCATGATGATGATGGTCTCCGCCAACGACCTGATCGCGCTCTATGTCGGCGTCGAATTGCAGTCGCTCGCGCTTTATGTCGTTGCCGCCATGAACCGCGACGATGCCAAGTCCTCGGAAGCCGGCCTCAAGTATTTCGTCCTCGGCGCCTTGTCCTCCGGTATGCTGCTCTATGGCATGTCGCTGGTCTATGGCTTCACCGGCACGGTCAGCTTTCAAGGCATTGCCGCATCGCTCAGCCATGGCGCGGAGGGCGGTCACAAGATCGGGCTGGGTCTGGTCTTCGGGCTGGTATTCATCGCTGCCGGCCTCGCCTTCAAGATCTCGGCCGTGCCCTTCCACATGTGGACGCCCGACGTCTACGAAGGCTCGCCGACCGCCGTCACTGCCTTCCTCGCCGCCGCACCCAAGATGGCGGCGATGGCGATGACCGTGCGCGTTTTCGTTGGCGCGTTCCCGGCTGCCATCGGCGACTGGCGGCAGATCATCATCTTCGTGGCCGTGGCCTCGATGATCCTCGGTGCCTTTGCCGCCATCGGCCAGCGCAACATCAAGCGCCTGATGGCCTACTCCTCGATCGGCCATATGGGCTTTGCGCTGGTCGGGCTCGCCGCCGGAACGGTCAACGGCGTGCAGGGGGTCGCCATCTACATGGCCATCTATCTGGTCATGACCCTCGGCACCTTCGCCTGCAGCCTGTGCATGCGCCGCGACGGCCAGATGGTCGAGGACATCGAGGAACTCGGCGGCCTGTCGCAGTCGCAGCCGCTGCTCGCCTTCTGCCTTGCGATGCTGCTGTTTTCGCTGGCGGGCATCCCGCCGCTGGCCGGGTTCTTCGCCAAGTTCTATGTCTTCACGGCAGCCATCGAGGCCAAGCTCTACTATGTCGCGGTCATCGGCGTTATTGCCAGCGTGGTCGGTGCCTATTACTACCTCCGCATCGTCAAGATCATCTACTTCGATGCGCCCAAGGGTGCCTTCGAGACCATGACGCCGGCGCTCAAGGGAGTTCTGGCGGCCTCCAGTGCGGCTGTCCTGTTGTTCTGGCTGGTGCCGGGCCCGCTTGTTTCTGCCGCGCAGGCTGCCGCCCGCTCGCTGTTCTGAGGGCAGGAGGCTCATGCTCTCGCTTGGCCCCGGTGCGCTCGCCGCCGGGTACGGCCTGCTTCACCGCGCCTCGGTCAGCTCAACGATGGACGAGGCCCGCAGCCATGTCATGGCTTCGTGCGATCCGTGCTGGTTCGTCGCCGACGAACAGACCGTTGGCCGGGGCCGTCATGGCCGCAACTGGACGTCACCGCCCGGCAATCTTTACGCCACGCTGGCTCTGACCTCGCCCTGCGAAGCGGCGCGCGCGGCGGAACTCAGCTTCGTGGCTGGCTTGGCCTTGCATGGGGCGGTCTCGGCCGCAACGTGGCTTTCCCATCCCCGGCTGGCCATCAAGTGGCCAAACGATCTCCTGCTCGGCCACGCCAAGGTGGCTGGCCTGCTGCTGGAAGGCGTGCAGGTTCAGGGGCGGTTCGCCGTGCTGGTCGGCTTCGGCGTCAATATCGTCTCGGCACCATCGTTGACGCCCTATCCGGCGGCGTGCCTTGCGGATGTCGCGCAGGCCGCTTCGCGCGATGCTGTCTTCGCGGCGTTGTGCGATCACTGGCTGGCGGCTATGGCGCAATGGCAGGACGGATTTGCCGCCACGCGGGCGGCCTGGCTCGCCTGCGCGCACGGTCTTGGTTCCCGCGTCCGCATCCGCCCGCCCGGCGGCGAGGTCAGCGGCATCATGCGCGGCATCGATAGTCGGGGCTGTCTGGTTCTGGACACAGCGGACGGCGAACGCACGTTTGACGCGGGCGATCTGTTCTTTGGTGATTGACCGCAGCGCCAATCCCCTTACTGACAAGTCCATGGCAAAACCAGATCAGCTCGTCTTCTGCCCACTTGGCGGCCTCGGCGAAATCGGCATGAACGCGGCGCTCTACGGCTTTGGCCCGGAGAAGACCCGCAAGTGGATCCTGGTCGATTGCGGCATGACCTTTGCCGGTCCGGAAGCGCCCGGTATCGACATTGTCCTGCCCGATCTTGGTTTCATCGAAGAGCGCTGCAAGGACCTGCTCGCGATCATCATAACTCACGCGCATGAGGACCACATCGGCGCATTGGCAACCTTCTGGCCGAAGCTGCGCGCGCCGGTCTACTGCACGCAGTTCGCCGCCGGCCTGATCTCAACCCGCAAGTTGCAGGAGCCCGGCTCGCCGAAGGTGCCGTTGCACGTTGTGGTGCCCGGCGTTCCGCTCGAACTCGGGCCTTTCTCGATCGAATTCATCAAGGTTGCGCATTCCATTCCTCAGAGCTGTGGCCTTGCCATCCGCACGCCGGCCGGCCTCGTCGTGCACACCGGCGACTGGAAGATCGATGACACTCGCCATGTCGGTTGGCCGACGGATTCCAAACGCCTCACCGAACTGGGTGACGAGGGCGTTCTCGCCATGATCTGCGACTCGACCAACGTCATGCGCGAGGGCGTCAGTCCCGGCGAGGCGGACGTGGCCAAGACGCTGGAAGAACTGATCCGGTCAGCGCCGGGCCGCGTCGCCGTCACGACATTCGCGTCGAACGTCGCGCGGCTTCGGTCTGTTGCGGAAGCAGCGATCGCCTGCGGGCGCGAGGTCGTGGTGGTTGGACGCGCCATGGAGCGCGTCATCGATGTGGCGCGTGATTGCGGCATGCTGGAAGGCCTGCCCGATTTCCGCTCCGCCCAGACGTTCGGCTACCTGCCGCGCGAGAAGGTCGTGGCTCTGCTCACTGGCAGCCAGGGCGAGCCGCGTGCGGCGCTGTCACGCATCGCCATGGATGAGCATCCCGAGATCGCGCTGTCGCCGGGCGACCGGGTGATCTTTTCGTCCCGCACGATTCCGGGCAACGAGAAGGCCGTGGGCGCGATCCACAATGCCCTTGCCGACCAGAACATCGAGATCATCACCGACAGGCAGGCCTTGGTGCATGTTTCCGGCCACCCGCGCCGCGAGGAATTGAAGCAGATGTATGGCTGGGTGCGCCCGCGCATCGCCATTCCGGCCCACGGCGAGCCCTTACATCTGCACGAGCATGCCCGCCTTGCGACCGCATTGAAGGTGCCGCATGTGCTCGTCGTCACCAATGGGGACATGATCGCACTTGATCCATCCGGGCCGGTCAAGATCGACGATGTGCCATCCGGCCGCATCTTCCAGGATGGCGAATTGCGGATCGGGGCTGGCGAGAAGACGGTGCCTGACCGCCGCAAGCTCTCGTTCGTCGGCATCGTCTCTGTGGCGATCGCCATCGATGACAAGGGCAACATCGCCGGCGATCTGGAGATCGCCTGCATGGGCCTGCCGCCCAAGACGGTGGACGGTGATACCTTCGATGATGTCGTGAACGACGCCGTGCTTGATCTGGTTGAGAACATGCCGAAGCAGCGCCGCCGCGATCCGGAAGGCCTCCGCAACTCCATCGAGAAGGCCGTTCGCGGGGCTGTCGGCGAGGAGTGGGGCAAGAAGCCCGTCGTCCATGCTCTGGTGATCGAGGTCTGACGCCGCACTTGCCCGCAACTCTCGGTCTTGAGATGGCGGCCATGCCGGTGCAAAAGGCCTTCATTGGCAAGGGTTCGCGCCTGGCTGCCCGGCCCGGCCAGTTCGGGCGGGCCCATCAGTGTGCCGTCACATCAGCAGGAGGTTCCATGATCGGGCGTCTCAACCATGTTGCCATTGCGGTGCGCGACCTTGCTGCCGCTTCGGCGCGTTATCGCGATACGCTCGGGGCGCATGTTACCGCGCCGCAGGCCTTGCCGGAACATGGCGTGACAGTGGTGTTCATCGAACTGCCGAACACCAAGATCGAGTTGCTCGAGCCGCTCGGAGACGCCTCTCCGATTGCCCGCTTCCTCGACAAGAACCCCGATGGCGGCATCCATCACATCTGCTACGAGGTCGAGGACATCCTTGCGGCACGGGACCGGATGCTGGCCGCTGGCGCGCGCGTGCTTGGAGATGGTCAACCGAAGATCGGCGCGCATGGCAAACCGGTGCTGTTCCTGCATCCGAAGGATTTCTGCGGCACTCTGACCGAGTTGGAACAGGTCTGATCCGCCCAATATCTGCCTGGAGGGGAAACATCGATGTCCTTGCTTGCCGCATTCGCTGTCTATTTTGTCATCTGGTGGACGGTGCTGTTCTGTATCCTACCGCTGGACATTCGCAGCCAGGCCGAAGCGGGCGAGATCACCCATGGCACGGAGCCTGGTGCGCCCGTGGCTCCACAGCTTGCCCGCAAGGCCGTGATCACCAGCTTTGTTGCGCTTGTGGTCTTTGCCGGCGTCTATGTCGGCTGGAACTATCTCGACGTCTGAGCCCGGCCGGCCAGATATCTGACATCGCTCGGCTTTCTGAGTGAGCAGGGAGCCCAAAAAGAAAAAAGCAAGGCCGGAGCCTTGCTTTGCAAATTTGCTTTTTTTATCCCGCCCCGTGGCGCGCTTGGACAGCGCGTTCTCACAAAAAACGGGTGTTTGCTCCTCCCGAGACCTGGACCGCAAGACGCTTCCAAGCGCGCCATCGCTCACCAATTCAAAATTGCTACATGAACTTTAGATGACTGTCATCTTTTTTAGCAGGCTTGCCTGAAATTTCCGCATGCCTGAACATGATGCAATTCGTGGCACCAGATTTTGGGCACGATCTGCCACACAGAATGCTCGAAATGGGCCTGTCCGCCTTGTCATGGCCAGGTTCAATCGCTACGCCACCTGCCAAAGCAAGATGCAAAGGATCATCGTCATGTCTGTGAAAGCCCTTGGTCTCACCATTGCCCTGCTCGTGGCCTACGCCGTTGCCTGGCCTCCGTCCGCCAGTGCGCAGGCGCCGGCCGATCCCCAGAATACCATCGTGCTGACCACCAAGGACGGCCCGGTGACGATCCGGCTCCGGCCCGACCTTGCTCCGAAGCACGTCGAGCGCATCAAGGCGCTGACCAAGCGCGGTTTTTATGACGGCATCGTCTTTCACCGCGTGATCGAGGGCTTCATGGCGCAGTCCGGTGATCCGACCGGCACCGGCACCGGCCGCTCCGATTTGCCGAACCTGCCTGCCGAGTTCACCCGCGAGCCGTACAAGGTGGGCTCTCTGGGCATGGCCCGTGCGCAGGATCCGAATTCGGCAAACTCCCAGTTCTTCATCTGCTTTGAAGGCTGCGGCCCGCTGACTGGTCAGTATACCTTGTTCGGTGAGGTCGTCTCGGGCATGGACAATGTCCGCAAGATCAAGAAGGGCGACAGCGCGGCCAATGGCGCCGTGCGCGGCCCCGACAAGATCATCAGCCTGAAGCTTATGGCGGATGCTCGCTGAGCCGCCTTCCCATCCCGCCACGCATCACCCTCCTGAACAGAGAAGTCCCATGAGCCTTGATCCACAGAACACGCTTGTTGTCGAAACCACCAAGGGCAAGATCGTCATCGCGCTGCGCCCCGACCTTGCGCCCAACCATGTCGATCGCATCAAGACGCTGGCACGCGCCGGCTTTTACGATGGCATCAAGTTCCATCGCGTGATCGACGGCTTCATGGCGCAGACCGGCTGCCCGCATGGCACCGGCACGGGCGGTTCCGACATGCCCCATCTCAATCAGGAATTCTCAGCCGAGCCGCACGTCCGCGGCACCTGCTCGATGGCGCGCTCCAGCAATCCGAACTCGGCTAATTCGCAGTTCTTCATCTGCTTCGAGGAATCGGTCTGGCTCAACAAGCAGTACACCGTCTGGGGCCAGGTGGTGGAAGGCATGGACAATGTCGACAAGATCAAGCGCGGCGAACCCGTGCGCGATCCTGACAGCATTGTCTCGATGAAGGTGATGGCGGACGCCTGATCCAGCGCGCGGACAAGGCCAGATATCGGACAAGGTCCGGTTGCACCATGGATGTTGCCCTGTTCGATTTCGAACTTCCGGCAGACCGGATCGCGCTGAGGCCCGTCAGTCCGCGCGATTCGGCCCGAATGCTCGTCGTGCGGCCCGAGGCTTGTACGCAGCCCTTGACCGATGCGGTGGTATCGGACCTGCCGGGGTTGTTGCAAGCAGGCGATGTCCTGGTGCTCAACAACACCCGCGTGATTCCGTCTCGCCTGTATGGCATCCGCCAGAAGGGCGAGGGCGGTGCGCGGGTTGAGATCATGCTGCACAAGCGCCAGTCCGCCTCCCGCTGGCTCGCGTTTGCGCGACCGGCGAAGAAGCTTGGACTGGCAGATATCGTGCGTTTCGGCAGCAGCGACGCTGGCGAGGCCCCGCTCACGGCCGAGGTCATCACCAAAGGCGAGGGCGGCGAAGTCGAGTTGGCGTTCGACGTCTCTAGCCCCGCGCTGGACGAAGCGATCGCCCGTCTCGGCGAACTGCCACTGCCGCCTTACATTGCCGGCAAACGCCAGCTCGATGCCAGAGACAAGGCCGACTACCAGACCGTGTTCGCCCGCGAGGATGGGGCCGTGGCGGCCCCGACCGCTGGCCTGCATCTCACTGATGAGCTTCTGGCCGAACTGGCAGCGAAAAGCATCGATCACGTCTTTGTCACGTTGCATGTCGGCGCCGGCACGTTCTTGCCGGTAAAGGCGGACAACACCGCTGATCATCGCATGCATGCCGAGTGGGGCTGCATTCCCGGGGCTGTTGCAGACCGCCTGAATGCGGCGCGTGCCCGCGGCGGGCGGATCATCGCAGTCGGCACGACCTCGCTGAGGCTGCTCGAGAGCGCCGCCGACGCATTGGGGCTGATCCAGCCCTTCTCCGGCGACACCGCGATTTTCATCACGCCGGGTCATCGGTTTTCCGGCGTCGATGCGCTGATGACCAATTTTCATCTGCCACGCTCGACCCTGTTCATGCTGGTCAGCGCCTTCAGTGGCCTTGCCACAATGCAGGCCGCCTATGCCCACGCCATTGCCCGGAGCTACCGCTTCTATTCCTATGGCGATGCGAGCCTGCTCTTTCCAGCGCGCTGACGGCATGGCCCCGCCCCGCCGGATGCCCGTGCATCGTTGCCTTGTTGCCATGCCGAAGGTTCTCGCGTTGCTCGGCTGGCTGTGCTAACCGCAGCTTCTGTCCTGCAAACCGATTGCTTTCGCTCCATGTCCGACAATTTTCTCCGCGAGATCGATGAAGAGGTCCGCCGCGACAAGGCGGCTGACCTCTGGAAGAAGTATGGCAATCTCATCATCGTCCTGCTGGCGCTACTGGTGGTTGCCGTCGGGGGCTGGCGCTTCTGGCAGTATCGCCAGGAGCAGGCCGCGCACGCCGTCAGCGCCCGTCTCGAAGAGGCACTGAAGGCCT
>JAPLOV010000240.1:5456-7070 GCA_026400565.1 Hyphomicrobiales bacterium | reverse complement strand
GCAGGTCCGGCCGAACGTCTGAGCCCAGCATCGCACGGCCCCATAGCTGACGATGATCCCGCGCGCCGCGAGCAGGTCCTCGACCATCCTGAGGCTGAGCGGAATGCGGAAATAGAGCCAGACAGCCTGCTCGATGACTTCGGCCGGGACCTAATCGCCGCGATCAATCGATTTCGATGCCGTCATCATCACGCTCAAAGAGCCGATGTTCGTCGATACTTGGTCAACCTGACAGTACCACAAGGACATCAGCCGGACGACGGATTGCCTAATCGTCGCCCATTTATGCCGATAATTTAAGCGTAACTGGGTGTTTCTGAACGGGCTTCGCCAGCGAGATGCGAACTCTGGCGGCGCCAAAGAAAAGGCGGAGCCAGCGGCCCCGCCTCGCCATGGCGCGTGATGGACACCCATCAGTTCCGGGTGGCGGCACGCGACACCGACTGCTGAAGCTGCTGCGCTTCGGCGAGATGCCCCCGGAGAGTGGGCAGGGTTTCGGCCGCGAAAGCGCGAAGAGCCTGGTCCACGCCATGTCGTCATCCGACGATCGAGCGCTTCGTTCCGAGGCGAGGGTCGTATGGCGCGAGATCGCCGAACTGGGCATTGCCGCGTAGCACTCACGGAAAGCGCCCCGTCTTCGCATGGCCGCCGTTCGGAAAGTTGACCGTACCGTCGCGAGAGGTTGTACCAGTCTTTTTCTTCGCCACATTCTTATCACTTTTGGTGCAGCTTCGGTTCATCCTCGCGACGCGATCTTATCCCTGAAAGCCGGGCTCCGGCCATCTCAGGGGATGTTCATGACTGCCAGCCAGAGTGCTTTCAACGAGCTTGTCACGCTTCGCCAGGCCAAGAAGCTGATTCAGTGCATGGCACAGGAGCAGAGCTTTCTGCTGCTCTCGGCGCCTGGCATCGGCAAGTCCGAAATGGTCTACGAGGCCGCCCGCGAAGCTGGTTTGCCATGCCGCTCACTGCTGGGCACGCAGATCGCGCCCGAGGATGTCAGCGGCGTGCCGCGGATCATCGGCGAGCGCTCGGTGTTCTGCCCACCGCGCATCCTTCTGCCGGAGCGTCCTGAGCCCTTCTGCTTGTTTCTCGACGAGCTGCCTGCCTGTGCGCCGGATGTGCAGAAGGCGTTCTATTCGCTGCTGCTTGAGCGTCGGCTCGGTGAGCATGCCTTGCCGCCCGGCACCTGGGTGGTAGCGGCGGGAAACCGGCTGCAGGACCGGGCGCTGGTGCGCGCCATGAGTTCAGCGCTGGTCAACCGCGTCACCATTCTGCAGATTCGCCATGATGTCGACGAGTGGCTGGCCTGGGCCCAGCGCGCCGGTGTGCGACGCGAAATCCGCAGCTTCATCACAACGGTGCCGGATGCACTGATGCGGCCGGTCCCGGCCGATCCGGTGCCATTCTCGACGCCGCGCTCCTGGTCGCTGCTGTCGCGCGCGCTTGATCTGGCCGAAAAGGCTGGCCAACTCAGTGCCGAGACACGCCGGGCGCTCGCTTTCGGTCGGCTGTCGGCTGAGGACGCTGCCGTATTCTGTGCGCTTGCCGAGGAAAGCATCGGCCCGGTGCAGCCAATCGAGCGCTATCTGCGCGAGCCGGAGTTGCTGCCCA
>JAPLOV010000240.1:0-5446 GCA_026400565.1 Hyphomicrobiales bacterium | reverse complement strand
TCATCCTCGATTGTATCCGCCAGTTCGTGCGCGACGGCAGGGCCAAAGACCTGAGCCCGCGCCTGATCAACAGGTTCCTGCGCAGCCTGACACCGGAACACCAGCTGATCCTGTTGACCGACATGGTCGAAACCTGGGGTGCGCTCGGGGCAGAACCTGCCATGCTGGCGCTGCTGCGCAAGGTAGCAGCGTGAGCGCGCAGGACCGGACAGAGGCCCAGACCGCCAAGGCTGATCAGGCCACGCTTGAGCGGATCGCGCGTGGCCTGCGTATGGTCACGGTGCCGTTCCCGCATCTCGCAGGGCTGGCGGCTGCGGTACGGGTTGCACTCGATGACACTGTGCCGACCATGGGCATTTTCGCCTCGGGCCGGATGGTCGCCAACCGCGCCTTCACGCAACGGCTCTCGCCTGATGACCTGTTGTTCGTGCTGGCCCATGAGCTTTTGCATCTGGCTCTCCGCACCCATGACAGGGCGGTTGGCTCCGGTCGGCTCGAGTTCAACTACGCCCATGACTACATCATCAACGACATGCTCCGGCATGCGCTTGGGCTCGACAAGATCCCCGCTGGCGGGCTCGACATGTACGGTGCCCGTGAGCGCTCTGCGGAGGAAATCGTGCTTGAGATGCGGCGCAACGCCTCGACCACATCGACACGAACGCAGGTCTGGGAAGGCATTCTGGTCACAGTCGATCAGATATTTGGCGGGAAAGGCCAGCCAACATCAGGCAAACCCGGTGATGTGCTCGACGCCGCTACCGAACGCGAAATGTTTCCCGAAAGCGCCAAGGAGCAGGCCGCCCGCGCCAAGGCTATGGGGGAACTTGCCGCAAAAGGCATGGCCATGGCCAAGGCGCTCGGGTTGATGCGCGGGCGCGGCACGCTCGAAGGTGGCACCCAGCAAGAGGTGCGCGCTCTTCGCGGCCTGTATGCCACGCCCTGGCAGATGGCGCTGCAACGCTGGCTCGAAGGCACATCGCCGGGCGAGCGCACCTTCCAGCGTGCCTCACGCCGGGGCGCAGAGCGCACTGATCTGATCATGCCTGGCCGCCAGCGTCATTCGATGACCTTGAACGTGATCCTCGACACAAGCGGCTCGATGACGAGCGAAATCCCCTATGCGCTCGGAGCGATCGCAGATTTCTGCGAGGCTGCCGGCATCGACGATATCCGTGTCGTGCAATGCGACACAGAAGTGACATCTGACGAGATCCTGTCGCCGGTCGAACTCGCCGAGTACAAGATCAAGGGCTATGGCGGCAGCGACCTGACACCGGCTTTGCTGGCCCTCGCAGATGATCCTCGTATCAACGCCGCCATCGTCATCACCGACGGCGATATCAGCTACCCGACCGACGCTGTTCCTTACGCAGTTCTATGGGCACTGCCCACGGACAGCCCATCCTTTCAGCCGCCCTATGGGCGTGTCATCACCATGCAGCGGGAGAATACGCCATGAAGGTCGTTCAGGAACTGGTTGCCTACCTCGACCATCGTGGAAAGCTCTCGCGCAAACAACTCAAGAAGCTTCTGGAGCAGAACTATGTCGCATCAGATGCACCCAGCGGCATGCACGGCCTGTGCGACACGGTTGGCGCGACCTATTACTTCCGTATCCGGGGCGTGCTGGAAGGGCAGGTCTGGGGCACGGACACCTATACCCGCGATTCCAATCTCGGCGCCGCCGCAGTCCACGCCGGGCTGGTGAAGGAAGGCGAAAGTGCCGTCCTGCGCGTCACCGTGGTTGCGCCACTGAGCGCCTATCCCGGCAGCACCCGCAACGGCGTGACAACCTCCGACTACGCCGAGTTTCCCCACGCCTGGCGGCTTTCGGCAATCTGAGCGTTCCAGGATTGCAGAACTGGCAGAGCCTTCAGATGAACCATATCGGTCTCATGATTGGCCCCGGCCCAGTACCCGGCCCAGTATTGGTCATACCCCATAGGGGCGCCGCTTGGCATAAGCGGCGGTGCGCCATCCTTGAACACAATGCGAGAGGTGTGGGCGCTGTCCCGTTAACCCCGGCTGAAACGTGAGGCTCTATCTGGCTCGGGGATACTGTCAACTTGCCGAACTGGGCATCGCCGCGCAGCGCCAAGGAAAGTGCCCCGTCTTCGCAGCCCCGTCTTCGCATGGCCGCCGTTCGGCACGTTGAAGGACCCGCCGGAGGCCTGGTGAAGAGCTGGAGCGAATTCCTGGCGGCGGCTGGCGCGGTCAGGCCGATGACCGGCATCAGCCCCGACGCCTGGCGCGAGGCGCAGGATGTTCTGGGCAAGCTCGAGGCCCATGTCGTGGTGGCGACCATCCTGCAGCGCTCGATCCATTCCTCCGAAGCCGAGACAATGCCCGGACCCGCGCCCGGATCAACCATGGGGTGGTCAACGGCTCACCGGCGATCCAGTCCGCTGGCGGCTATCTGCGCACCCTCACCGACAAGGCGTGGGCAGGGGAGTTCGCCTTGGGGCCCTGTCGCCTTGGGGCCCGTGCTCATGGCGCCGATCGGGCAGAGACTGAAGCGCAAGCGGGCGGCCTGATCTGTTGTGCCTGGCCGGTGCCGACATTGCCTGGCGATCCGCTGCGACGAGCTCGCGTCGCGCTTCCTCAGCTTCATGCACCGCGCAACCAACCTATGCCGCAGCAGGTTTGTCGACGCGTCCTCGCTCTGGATTCGGGGCGGGAGATGATTCCGGGTTTGCCATGGACCGCTTGTCGTCAATCAGACAACGATTGCGACCCCTGGTCTTTGCATCGTACAGTTTCAGATCTGCCCGCCGATACATCGTCTCGAAGGTGTCATCAGCCCCAGCCGTCGCTGCGCCAATACTCATCGTCAGGTGAGATGCGACCGTTGATCTCTCATGTGGAATGGCAAGACCCTCGACGGCATCGAGCAAACTGCGCAGCAGCTGCCGGAAGGCCTCCCCCTTGAGGCCGCGGGCAGCGATGGCGAACTCTTCGCCGCCGATGCGGCCAATATAACAGCGACTATCCCCCACACCTGTCTTGAGGGCGTGGCCGAGCGATTGAAGCGCACGGTCACCAGCTTGATGTCCGTAATGATCATTGAAGCGCTTGAAGTCGTCGACATCCAACACGGCGAGATGGAAGAACTCCCGCTGTGTTTTGGCCTCGGCGAGCGCCTGCTCGGCTTGCTCTTCGAACCAGCGCCGGTTTCCCAGATTTGTGAGCATATCCGTTGTGGCCTGTTCATGGAGCAGGCGGCGCATCAGGAACTGCTCACGATGACTGCGTTCACGTAAAGCAGCACCAACCGACCCGATAAAGCCTGTGAAGGCGAGCATGACCGAGAACTGCAGATGCTTTGTCATCTCGCTTGCAGGAAGGAACACAAGACCGGTCACTGTGACGGTTATCGTGACAATCAATGCGGCGTAAAGGGACTGCTGGAACGTGAACCCGAGCGGCAGGAACACGGCCATGAGAATGGCAAACTCAGCCATGGTAATGGCTGGGGCGCCACGCAACTTGTAGAGACTGACGATAACGCTGGCAGACAGGGCCAGGGTTACGACCGCGAGGAAGGTCAGGGAGGGATATCGTTCCCAGTGAAAGAACAGCGCCCAGGCGGTCGTCAACAGGACGCCAAGGGTGACCATCCGCATCGCGATCATGACCGCCGCATCAGCGTGGCCATGACCAAGTTCCTGCAACCAGTCCACCCGGATGAAATCCAGACAGATGAACGCAATCCATACGACGAGCGCGGTGCAGGTGCAGATCAGCGCACTGGGCCGCTGTTCAGCCTTCATGTGTGCGACAAACTTGGCCTCTTCCGCCGGCGCGAAGCGAAAATCGATCGACATCAGCTGCCCTTGTCACTCATGGCCGACGTGGAATGACGAACACATGCGACGCGCCTTAGATGATGTTTTAAGGTATCGCTTGGGGCATTAATTTTTACTTTAGGGTGGTCTCGCCAAGAACGGGTAAACCGAAGCCGGACCCGATGCACCGTCAGATCAGGCGACCCAGCGGCGCGAGTGCCTTGAGGATGGGCATGTCCAGCTTCCCGTGCATGTCCGCGAGGACTTCGAAGGCCTCCTCACCGGACAAGGGCGCCTTGTAGGGCCGTTGCTCGATCAACGCTGCCACCATGTCGGCGATTGTGGTCAGGCGCACCAGATCATCAATGTGTTCGCCCATAAGACCGTCCGGATAGCCCGATCCATCCAGGAACTCGTGATGGCTGCGCATGACCCGCAGAACCTCG
This sequence comes from Hyphomicrobiales bacterium, assembly GCA_026400565.1. Lineage (GTDB taxonomy): Bacteria > Pseudomonadota > Alphaproteobacteria > Rhizobiales > Beijerinckiaceae > Allobosea. Next base: position 1,212 of record JAPLOV010000240.1, on the reverse strand, counting down.
GGCTCAACTCCCGCTTCGAGGCGCATCGCCTCCTCACCGTAGACCGGATGCATCCGCATCATCGCGCTTTCGGCGTCGGTGAGTTTCCCCGGCTTGTCGAGGATGTCCAACGGCAGGCGTACCTTACCGATGTCATGCAGAAAGGCCCCTTTGGCGACCAGGCGCAGATCGCTCTGGCGGAACTGGAGCTTCAGCGCGAAGCCAACAGCCAGTCCGACCACCAGAAGACAATGCTGATAGGTTCGGTCGTGATGTTGCCGCACGCCGTGAACCCAACTGTTGAGGCCACTTTCCGCGAGCGAGCCGATCAGCAGATCGCCTGTCTTGATCAGATCCGGCTGATTCAGGCGCGATTGTCCCTTCGCGAAAGAAAACAGGTCTGCAAGAACGTTCTCGCCTGCAGACATTGCAGGCGCATGCTCATCGACAATCCATGTACGGCTAGCCTTGCCGGCCGGCGCAGGCTCCACAGCACGCGGCTGGCTGGACAGGAACTGCACGATATCAAGCAAGGACCCGGTGCTGAAGGGTCGACACATGAAGGTGCCGAAGCGAAGCAGGTTGTGCGCTGCCAGTGGCGTCCTGCTCTTTGCCTGTCCAACAAAGATCAGGGGCCTCACCGGCCTGATCTGGTTCTGCACAAGATCCTCGATCTCATCGGGCGAGAAAGAGGCGGCCCTGTCGGCATCAATGATCACGACGGTCCCATTGCCGATGTCGACAGCTTCGTGCGCCTTGATTCGCATGTGCCTGACGCTGACAAGACCCGTGAAAGCGCGGCGAAAGTCCTCTGGGAGGTGTTCGTTCTCACCGAGCACAACGACATGAACGCCCGATATCATTCCTTATACCTCCGCTTGCGGCCCAGCATTCTTGCCAGGGCACACATGCTTTCCCCAACCAGCATCAAACGCTCGAAAAAGAGAAGCTGAAGGTGTATCACATGGAGGCCCCGAAGTGGGCCAAAGACACCTTACCGTCGCATCATCTCAAAAATTCATTTAAAATTCTCTTTCATTGTACGCATGATAAATATCGGCGCTTGTAATTCACAGTATGATATAAAATACTGAGACAAACAGATTATAAATACACATTTAATATATTTTATTTGCATCTTACTGGGAAATAGTCGACAAAAATTAACGGCTTCAGAGCAACAAACTGACAATCCCCAGATGAAATCTGGACCAAGGCCACGATCTGCATTGG
>JAPLOV010000055.1 GCA_026400565.1 Hyphomicrobiales bacterium | reverse complement strand
CGAGCCGGCGGCCTGCGGCGCACGCGGTGTCATATGCTTCCGTATGTACGAGGCCATGCTTGGCGCATTTTCGCAGATCCTGCCAGACCGCATCCCCGCGGCGAGCGAAGGTGGCTCGTCTGCACCGCACATCGCAGGCCGCACGCGCGACAACCGTCCCTTCCTCATATCCGGTGGCCTGATGGGGTGCTGGGGCGGAAGCGCCGCGCGCGACGGCCAGGAAGGTATCTCCAACCCTGCTGCCAATCTTGGCAACGCGCCCATTGAACTCGTGGAATCACGCTTGCCGGTCGAGATCACCTGTTACGCCTTCGTGGAGAATTCCGGGGGGCCTGGCCGGCACCGCGGGGGCGCCGCGCTCATGCGCGGTTATCGTCTGCTCGAAGAAGAGGCGGAACTGGTCATGCGCTCCGACCGGCGTGCCGTGCTGCCGTATGGTCTGTTCGGCGGTCTGCCGGGTACACCATCGTGGAACTTCATCAATCCGGGCCCGGGGCAGACGGTGCTGCCAGTCTGTCCATTTGCCAGTGTGCCGATGAAGCGCGACGACGTCTTCCTGCATATACAGGCGGGCGCCGGCGGCTATGGCGACCCGCTCGAGCGAGAGCCCGGCAAGGTCCTTCTTGATGTTGTCAACGAGTTGATTACGGCAAACTATGCGGCTGACGTCTACGGCGTCATTATCGCGAACGGTGATGTGGACGAAGCAGAGACATTTGCACGGCGGCAGTGGCTCGTGAAACAAGGCCCTCTGTCGACGTATCTCGACCATTTCGCGCTGAGCACTGGCACGCAAGGTCTCGCACGCAGGAGCACCGGACCGGGCTGACCGATGGCAAGGCTGACGGTGAAGCGGGGGAGAGGGCTAATCGGTCATGCCGTGGAGGTTGCGGAGATCACCTATGAACCGGCACGCCAATTTACCCCCAATTGGCTCCGAAGGCTGATCCTGCCCAAATTCCTGCAAGCATTTGATGCTATCCAACAAGCTGCGGGAGCACCGGGGTTCGCCCCTGGCACCTGGTTCTTTGAGGATGCAGTGACCGCGCCGGATCATGCGTTTGCCCTTCTAGATTTCCGCGTCGTCCAGAAGCTGCCTCGCAGTTGTCAGTCGTCTTGCCAGCAGCCGCGCTAATGTTCTGTGGAACTGCATGGCTGTCGCCGGATCATCACGTTCCATTGTTGCAACGTCGATGACGTCAATCCGTAGCACAGTCGCATCGGTTTCAGCCGAGATGCTCGCTGTCCGCTCAGCACCGGTATAAAACGCGATTTCGCCAACAATAGCTCCTGGCAAGAAGCGATTGACGATACGCCTTGACTGGTCGGCATCCGTAACGGTTGCGCGCAAACGGCCCCTCAGCAGTACGACGAGATGATCACATTGCGAGCCTTGAGCCAGCAACTCATCGCCTGCGGAAAGCTGCATCTGGTGGCCGACTTGCCGTAACACGTGAGCTAGATCAGCCTCAGTATCATGGTCATCGGCACTCGGACTGGCTTGGCTGCTCTGTGCCAGCAGATCGTCTTCGATCTTTGCCAGAACGTTATCCAGTGTGTCGGCAATCCGAAAGTG
>JAPLOV010000202.1 GCA_026400565.1 Hyphomicrobiales bacterium | reverse complement strand
CGTGGTGGCTGATGCTGGCGATTTCGAAGCGGTTCTGGGTGCCATCCGCGCCCACAACGTGCGTTCGATCATCCACTTCGCGGCGCGCATCGTCGTGCCGGAATCGATGGCTGATCCGCTTGGCTACTATCTCGCCAACACGGTCAAGACGCGCACGCTGATTGCGGCTGCCGTGGCTGGCGGGGTCAAGGAGTTCATCTTCTCCTCGACGGCCGCGGTCTATGGCGAGGCGTCGCTGGAGCCCTTGTCAGAAAGCCATGCGCCAATGCCGGTGTCGCCCTACGGCACCTCGAAATGGATGAGCGAGATGATGCTGCGCGATGCGGCCGCGGCCCACGGCATCCGCTATGCCGTCCTGCGATACTTCAACGTGGCAGGGGCTGATCCGAAGGGACGCTATGGCCAGTCATCGCCGGCAGCGACGCACCTGATCAAGGTGGCATCGCAGGCGGCCCTCGGACAGCGCAGCCATATGGAGGTGTTCGGCCAGGACTATCCGACGCCGGACGGAACCTGCGTGCGGGACTACATCCACGTCAGTGATCTGGCGGAGGCGCACTGGTCGGCGCTGCGCCACCTGCGTTCCGGAGGTGCCAGCGTGCTGGTCAATGCCGGCTATGGCAAGGGATACTCGGTCCGGCAGGTGATCGACACGATCCGCAGCCTTTCGGGCATCGATTTCGAGGTCCGGCAGGGGCCGCGCCGGCCCGGCGATCCGGCCTCCATCGTGGCCAATGCCGACAGGCTGCGCCATGACCTGGGCTGGCAGCCGAAGCTCAACGATCTTGCCACCATCATCGGGCATGCGCTCGACTGGGAGCGGGAGATGGTGCGCCGCGCCGGCGCCTGACCGGCGCAAGGCTGCGACGGCAGCACCCGTTGTCAGGGCAGGGAGCCTTGACTAACCTTTGCATCGTTCGACGCCTTCTTCGAGGATGGCTGATTGGCGTTCCGGAGCGGTGCCGATTGCAACCGGAGTGGCCGATGTCACCTGTCAACATCATTGCAAGCCGGCGTCATGCGCTGCTGATGGCCGGCTCTGCGGCCGTGCTGGCCTGCGGCGGAGCTGCTCGCGGCCAGGCGCGGCAGGCTTCTGTGCCCCGCGTGGCCGCTGCCTCCGACCTCAAGTTCGCGCTTGACGAGATTATCGCCGTATTCCGGCAGCAAACGGGGCTGGAGATTATCCCGGTTTATGGTTCATCCGGCAATTTCCGCCGACAGATCGCCCAGGGAGCGCCGTTCGAGATGTTCATGTCGGCGGACGAGGATTTCGTCTTCCAGCTGGCGGACGAGGGCCTGACGCGGGATCGCGGCGCGCTCTATGGCATCGGCCGCATTGTGCTGCTCGCACCACACGCCTCGCCGCTGGTGGTCGACGAGGGGCTGCAAGGGCTGAAGGCTGCGCTGGCTGACGGACGCATCAGGCGGTTTGCCATCGCCAATCCCGAGCACGCGCCCTATGGCCGTGCTGCGGAGGAAGCCCTGCGCCATGCCGGCCTTTGGGAGGTGATCCGGCCCCGGCTGGTGCTGGGCGAGAACGTCAGCCAAGCGGCGCAGTTTGCCCTGAGCGGATCGACCGAGGGCGGCATCGTGGCGCTGTCCCTGGTCAAGGCCCCGCAACTGGCGCAGACCGGACGGCACGCGCTGATCGCCGCCGAATGGCACAGGCCACTGGCCCAGCGCATGGTGCTGCTGAAGCAGGCCGGAGGGTCTGCAGCCCTGTTCCATGCCTACCTGCAAGGCCCGTCGGCGCGGGCCGTGCTGGAGCGCTATGGTTTTTCGCTGCCGCTGTAGCAGACAGGCAACCCGCCGTTCCGGCGGCTGGACCGCAATCTTTCATTGTCTTTCTTTCGCGGACTTGCCAGACCGGGTCACATGGACTGGATTGCTCTTGCCCTCTCGCTAAGGCTGGCCGCATTGACGGTGCTGATCCTGCTGCCGGTTGGCATCTGGATCGGGCGTTGGCTGGCCTTCAGTGATTTCCGGGGGAAAGGGGTGGTCGAAGCGGCGCTGGCCCTGCCGCTGGTGCTGCCGCCCACCGTGATCGGCTATTATCTCCTGGTCGGGTTCGGCGTCGCATCGCCGATCGGCGAGGTGTGGTTCAGGCTGTTCGGACGCGGCCTGGTCTTCAGCTTCGAGGGGCTGCTGTTGGCCTCGGTCATCGTCAACCTGCCCTTTGCGATCCAGCCCATGCAGCGCGCTTTCGAGGCCATTGCGCGCGATGTGCGGGAGGCGGGCGCTGTTTCCGGCCTTTCGCCTTGGCAGGTGCTGGCGCGGATCGACCTGCCGCTGGCCTGGCCCGGCATCGTCACCGGGCTGGTGCTGACCTTCGCGCACACCCTTGGCGAGTTCGGTGTCGTGCTGATGGTTGGCGGATCGATACCCGGCGAGACACGCACCGTGGCGATTGCCATCTATGACCGGGTGCAGGCGTTCGACAATGCCGGTGCGGGCGCGATGTCGCTGCTGCTGCTGGCGCTGTCGCTGCTGGCGCTGAGCATCACTTACGGGCTCTCTGCGCGGGTCGGAAAACGCCATGGCTGACGCCGCGCTCTCGATCAGCCTGCGCCAGTCCGGGCCGATTCCGCTCGATGCCAGCATCAGCTCGGAAGCGGGCTCGGTTATGGCGCTGGTCGGCCCCTCCGGCAGTGGCAAGACCACGATCCTGAGGGCTGTCGCCGGGCTCTATCGGCCCCGCCATGGCCGCGTGGTCGTCAACGGGCAGGTCTGGCTCGACACCGAATGCGGCATCGATGTGCCGCCGTATCTGCGCCGCGTTGGGCTGGTGTTCCAGAACTATGCCCTGTTTCCGCACATGACCGCGCTGGCAAACGTCATGACCGCGCTTGGGCATCTGCCGGCAGAGGCGCGGCGGTCGCGGGCGCTGGCCTTGCTGGACCGTGGTGGCCGTGGCGCGGGCCCTGGCACGCGACCCGGACGTGCTCTTGCTGGATGAGCCCTTCTCGGCGGTCGACAAGGTGACGCGCCAGCGGCTCTATGTCGAGTTGCGCGAACTGACCCTCAGCCTCGCGCTGCCGATCCTGTTCGTGACGCATGACTTCGACGAAGCGGCGCGCGTGGCTGGGCGCATGTGCCTGATCGACCAGGGGCGGGTGATCCAGACCGGCACGCCGCGCGATGTTCTCGCCCGGCCGGCCAGCGTGCGCGCCGCCGCGCTGGTCGACCTCAAGAACGTGTTTTCGGCTTGCGTCAGCTGTGCGGACCCATCGCGGATCTGGCTCGACTGGGCGGGGCGCAGCATCGAAGCGCATGCGCCCGGGGGTTTTTCCGGGATCGCGCCGGGCCAGGCCGTGTCGTGGGCCATCCCCGCGACGCAGGTGCTGATCAGCCGGACCGACATGACCGTCGCCGATGAGACGCCGAACCGCTTCGCGGCCACGATCAGCGATCTTGTGCACCTGAGCGAGAGCGTTTCGGTCAAGGTCAGGCTGGACGGGCCGGACAGGCCCGAATTGTCAATGACCTTGCCGGCGCACTATGCACGGCGAACCGGGCTGGTGGCCGGTTCGGCTGTAACAATCGCGCTGATGCCCGACGGCATCCACCTGATGATGGAAGCCTGAGCGCTTCAGCGGCGGCGGAGCGCTGACCAGCCGGCAGCGACCAGCGCCGTCGCCAGCGCCACCTTGACGAGCGAGCCGAGCACGAAGGGCTGTACACCGACGGCGAAGGCGCGCTCAAGACCGATGCCGGTGGCACCACTGGCCAACTGTGCCAGGTAGGCGAGCCAGAGCATCCCCAGGCCGAGGATCAGGGCATGGGCCAGCACCATGCCGGATGCGACGCGGACCAGCGGGGCGCCGCGCCGGGCGAAGCTGCCGGCCACCCAGGCTGCCGGGATGAACGAGAGCAGGAAGCCGCCGGTGGTGCCGAGAAAATAGGCCGGGCCGCCCGCGCCGGGCATGGCGAAGACAGGCAAGCCGGCAAGGCCCTGGCCAAGATACAGCGCCACGGCTGCGGCGCCGAGGCGCGGACCGAGGGCGGCTCCGAGGAACAGGACCACGAAGCTCTGCATGGTCATGGGCACCGGCCACATCGGAACCTGAACCTTGGCCGAGATGATCAGCAGCAACGAACCGGCCATGGCCAGCACAACGCCGCGCAGCGGTGCCGATAGCCCGTCAAGAAGCCTTGGAAAGGCTGCGTCGAACAGGGTAGGGGCAGGCGCAGTGCGCAGGGCGGCTTCGGCCATGGGGCAGATCCTTTGGAGTTGGCATTCAAGGTCGGTTAAAGGCTGTATATGAGGTCGCTGGAGTGCTCACAAGCCGAAAGCAGGCACCACTCCCAATGGAAAGCAGCCGCATGGTGGATGACCTGAGTTTCGACCGGAACATGGACACGCAAGCAGGCCGCGTGGTGGCTGTCTCGCCGCTCATCCGGCGGGTGGTGGCACCCAATCCGGGGCCGTTCACCTTCACTGGCACCTGCACCTACATCATCGGCCATGGCACCGTGGCCGTGCTCGATCCGGGGCCCGATTCGCCGGCTCACCTTGCCGTGCTGGCCAGGGCTCTGGCGGGCGAGAGCGTGAGCCACATCGTGGTGTCGCACACGCACCGCGACCATTCGCCCGGTGTGCCGGCGCTGAAGGCGCTGACGGGAGCCCTGGTTGTGGGCTGCGGGCCGCATCGGCGCGCGCGCGATCTGGCGCTCGGCGAAATCAGCCCGCTCGATGCGTCGGTCGACCATGCCTATACGCCGGATCTCGCCATGGCCGAGGGCGACGCGATCAACGGGCCGGGCTGGACGCTGGGTGCCGTCGAGACGCCGGGGCATACGGCCAACCATCTGGCTTTCAGCCTGCGGGAGGAGAAGGCGCTGATGTCGGCCGATCACGTAATGGCATGGTCAACCAGCATCGTTGCGCCGCCTGACGGCTCGATGGCCGATTTCATGGCCTCGCTGGAGAAGCTGAAGGGCCGTGACGAGAGCGTCTACTGGCCGGGCCACGGCGGGCCGGTGCGTGATCCGAACCGCTTCGTCCGGGCGCTGGTCAGCCATCGCCGCCTGCGCGAGGCGAGCATCCTGTCGCGGGTGCGCCAAGGCGACAGGCTGATCGCCGCCATCGTGGCGAGGGTCTATGAGGGGCTGCCGCCGGCACTGGTCGGGGCGGCGGCGCTGTCCACGTTCGCGCATCTCGAAGATCTGGTGCAGCGTGACCTTGTCCGCTGCCCGTCCGGCGCACCGGCACTCGATGCGGTGTTCGAGCCGGCCTGAGCCGCTCAGCGCGCCAGCAGCAGTTGCACCTCGTCGCGAAAGGACTGGATGCGCCTTGCATTGGTGCCAAGATCGTGCCGGCCCAGCCGTGAGACCGAGCGCACGTCGATGCGCGAGCCGTCGACGCGGGGCCTGATGCGGATCGTCACATCATCGGCAAAGCGCAGGATGCGGGTGGTGGCGATGGCATCGATGCGTCCGGCACCGGTCCGGCCACCGGGAGCTGTGCCC
>JAPLOV010000115.1 GCA_026400565.1 Hyphomicrobiales bacterium | reverse complement strand
TGCTCCGGGCCGAGTGGAAGCCAGGCATCAGCTTCAAGGTGCTTGGTGTCGACCTGGCGCTTCAGGACATCGCGTCGAACCTGATCATGCTGGCCGCAGCGTTCGCCTCGCTCAAGTTCGCCCGCAAGGAATACCGCGAGGCCAACGGCTTCAACTGGGGCCCGATCCTGGAGGTGGCCAAGCTCTTCGCCGGCATCTTCGTCTGCATCGTGCCGGTCCTCGCCATTCTGGCTGCCGGCAAGGGCGGCGCTGCGGCTCCGCTGGTGGCGCTGGTGACCAACCCGGATGGCAGCCCCAACAACGTCATGTATTTCTGGCTGACGGGTGCACTGTCGTCGTTCCTCGACAATGCGCCGACCTATCTGGTGTTCTTCGAACTGGCCGGGGGCAACCCGCAGGAGCTGATGGGCAAGCTTGCCATCACGCTGGCGGCGATCTCGACGGGCGCGGTCTACATGGGCGCCAACACCTACATCGGCAACGCGCCCAACTTCATGGTCTATGCCATCGCCAAGGACATGGGCGTGAAGATGCCGAGCTTCTTCGGCTACATGCTCTGGAGCGGCGCGATCCTGATCCCGATCTTCGTGCTGGTGACTTTCTTGTTCTTCCGCTGAGGGGCTTCTAACGCACCGGCGTCTGCGTTCGGGCGGAACTCATGGCAGAACTCATGGCAGATGGCTCGTCTGCCCTCTGGACGGTCTGCACGGCCTTTCCGCGGCGCGCGCTTCGGTGTCAGCGCCGTCTCAGGCTGGCAAGATAGGCGATGATGTCATCGAGTTCGGTCCGGGTGAACTGAAGGCGCGGCATCTGCCCGTGTGGGGTTTGAAGGAATACCCGCATCGACAGTTCGGTAAAGGACGGCATGTTGGCGACGGCGCCGAAGTCGGGCGGCGTCCGGTTCGGGTCATGTTCCCGTTCCGAGATGCGATGGCATTGCGCGCACTCCGCCGACGCGATGACGCGCCCTGCCGCTGGATCTCCGAAGCCTTGCGCACCCGCTGGCATCACCACCGGAGACACAAGGGCGCACGCGAAGACCATCGATGAAAGGCCAAATACCCCTCCTGCCGTCGTGACCGATTTTCGTCCCATACCGCTCAATGTAAGCAAGTCAGAGGCAGCGATCCTTGATGCAGCTCATAATTGCAGCCTGCAATGGTGCGAAGCTGCGGCCACGGTTGCGCCGCCGAAGGGCTGTCTGGCGGTGTGACCCGTGAAATCCAGGAAGCGACCGACGCCACTGCCTGATGTCGCACGGTGTTCAAGATTGGCCGATACAGGGAGTCCGGATGAGCACCTATCGGCTGGACAAGCTTTTTGATCCTCTCAGCGTTGTCGTCGTCGGTGCAAGCCCGCGCGCCGGGTCACTCGGCGGCATCGTGCTGAGCAGCTTGCAGCAAGGCGGCTACAAGGGCGTGCTGCAGGCCATCAACCCGAAGCACGACGCGGTCTTCGGCATTCCCTGTCACGCGTCGCTGGGCGCGCTTGCGACCCCACCGGATCTGGTCATCGTCACAACGCCCGCGCATGCCGTGCCGGATGTGATCGACGATGCCATCAGAATTGGCGCGCAGACGGCGATTGTGCTGACGGCCGGTCTCGGCCATGGCCCGGCCTCGCTGGCCGGAACCATCGGGCTTCGGGCACGCGCCGCTGGCCTGAGGCTTGTTGGTCCCAATTGCCTGGGCGTGCTCGCCCCGCGCGCCAGCCTCAACGCCAGCTTCGCAAGGCAGTTGCCGCGGCAAGGGCCCGTTGCTCTCATCTCCCAATCGGGAGCCATTGCAGCGGGCGTGGTCGAGTGGGCCATCCAGCGCCAGATCGGGTTTTCAGGTGTTGTATCGCTTGGTGATGCCATCGATGTCGATTTCGGCGATTGTCTCGACCATTTTGCCGAAGACGCCTCCACCAGTGTGATCGTCCTTTATGTGGAAGCGATCACCAATGCCCGCAAGTTTCTGTCGGCTGCCCGCAAGGCTGCCCGCATCAAGCCTGTCATCGTGATCAAGGCCGGACGGCACGAACAGGGAGCGAGGGCCGCTGCGACGCATACAGGCGCGCTGGCTGGCTCTGATCTGGTCTACGACGCCGCATTCAGGCGGGCCGGGTGCCTGCGCGTGTTCGATCTGGATGATCTGTTCACGGCCATCAGCACACTTGCGGTGCAGAAGCCTTTCGCCGGTGACCGGCTGGCGATCCTGACCAATGGCGGCGGGCTTGGCGTCCTGGCTGTCGACAGGCTGGAAGATGTCGGCGGCAAGCTTGCCGCAATCTCCGAAGGCACCCTGGCCCGGCTTGATGCGGCCCTCCCGGCCACATGGTCGCGCGCCAACCCGGTTGACATCATCGGCGATGCACCGGCCCGGCGTTATGCCGATGCCATGAATGTGCTTCTGGCAGATGACGGCAACGATGCCGTTCTGGTGATGAACTGCCCGACCGCGCTGACCTCTGCGCACGATGCAGCCGACGCGGTGATCGCAGCAGCGAAGGCCACGGGCGGGAACGGGGCGGGCACCAAGCCCATCTTCAGTGTCTGGCTTGGCTCCGCGCCGGATCGAAAGCAGCAGTTCGAGGAGGCGGGCATCCCGAGCTACGATACCGAAGCTGCGGCCATTGCCGGCATCACCCAACTGATGACGCTGCAGCGGACCGGCGCTGCGCTGCTGGAGATTCCGCCACCGCTCACCGGGAGCATCGCGCCTGAGCGCGACAAGGCCCGAAGCGCCATCCAGAGGGCCGCGGCCGAGGCACGCGCGTGGCTGAACCCGGTCGAGGTCAGCGATCTGCTCGACGCTTACGGCATCACCGCCACCCCCGTCAGGCTTGCCACCGATGGCCGGCACGCTGCCAGTGTCGCAGGCGAATTCCTCGCCAGGGGCGAACCCTGCGTGGTCAAGATCCAGTCACGCGACATCGTCCACAAGTCCGATGTCGACGGGGTGCGGCTTGGCCTGGCTTCGGCGGAAGCGGTGCAGCAGGCCGCTGACGGTATTCTCGCCCGGGCCCGCGTCTCCAGGCCCGATGCGCGCATCGATGGCGTGACCGTCCAGCCCATGATCCTGAGGCCCCATGCCCGCGAGCTGATCATCGGCGTCGCTGTCGATCCGACCTTCGGTCCGGTGATCCTGTTCGGCCATGGCGGCACGGCGGTCGAAGTGATCGACGACAAGGCCATGGCTCTGCTGCCTCTCGATCTGGCAAAGGCACGTGACCTGATCGCCGGCACGCGCGTTTCGCGCCTGCTCCGTGGGTATCGCAATGTGGCGGCGGCGGATGCCGGGATCATTGCGGACATCCTGGTGCGCGTCTCGCGGCTGATCGAGGATCAGCAGGAGATCATCGGCATCGACCTCAATCCGGTCCTGTGTGACGAAATGGGCGCCGTGGCGCTTGATGCGCGGGTCCAGATTGCGCCTGGCAGCAGCGACCTTCCGGGTCGGCGGGATTTCGCCATCCGGCCCTATCCGCGGGACATGCTCGGACACTGTTCGGCGGATGATCTTCAGATGCGCTTCTTCGCAGCCATGCGCTCGGTCGACATGGTTCTGATCGCCCGACTGACCCAACTCGACTACGCCAGGGAAATGGCTTTCGTCGCCATTGATCCGGCATCGCATGACATTCTGGGCGTGGCACGTCTGCATGGTGATGCCAACCATGACCAGGCCGAGTATGCGATCATCATCCGTTCCGACCGGCAAGGCAGGGGGATCGGTCACGCGCTGATGACACGGCTGGTCGCCTTTGCACGGGCCGAAACCTATCATGCCATCACCGGGCAGGTCCTGGCCGAGAATGGCCGCATGCTCGACATGTGCCGAAAGCTTGGCTTTGAGGTCATGCACAGCGAAACGGGCGACAGCACGCTGATGGTGCAATATCGGCTCTGACCAATGGCATCGCGGCAGCCTTTGCTCTTCGTCGCGTGGCAGCGCTCCGGCACCTTGATGAGGGTCAGCGTTTGCTGGCCATATCCAGCCTAGCGTTCCCGGCATCGGATTGAAAAAGGGGACCAGTCATGATCACCAATGTCGGCACCATCGATCGCATCTTGCGTGTCATTGTGGGCGTTGCACTCATCGCCTTCGCAACTGGATACATTGTCCCGGCAACCGGATGGAACTGGGTCGGCTGGATCGGTGCTGTGCCTATCATGACAGCTGTGTTCGGCACCTGCCCTGCCTACACGATCATGGGTCTGTCCACCTGCCCGGCAAAGCCGGCCTGAGATTCCTTCCCGGGACCGATCGGGTGATTGCGTCCTTGATGCCGCCACGTTTCGGCATGAGCGTGCTGGTCCTGCCCTCTCGAGTTGTTGGGAGCGGCACGTTCCAGGATGCAATCCAACCCGGCGACACCTGAGGTGCAAATGGCGCGCGTCCGCGAAGAATTCGACGGCAGGGCATTGCCGCCGTGTCTTGCCGCGGTACGCATCAGCAGTCTTGGGGTGCCGGATCTCGGGATGCCGCAGACCTTCGCACGGCGGCAGGTCGTATGCCACCATGGCGACCCGGCCACGCATCTGTTCTGGGTCGAACAGGGCGCGGTGATGGTTCAGCAGTACCTGGAGGATGGTCGCCGCCAGTTGGTCGACATCGTGCTGCCCGGCGGCATCTGCGGCTTGGCGCACGATCATGTGTATTCCGCAACCTGCGAGACCTTGCAGCCATCGGTGCTGCGCGCCTGCCGCAAGAGCGAACTCGAACGCCACGCCGAACTTGGCTGGGTGGTCGAGCATCAGATCGAGCGCCAGCTTTGTGCGGCGCAGGAACATGCCCTGGGCCTTGGTCGCATGACAGCCCATGAGAGGGTCTGCGCGCTGCTTTCGCGATTTGCCGGGCAACGCGCGAGTTCGCGCATCGAGCGGCCATCCGACGATTTTTGCTTATCCATCCAGCTGCCGCTGACCCGAGGCGAGATCGGCGACTATCTCGGCCTTTCGCTGGAGACGGTTTGCCGCACGATGACCGACCTTCAGCGCAGGGGCGTGATCACGATTGGCCGCCATCACGGCGAGCTGGTGATCCACAATGCCTGGCAACTGAAGCGCCTCGGCGGTTCCTGCGATCGAGCCTGAGCAATCCGCCAAACCGGACACGGTGACGCTTCACGACAGCACGTCAGCGCTCCGGCTCCTGGCACGTTGCGACGCAATCACCACGTGGCCGGGCGCAGGCTCGGCCATCAGCCGCGTCCCGCCAGGGCAATGCCATGTCCCGCCAGGGCAATACGACAGCGGCTGGTCTGTCCTTCGGCCTTCATCGTCGTGGTTGCAGGCGCGTGATCATTCTGCCGTGTTGCCAGCCCGGGTCGTCCAGCTGGCCCGCATCGGCCGAAATGATGGTTCCGGCGGCGCCCTCGATGATGGCGCTGGCGTCCCTGAGCGCTCCGATGCCGGCCCGCTTGCCGGTCTTGTTGACAAATCCGCAGGCCGCACGAACCTTCGGGTGCATCGATCCGGGTGCGAAATCCCGGGTCGCGCGCGCGCGCTGTCACATGCCTGACAGCCCGGGCCATTTCCGTACCCCAGTCGAGATAGAGCGCATCGACGTCGGTGAGCATCACCAGCCAGTCGGCGCGGAACTGACAGGCAAGAAGGGCACTGGCGCCATCCTTGTCGATCACGGCCTCGATCCCGGCAGGCTGCCATCCTCCAGCTCGATCACGGGAATGCCGCCCCCGCCCGTGCAGATCACGATCACATTCTGCTCGACCAGAAGTTCGATGAGGCGCGCTTCAAGGATTTCGAGCGGGGCAGGCGATGGCACCACGCGCTGCCAGCCATCGGCATTTGCGGCGACCCGCCAGCCGCGCTCGGCTGCCAGGGCGCGTGCTTCGCTCTCGGCATAGATGGCACCGATCGGCTTTCCCGGCTTGCGAAAGGCAGGATCATGGCGATCAACCCGGACTTGCGTCAGAAGGGCAGCGACCAGGCCCCGCCGGGCAGCACGTTCATCAGTTGCCGTTCGATCAGATAGCCGATCATGCCGGCGCTCTCTGCATCCAGCACATCAAGCGGATAGGGGATGTCCGGCGTGGCCGCCGCCTGAAGCGCCAGCAACCCGACTTGTGGACCGTTGCCGTGTGTCATCACGACCTGATGGCCGGCGGCGCAGACCGGTGCCAGAGCCGCAGCTGCGTCCCGGATGCCACGCACCTGATGGTCCCCCGCCAGCCTTTCGCCGTGCGGAAAAAGGGCGCTGTCACCAAGGGCAAAGACAATGCGCATGTTCTGGCTTCCTGTTCGCCCGGACACATCAAGCGCATGATTCTTGCGTCCCTGGCCTGCCACATTCCTTGCGCTGGCTCAGAAATCGCCAGGCTCGCAAAGGATCGACACGCGAACGTGGTCAACTGGGCCTCGCCGCGTAGCGCCAGGGGATAGCTCCCCGTCTTCGCACGGCCGCCGGTCAGCAGGTTGACAGGATCTGACGGCCTGTATGGCGGCCCCGCAGACCGATCGCAGCGCGCGGCGGCGCCCGCCGCAGCCTGAAAGGTGTCGAGCCGGCCAAGCCAGCCCGGATCAGCGCAGCTGCACGTCCGGCAACCGGTCTTCGGCATCCGCCGGCGCATCCTTGATCCGGTCCAGGAACGCAGACAGCAAGGAGCCGTCGCGCCCCCCCGCCCGCTCCTTCAAGAACACCTCGGCCGTCTCGACCGCTCCGATCTTCTGCGCCACCGCCGAGGCGATCCACTGGTTGAGCGAAACGCCGTCGGCCTTGGACAGGCGCGTCGCTGCGTCCTTGATCGAACGGGGCAGTTTCAGGGGATAGGAGGCTTTGCTCATGATCGTATCCTCATCAAAACTTCACCGGGTCGGAACACCGGTATCCCGAAGCGCCGCGCAGGGCCTTCCAGATGCCGGACGTTGTGCGTGACGATCATCTCGGCGCGGCCATTGACCGCCGCCTCGATGACGAACTCGTCCGACGGGTCCGTCGTCTGCGGCCGCCAGCGGAAATGCACATCGACCGATTCCGCCAGGGCCGCCAGCTCCCCCAGCAAGGCATCGATCTCCTCCAGCGAAAATCCGTGATGCATCCGCTGCTCTTCTCGTTTCAGCGCGTCCTCATACTCGAGAAACAAGGCGATCGAGAGAAGCGGTACCACGCGCTTTGCGGCGATGAGCCGTAGCAGTGCGAAAGACGCGCCGTTGCGGCTGCGAAGGCCAGAGACAAGGGCCGAGGTATCGAGAACACATCGCATCATGTGTTTATCACATATCTTATGAGATATGTCTATCAGGTTTGTCCTGACATCATTTGATCTGAATCCCATGGACGTCTGCTGAGCCGGAAAGGCACCGGGCGTGAGCGCACCGTCGCAAACTCCGGCGACGGAAGCACCGTCGTCATTCAGCGGAACGCTCTTCCGACGGCACTGTCAACGTGCCGAATGGCGGCCATGCAAAGACGGGGAGCTTTTCCCTTGGCGCTTTCCCCTGGCGCTGTCCCCTGGCGCTGTCCCCTGGCGCTGTCCCCTGGCGCTGTCCCCTGGCGCTGTCCCCTGGCGCTGTCCCCTGGCGCTGCGCGGCGACGCCCGGTTCGGCGATCTCGCGCCACGCGATGAT
>JAPLOV010000161.1 GCA_026400565.1 Hyphomicrobiales bacterium | reverse complement strand
GTGCCACCATGTGGGCCGCGCCGCCGGCCAGTGCGGCCAGAAAGGTCAGGATTGCGATCACGGCCACGCGCGCACGGCTGGCGGCGGAATCCACCGGGATCAGGGGTTGATCGCGCTTGAGGCCCGCCGGCAGGCCGGGAATGTCCGGCATCATGCCGCGCCGCGCCGCGCCGGCCTCTCCGGAAGCGGCGGCATGGGCCTCACGCCGCCGCCCGAGCCAGACGGACAGCCTGCCGCGCACCGCGCCGATCAGCGAGACTGGACCACGCGCCATCGCCTCAGCCATCCACGTGCAGATAGCCGTTGGCCAGCACGAGGCGGCGCGCATCGTGCTGGTCCATCAGGTTGAGATCATGCGTGGCGATAACGACGGCGGTTCCCAGTTGCTGAAGCTCCATGAACAGCCTGAGCAGGCGGCGGGCCAGGGTTGGATCAACATTGCCGGTTGGCTCGTCGGCTAGCAGCAACTCCGGCTTGACGATCAGGGCCCGTGCGATCGCCGCACGCTGCTTCTCGCCGCCCGACAGCACCGGCGGGATCGAGTGCATGCGCTCGCCGAGCCCGACCCAGCGCAGCAACTCGACGACCTCGCTGCGATAGCTTGCCTCCTCCCGCCCCTTCACCTTCATCGGCAGGGAGACGTTCTCGTAGACGGTGAGATGGTCGAGCAGACGGAAATCCTGGAACACCACGCCCATGCGCCGCCGCGCCGCGCTCAGGGCGTCGTTCTGGCGGCGGGTGACATCGTGGCCGAACAGGTTGACCAGCCCGCGCGTCGGCTTCAGCGACAGCAGCATCAGCTTGAGCAGCGTGGTCTTGCCCGCTCCCGACGGCCCGGTGAGATACTGGAACGAGCGCGGTTCGACGCTGAAGGTGATATCCCTCAGCACCTCCGGTCCCATCCCGTAGCGAAGGCCGACGCCTTCAAACCGGACCATTGTCGCCTCTCCAGACCCGGAGGTCTTGCCCGTCTTCACCAAGCGTTAACCATGAACACGGCCAACTGGCGACAATCCTTTTCTAGACCTCGCCGGATTGTCACACTGATTCGCCATGCTCATTGTCTGCCCGACCTGCGCAAGCAGATACAGCATTGATGACGACAAGATCGGCCCGGAGGGCCGGATGGTGCGCTGCGCCAGTTGCCGCTCCGACTTCTTCGCCAGATTGCCGGAGGCCGGCACCGATGACGCCCCGGCTGCCGCCAAGGCCGGCGACATGGTGCCGGCGCCACCCGCAGTGCCGGCTTCTCCTCCTGCGCCGGTTGCAGCGCCCGCCCCCGTCAAGACGCCGAGCGCGGATGATGATCTTGCGGCAGCGTGGCTGGCCGAGGCCGGCCTCGAGCAGGAGCCCGGACCTGTACCTGAGCCCGCTGTCACCACGCCATCCGAAAGTGCCGCGGAAGGCAGCAGCGCCGAGCAGGATGCTCTGGACGGCCTGTTCGAGCAGGAACTGGCCGCAGCCCGGAGCGAGGCGGAAGCCGCCGAGGCCAGCCATCCCGATCTTTCCGAACTGCCGCCCGAAGATGCAAGCGCCGACAAGACGGACAGCAAACCCGGCTGGCGCGGCTGGATGGCCCGGCTGCTGCCCGGCCGCAGGGACCGCCGCGCAGCGACAGGTGCGCGGGGCGGCAAGAAGCCCCATCCGTCAACCCAGCCAAAACGGCGCGGTGCCGCCAGGGGTTCTGCCAAGGGTCCCACCGGAGCCGGAGGCGGGATCAGTCGTCTGCTGAAGGGCCCCGCCGGCATCGGCATCGCCAGCGCGCTCATCCTTGCGGCCCTGATCGTGCAGCGCGACGCCGTGGTGCGGCTCGCGCCGTCGTCCGCCATGCTGTTCGCCAAGCTCGGACTGGAGGTCAACATCAACGGCCTCGACTTCGCCGAGATCCGCTCGACCCTGCACCGCGAGGGCGACCAGCGCTTCCTCGTGGTCGAGGGCCAGGTCATCAGCGTCGACCGCCGCACGGTGCCTGTGCCGCTGATCGAGGTCCGGGTCAGCGCCGCCGATGGCAGCACGCTCTACTCGTGGACGACGGAGCCCCCGCGCACCAGCCTCAAACCCGGTGAAGCATTGCATTTCCGCACAAGGCTTGCGACACCCCCAGAGGCAGGTCGCCATGTCGAGGTCCGTTTCGCGGATCAGGCTATCGTCGCACGCGCCAGAACCTGACAACACGCGCCGCATGCCTGCGGTGCCAGACCCATCCGGAGCCAGACATGGCCAAAAATCGCCGCATCCGCGTGCTGTATGACGAGGCTGCCATTGCCGGGCGCAACCGCGAGATCGCCGAAGCTGTCGCTGCGACCAAACCCGTCGACCTGCTGGTTGTCGCCGTGCTCAAGGGCAGCTTCATGTTTGCTGCCGACCTGATCCGGGCCATGCACAAGGCCGGACTGAGCCCGCAGGTCGAATTCGTGCACCTGTCATCCTATCGCGAGGCAACCGTCTCGTCAGGCCAGGTCGAGATCCTGCGCGACGTGCAGAGCGAGGTGGCAGGACGCGATGTGCTGCTGGTCGATGATATCCTGGAATCGGGCCGCACGCTGACCTTCGCCAAGGACCTGCTCGCCGCGCGCGGTGCCAGAAAGGTGATGAGCGCCGTGCTGCTGGAAAAGCCCGGCAAGCGCGCCGTCGCCATCACGCCCGATTTTGTCGGTTTTGTCTGCCCGGACTACTTCGTCGTGGGCTATGGCATGGATGTGGCCCATTCCTATCGGCAACTGCCCTTCGTCGGTGTCATCGAGACCGACGACCAGCCCGGCTTCGACGGCATCTGAGACAAGAACACATGGCCCGCATTCTGGTTGTGGATGATGAGGAGGCGGTCCGTGCGCTGATCGCGCGCGGGCTTGCACTCGATGCCCACACGGTCGAGATGGCCGGTGATGGTGCCGAGGCCCTTGAAGCAATCACGGCCTGTGATGGCCACTTCGACCTCGTGCTCAGCGACATCCGCATGCCGCTGATGGACGGCATCGCCATGGCGCTGGCCGCCAAGCGCGATTTCCCCGATCTGGTGATCCTGCTGATGACCGGCTATGCCGAACAGCGCGAACGGGCGAAAAGCCTCGAGAACATCGTCGTTGACGTGCTGACCAAGCCGTTCGGACTGGCCGAACTGCGCAGCACCGTGGCGCGCGTGCTGGAGCAGACCCGGAAGGGCTGAGCCACGATTGGCCTGAGCAGCGTCCTAGCGGTTCAGCGCCCAGATCGAGACATTGATCAGGGTCGCGAACGAGACCCAGGCCGCATAGGGCCACAGCAGCCACGAGGCAAACGGGTCCACCACATTGAAGGCGCGGATGGTGACGATGATCATCGCCAGGAACGGCACGATCACCACCAGCCCGAGCAGCGGCGACTGCGCCCAGAAGAAGGCGAAGGACCACGAGCAGTTCAGCGCCAGTTGCGCATAGAAGGCCAGGAGGGCGCGGTTGCGACCCGGTGTCGTCGCCGGCCATTTCCAGATGCGGAACACTGCATAGGCCATCAGCGAAAAAAGCAAGGTCCAGGCAATCGGGAACAGCCAGTTCGGCGGATTGAAGGCCGGCTTCATCAACCCGGCATACCAGACCGGAATGCTGGGCTGCGTCGCGGCATTGCCCAGAACGGAACACAGCACGATCGGCACGACGGAATAGGCGAGCTTGTCGAAGGGATAGCGCACGGAGGTCATGGGCCGGATATGGACCATCTGGCCGAATGTGCAAGTGCGAGATGGGCACGCAGGAGCAATGGATCATGATCAAGCCGCCGGCTAGGAGCAAGGTCCGCGCCTTTCGGACTGCGAACCCGATTGATCTTTGCCGCCGGATTACCGACAAAGCCCCTATGCAGCCCTTCCGCTTCAACACCACGCCATCCGTGATCTTCGGTGCCGGCAGCGCGACGCGTCTGGGCGAAGCGGCACTGCCGCTGGTGGGCAAGCGCGTGCTGCTGGTCAGCGACGCGGGCCTGCTGAAGGCAGGTCTGCTGGCCGGCCCATCGTCCAGCCTCGGCGCGGCCGGCATCGAGGCCAGTCTGTTCACCGATGTGGCCGCCGATCCACCGGAACACTGCGTGCTGGCGGCCGCCCAAGCGGCGCGGCAGGCTGGCGTCACCGGCATCATCGGCTTTGGCGGCGGCTCGCCAATGGACGTGGCCAAGCTCGTTGCCCTTCTGGCACGCTCGGGCGAGGATCTGGGATCGTCCTATGGTGTCGGCAATGCCAAAGGTCCGCGCCTGCCCTTGGTCCTTGTGCCGACCACTTCCGGCACCGGATCGGAAGTCACACCGATCGCCATCGTCACCACCGGCGAGGCCGAAAAGAAGGGCGTGGTCTCGCCCATCCTGCTGCCGGACCTGGCCATCCTCGATCCCGATCTGACGCTCGGGCTGCCGGCCCATGTCACGGCTGCCACCGGCGTCGACGCGATGGTCCATGCCATCGAGGCCTTCACCTCGGCCTCGGCCAACAACAACCCCGTCTCCCGTACCCTCGCCAGGGAGGCGCTCGCCCTGCTTGGCCGCCACATCGAGCGTGCGGTGTCGCATGGGGCGGATCAGGCTGCGCGCGGGGCCATGCTGCTGGGCTCGATGCTTGCCGGACAAGCCTTCGCCAATTCGCCCGTGGCTGCTGTGCACGCGCTGGCCTATCCGGTCGGCGGCATCTTCCATGTCCCGCACGGCCTGTCGAACGCCCTGCTGCTGCCGCATGTGCTGGCCTTCAATGCGCCGGCGGCGGCTGAGGCCTATGCCGAACTGGCCCCGATCATCTTCCCTGGCCAAGCGCCGGGCAACAGCCTTGCGGACGCGTTCCGTGCGCTCTCGGTGCGGCTTGGCCTGCCCGGTCGCCTGCGCGATGTCGGCATTCCGCATGATGCAATCCCGCGCCTGGGCGAGGATGCGATGAAACAGACGCGGCTTCTGGTGAACAATCCGCGGCCGCTGGCACTGGCCGACGCGCTGGCGATCTACGAGGCCGCGTGGTGAAACCAGTCAGGCTGACGCGCGCCGACCTGCGCCATTTCACCACGATCCAGACCCGCTGGCAGGACAACGACGTCTTCGGGCATGTCAACAACGTGGTCTACTATGCCTGGTTCGACACCGCCGTGAATGGTTGGCTCATCGACCGGGGCCTGCTCGACCCAGCCGCCAGCAGCATCATCGGGCTGGTGGTGGAAACCGGCTGCAGCTACGCCGAAAGTATCGCCTTTCCGGAGCCGGTCAGCATCGGCATCGCCATCGACCGTCTCGGCTCGTCATCGGTGCGATACCGGATCGGCGTGTTCAGGGAGCATGGTGACCTCGCCATCGCACAAGGGCACTTCACCCATGTCTACGTCGACCGGGCCAGCCAGCGTCCCGTGCCGATCCCCGATGCCATCCGTGCGGCGATGGCCAGGCTTCTGGCCTGACGGCCGCCCCTGCCCCCTCAGTTCGTCAGCCTGATCGAGCCAATCCTGCCTGCGATGGCCTTGAAGACAGCGTCGATCTGCGCGGCGGTCGCCACCTCGTAATAGTAGCCCGGTCCCGAGGAGCAGTCCTGGAGCAGGCTCTTGTTGCCCTCGATCACCCGGACCGCATAGATCACGATGCCCTGCGCCTTGGCATTGGTGCAGGCGAGGCGCGCCCGCGCATCGATCGCGGCCGCCGAGCCGCCCTGGCGGTTCTCCGTGTTGTCGCCATCGGTGAGCAGGATCATGAACCGGCTGAGATTGGGCTCTGCCGGAATGGCGTTGCTCATCGGCTGGCCGGGCATCAGCATGTTCATGCCCCAGTTGATGCCGATGGTCAGGTTGGTGTTACCGGATGGCTTCATCGCCGCCAGCGCCGTGATCAGTTGCGGGCCGTTCGCCTTGACATCCATCAGCGAGGCCATGCGGGCCAGGTCGTTGGAGCGGCAGGTCACCGCCGGATACAGCGTCTCGATGCTGGTGGGGGTGACGCCGTCGGCGGTGACATCGCGGTTGCCGGTCTGGTCGCGGTCCCAAAGGCAGCCCTGCCAGGTGGCCTTGGTGATGCGGCCGGTACCGCAGCCCGACCCGACCCAGACCCCGGACGCGTTCCATCCGCTGGCAATCGTGTCCTTGTCGCGGTCGGCGAAGCGGAGCCATGACACCCGCTGCGCTGTGACCGGTGCCATGCCGCAATAGCCTGCCCCGCCATAGCTGACGGTCCCCGGCGTAGACATGGCAGCCACGACGCTCGCCTGCACGGAGGCCGGCACGCGCACGGTGGTGTCGAACGGCACGAGCGCCACGCGGATCTGGTCTGCATCGATAGCGGCGTCCTGCATCTGGCGCACGAAACCGGATGTCGGCATGGTGTTGGAGCAGGTCGTGTTGCCGCACAGGGCCTTTTTCAGTTCCGGCATCTTTCCGCTCCAGCCCATGGAGCCGGTGTTGTCGAGCACGAGCGCGATCTCGATCTTGTTGACGCCCCAACCGGAGGTCGAGGTCACCGTCACATCGGTGCCGTTCAGCCCGAGAATCGGCAGGAGCGAGTATTTGACATGGGCCTTGGCCTCGACCTTGAAGCGGTCGGTCTCGCGCGTCACCGTCAGCGACATCAGTTCCGATTCAAAACGCTTGCCCCAGTGTCCGTTGAACACGGCCTGCGCCCGGATGTTGGTCTGCCCGGCATCGAGCTTGACCGCATCCTTGGCCAGTGCCAGGGCCGTCGCATCAGCGGCCATCTGGAGTTCGGCCCGCACCGACGTTGCCCGTGCGTAATCCACCGCAACGCCTGTGAGCCCCATCAAGGGGATGATCGACAGCCCGAAGATCATGCCCACCGTGCCGCGTTCGTCACGCTGAAACCGCCTCAAGGTGCTGAAGGTTCTCATGTCGGGTTCCTGAACGGATGAACGATCGAATTCATCATTCTGGGAGTGCAATCGGCGCGCCATGCCCCCTTGTGCCGGAATGATCCGCTTTCGGTGATTGTGTCGCACGATGGGGCAGGCTATTGCCCCGGAATGGAACGGCCGTCCCAATCCGGGACAGTGTCATGGCAGCGGGTGCAGATTCTCCTTCACGGGAGCGGCGAGCGCGGTTGCAGGGCAAGCAAGGGACGACGCGGTGATCGCCAACAACATCCAGATCACGCCGGAGCTAGTGAAAGAGCACGGGCTGAAGCCTGATGAATACCAGCGCTTCCTCACGCTCATGGGCCGCGAGCCGACGATCACGGAACTGGGCATCGTCTCGGCCATGTGGAATGAGCACTGCTCCTACAAATCCTCGAAGAAGCACCTCAAGACCCTGCCCGTCACCGCGCCATGGGTGTTGCAGGGCCCCGGCGAGAATGCCGGCGTGATCGACATCGGCGATGGATTGGCCATCGTCTTCAAGATGGAAAGCCACAACCATCCGTCCTTCATCGAGCCCTATCAGGGCGCGACGACCGGGGTGGGCGGCATCCTGCGCGATGTCTTCACCATGGGCGCGCGGCCCATCGCCGTGCTCAACGCCCTGCGCTTCGGCGCGCCGGACCATCCGCGCACGCGCCAGCTTGTGGCCGGTGTTGTCGCCGGTATCGGGGGCTACGGCAACGCGTTCGGCGTGCCGACGGTTGGCGGCTCGGTCGGCTTCGACGCCCGCTACAACGGCAACATTCTCGTCAATGCCATGGCTGTCGGGATCGCAAGGACGGATGCGATCTTCCTCGCCAAGGCAACGGGCGTGGGCAAGGCGATCGTCTATCTCGGCTCCAAAACCGGACGCGACGGCATTCACGGCGCGACCATGGCGTCAGCCGAATTCGACGACAACTCGGACGAGAAGCGCCCCACCGTTCAGGTCGGCGATCCGTTTGCAGAAAAGCTGCTGCTGGAAGCCTGCCTCGAAATCATGGCCAAGGGCTGCGTCGACGCCATCCAGGACATGGGCGCGGCGGGGCTGACCTGCTCGGCCGTGGAGATGGGCGCGAAGGGCGATCTGGGCGTCGAGCTCGATCTCGACAAGGTGCCCTGCCGCGAAGAGCGCATGAGCGCCTACGAGATGATGCTGTCGGAAAGCCAGGAGCGCATGCTGATGGTCCTCACGCCCGGCAAGGAAGCCGAGGCGGAGGCCATTTTCCGCAAATGGGGTCTCGACTTCGCCGTGGTCGGCCACACCACGGACACGCTCAGGTTCGTGATCCGCCATCAAGGTGAGGTCTTGGCCGACTTGCCGATCAAGGAACTCGGCGACGAGGCCCCCGAGTATGACCGGCCCTGGGTGCCGTCGCCAAAGCTGCCGGTGATCGCCGCCAGCGCGGTCACGCCGCCCCTGTCCAGCGGCAAGGCACTGCTGCAGCTGGTCGGCTCGCCTGACCAGTGCTCGAAGCGCTGGGTCTATGAACAGTACGACACCCTGATTCTCGGCAATTCCGTGGTCACGCCCGGCGGCGATGCCGGCGTCATCCGCATCGAGAACGGCCCCAAGGGCCTCGCCATGACGTGCGATGTCACGCCGCGCTATTGCGAGGCGGATCCGGTCGAGGGCGGCAGGCAGGCCGTGGCCGAGGCCTGGCGCAACCTGACCGCCGTCGGCGCGACGCCGCTCGCCGTCACCGACAACCTGAACTTCGGCAATCCCGAGCGCCCCCATGCCATGGGCCAGCTCGTGGGCTGCATCCAGGGCATTGGCGAGGCCTGCCGCGCCCTCGATTTCCCGGTCGTGTCCGGCAATGTCTCGCTCTACAACGAGACCAACGGCCAGGGCATCCTGCCAACACCGACCATCGGCGGGGTCGGCCTGCTGCCGGACGTGACCCGGCATGCCACCGTGGCCTTCAAGGCGGACGGCGACGCCATCATCCTGATCGGTGAGACGACCGGCTGGCTCGGCCAGTCGGTCTACCTGCGCGATGTCTGCGGCCGCACCGAGGGCGCGCCTCCGCCGGTCGATTTCGCCGCCGAGCGCCGCAATGGCGATCTGGTGCGGGGCTTCATCCGCGCCGGCTGTCTCAGCGCCGTGCACGATTGCTCCGATGGCGGGCTCGCACTGGCACTGGCCGAGATGGCCATGGCCGGCAAGCGTGGCGCAACCATCACCGCGTTGCCGCCCGGCCCTGTCCATGGCGCGCTCTTCGGCGAGGATCAGGCCCGCTATGTCATCACCTGCACGTCGGCGAATGCGGCATCGGTGCTGGAGGACGCAAACAAGGCCGGCGTGCCCGCAACAATCATCGGCCATGTTGGCGGCGGAGCGTTGACGCTCGGCACGGATGCGCCAATATCAGTGGATGCGCTGAGCCGCGCGCATGAAGGCTGGTTTCCGGCCTTCATGGGTGGCAAGGGCTGATAGACCGGCCATCTCATCCTCATCCTGAGCCTGTCGAAGGACGAGGATGAGATCGCTGGCTGCCGACCACGGATCAACACTGGAGCCATCCTTCGACAGGCTCAGGATGAGGATGCGGCGGTGACCGTTTAACGAGGAAAGACACAGACCATGCCCATGGCGGCGACAGACATCAAGCGCATGATCAAGGAGGCAATCCCCGACGCCATTGTCGAGATCAAGGATCTGGCAGGTGACGGCGACCACTATGCCGCGACGGTCACCTCCGAGACATTCCGGGGCATGCCGCGGGTCCGCCAGCACCAATTGGTTTATGATGCGCTGAAGGGCAACATGGGCGGTGTGCTGCATGCCCTTGCGCTGACGACGATTGTTCCCCAATCTTAGGCCACCATTTGCGGGCCCTGCGTCTGCGCCGAGGAGAGTTTCATGACCGACATCAACGCCACCATCAACGCCGAAGTGAAGGCCAATGACGTGCTGCTGTTCATGAAGGGAACGCCGCAGTTCCCGATGTGCGGCTTCTCCGGGCAGGTGGTGCAGATCCTCAACTACCTTGGCGTGCCCTACAAGGGCATCAACGTGCTCGACGACATGGCCATCCGCGACGGCATCAAGAGCTATTCGAACTGGCCGACCATCCCGCAGCTCTACGTCAAGGGCGAGTTCATCGGCGGCTGCGACATCACCCGTGAGATGTTCCAGTCAGGTGAACTGGCACAGCTGTTCGCCGACAAGGGCCTGCCGGTAAAGCAGTCTGCCAGCTGACGGCGCAGCACGGAAAGCGCGTCAGCGCGCCGCCGCATGGATGGCGCGCGCGATGGCGCGGCCCGTGCAATCATAGGCCGCATCGGTGTTGTGCAACTGATCCCATGAGGTCAGCGCGCTGAGCGGCACGCCTGCGCCGACCGTGCGTTCGAGCAGCCTGAAACGCTGGAAGTGCCCGGCCCCGCCGGCGCGCGCCGCCCTTGCGGTCAGCTCCAGCATGGCCGGCCTCAGCCGCGCGCCCGCCACCAGCGGCGCGTTCTGAAGGTCCATCAGGATCACATCCGCGCCCGACGCCCTGATCCTGGCGATGGTGGCGACAACTTCGGCCTCCGTGCCGGGGCCGATGCCGCCCCAGGGCCAGACCACATCGTTCGAGCCCAGTTGCCAGATCACCAGAGCTGGCTGCAGGGCCAGCGCATCGCGCTCCATGCGCGCGATCTGGCCGGAAATCGTCTCGCCATTGCTGCCGAGGTTGGCGATCTCGATGCGAGCCTTTCCGCGCAGCCGCTGCAATTCCCGCTGCATCACCTCGGGATAGGTCGTCGCCCAGCTCGATGCCCCCACGCCGCGCGTCGAGGACGAGCCGATCGCCACGATCACAGCAGGCAACCCCGCAGAAAGCCGCGCCTTGAGCTTCGGCAGCGCGGCACCGAGCGACAGCCCGGCCGAGGCCCTGAGGCAGGTTTCCGCAACCTGCATGCCGGCCTGCACATCGGCCCTGGCCGGCATCGCGATGAAGGCAAAGGCGCACGTCGCTGCAAGACGGAAGACCGAAAAGGCGGCAACGGCCAAGCGGCGCGGGCGTCGGGAGAGCAGCGGCATCGTGATCAGCGTGGGCAGCATGCGACGAATTCCGGGGACAACCGGCACCCTTCTGGCGCGCCGGCATGTCCGCATGATAACAGGACGTGGTTATGCACGATCCGACCGCTGTAGACCACGCCATGCCTTCCGTCACCATCAGCCGGCGCGTGCTTCATCTCGGCGGCTACGATCCGATGCCGGCATCGGTCTTTCATGCCCGCTTCCAGCGCGAGTTGGCCCGCTTTGCCGCCTGCTGGAACCTGACCGCGTCGACGCGCGACTATGCCGAGACGCAGAGCAGCGCGGTCTGGACCGTGGACGTAGCGGGACCGGGCTGGCAGGTCACCACGCGGCACGAACTGGTGCGCTGGGACGATGTCATCGCAGCCCATCGCGCCGGCTCCGTGACCGCGCGGCTGATGGCCGGCTGGGCTGCGTTCTTCGATTTCGCCGGCCATGGTGCCCTTGGCCGCTATCTCGGCGTTGCCTGGCGCTATGCCGGCTTTTTCCTGTTCCCTTACCTGGCCATGGTGCTGGCGCTGGCCGGCAGCGCGCTGCTGGCCGGGTGGCTCCTGCCACTGGCTGGCGTGCCGCCGGCCTTGGGCTGGCTCGCCGGGCTGGCGGCCGGGCTCGGCATCGTTGTCTGGCTGGCCTCCCGCACGGTCATCGGCCACCTGCTCGACGACTGGATTTTCGCCAGCGAGGTCGTCCGCGCCACCGATCCGGTGATCGCTGGCCGCCTCAAGGCCGCCGGTGTCGATCTGGCCGCGACGCCGGCCGGTGTCGATTGCCTCGTGGTCGGGCACAGCCTTGGCGCACTGCTGGCTGCGGAACTGCTCGACCAGGCGCTGGCAGCCCCGGTATCGGGCCGTGCGCGCCGCTTCGGCTACCTCGCGCTGGGCTCGTCACTGCTCAAGATCGCGCTGCACCGCAAGGCGGTTGGCCTTAAGGCGCGGCTGCAACGGCTCGTCACCTCGGGCCGAATCGACTGGACCGAGTATCAGTCGCTCAGCGATGTCATGAATTTCTACAGGAGCGATCCGGTCCGGGTGCTGGGGCTCGATGGCCCTTCCCCGCTGGTGCGGCAGGTGCGCTTCAGCCGCATGCTCAAGCCGGACTACTACCGCACCATCAAGCTCGATTTCTTCCGCCTGCACTGCCAGTTCATTTCCGGCAATAACCTGCGTGCGCCGTTTGACTACCTGATGACCATCTGCGGCCCGTATCGGTTCTGCTGGCCGGCCAGGACCGGACCGGAAGCATCAAGAATGGGTCAGCCTCGTGAGCATCATCGTCGCCAAGATCATCTGGACCGTGCTTGTCGTGAGCTGGTTCGTGCTGCGCATTCCATTCGAGCGCAAGGCGAAGCGGGCGCAGGTCGTTCGTGACGAGATGCAATGGCCGGAGCGCATCCGGCTGGCGATTTCGCTCTCCGGGCTCGGAATCGTGCCGGGCATCTATATGGCGACTGGCTTTCCGGCCTTCGCCGACTATCCCTTCCAGCCCGTGCTGTGCCTGCTCGGTGCCCTGTTTGCGGTGGCGGCGCTGGTGATGTTCCGGCTGACGCACAAGGCGCTTGGCCGCAACTGGTCGGTCAGCCTGCAATTGAAGGATGACCACAAGCTGATCACAAACGGCATCTACAGCCGCATCCGGCACCCGATGTATACAGCCTTCTGGCTGATGGCGCTGGCACAGGCGTTGTTGCTGCCGAACTGGATCGCCGGGCTGGCCGGGATCGCCGGCTTCGGCACGCTCTATCTGCTGCGCGTCCGCCACGAGGAGGCGCTGATGCTGGCAGGCTTCGGCGCGGACTATCAGGCCTACATGGACCGCACCGGCCGCCTTCTGCCGAAGCTGTTCTGAACCTGCCAAGCCGTCGGCGCTGCCGCCCGCCGCGCGCAAGTGGCCCGTTCCGGCACACAAGCAGACGGCCCCGGTTAGAACCCGCGAAACCATGACACCCCGAAGGTCTGCCCAGCGGGGCCGGCTGATTCGGTCCCGCCAGTGCCAGGGTGGTGTGTCATGTCTGATGTTGTTCCGTCGTTTGCGTCCGTTGTGCCGTTTCCGCGTCGCGCCGCCACGCGGCAGGCAGAGACCGCCGCCCTGCTCGATGCGGTCGGCTCCGCTGGTTCTCTCGAGATTGTGCCTCGCGCCTTCGCCGCGCGCGATGCCGCCGCCGCGCTTCATCTGATGGGCTTCGTCAACCTCGACGAGATCCAGCCCGATGGCGGCACCCGGCGGCTCTCGGCCAATGATGCCCGCACCGCGCCACCTTTCCTGACATGGCGCATCTCGCGCGCGCCCGGCTGTTGAGCTGGCGGCCAATCAGTCGACCAGTTCCGCGCGCAGCAGGTCGGCGATGCTGCCCTGACGCCCCAGTGCTGCCTTCAGCGCCTGTGTCTGCCGCGCCGACAGGCTGCGCGCCGTGACCTTGTTACCAGGAGGCCTGCCTTCGGTGATGTCGAGCAACTGCTGTTCCAGAACCAGATCGAGGGCCAGTTGATGGTCCTCGTCGAAGCCGGCCAGATCAGCGGTGCCGCCATGTGCGCGCTCGATCAGGCCGGACAGCCGCGCCGCCGTGGCATGGGCCGTGATGCCATGGCGCAGCGCAAGCACACGGGCCGTGGTGACGACGCCCTTCAGCACATGGCCCTTGATGTCGACGCGGCCATCCTCATCGGTGCGCACACGGCCCAGCATGGTCAGATGCGAGCCACCCTCACCCGCTGACTGAGCCAGCAGCTTGAGGAAGGCGATTTCGCCCCGCGCCGCAGCCCACGCATCCAGCCACAACTGGTGCGCCAGCGCCCGGCGGCCATGCACGGCCCGGAAATCGAAGAAGATGTCGACCGCCAGCAGATCCTCCGGCGTGGCCCGCATCAGCCAGCGTCCGATCCGCGCTCGCCATTCCGTCAGCGAGCCGCGAAAGGCCGGCTCGCTGGCCATGACGCCGCCCTTGCACAGAGGCACCCCGACCTCGTGCAGGATGGCGCACATCCGCTTGCCATGGGCGGCGAACCACTGATCCTCGGTGCCGCCCGGCTCACCCTCCGCGAAGATCACCGCGTTGTCCTGGTCCATTGCGAGCAGGCTCTCGCCGCGCCCGGCTGAACCCAGCACGACAATGGCGTATTCGCAGGGAGCAGGCCCAAGAGGCCCGGTTGCCAGCTCGGCTTCCGCCATCTGCGCCGCGCGCCGGGTCAGCGCCCCCACCTCACGGGCGATCACACCGGCAATGGCGCGCGCTGCGACGCCTTCCAGCCGGAGCGCCCGTGCCATCGCAGGCAGCTTGGCCCAGGCCTGCGCCAGTTCGGTCACTGAACGGGCCGCATCGAGATCATCCCCGAGTGCGATGGCGGAGCTGGCGCGCAGCTTCAGCAGGTCGCGTGTCGTCACCACCCCGACCACGGCATCATCGGAGCCGACGGCCGCGAGATGGCGGATGTTGCGGTTGGCCATGCGCCCGATGGCCCGATAGATCAGGGCATCTTCCGGCACGCTGGCGAGGGGGCGGCTGGCAAAGCTGCCGATCGGCAGCGCGAAGGCCTCCGCACCACGCTCTGCCAGGATGCGCATGATGTCGCGCTCGGTGACAATGCCAACCTGTCCGGCATCGGCCAGGCTCTCGCCGACCAGCACGGAGCTGAGCTTGCGTTCCGCGATCAGTTTCAGCGCCGCGCCAAGCAACGTCTCGCCCGGCAGCAGCACCGGCTTGCGGTTCATCACCTCGCTGACGCGGTGGCGATAGGGATAATGGTCGAGCCGCGCGAGGCTGGCATCACCGGCGTTTCCGTCGCCGGCTGCCGGCCCGCGCCCTGCGGTCGAAATATCCCACTCGGCCGGCTGCCCGCCGGCCATGGCATCGGTCACCATCCGGCAGCGGGCCATGGCCTCACCGAGCGTCCGGATGCCGACCTCGCGCAGCCGTGGCACCAGCGCGAGGAAGATCAGCCCGGCCGTCTCGGCATCGCCCACTGCCCGGTGCCGCCGCCCCGGCTCCACACCCAACCAGGCAGCCAGGCCTTCCAGCGAGTAAGATGAGAGCTGGCTCGACACCAGCTGCGCCAGCACCCGCACATCGAGCGCCAGCGTTGTGGGTGCCGCCAGGCCAGCCCGCTCGCACTCACGCCTCAGCAGGGCCAGATCGAAGCCGACCGTGTGGCCGATCAGAACCCGGTCCTGAAGCGCGGCAAGAATGGCGGCGTGGACGGCTGCAAAGGCCGGCTGCCCGGCCAGATCGTTGCTGCGGATGCCATGGACGGCGGTTGACGCCGCCGGCACCGGATCACCGCAATCGACCAGTTGGTCGAGAAGGGGCTCAGGGAGCAGGGCACCGCCCTCGATGGCCAGCACGCCGATTTCGATCAGGCGCGCCTTGCGCACGTCGAGGCCTGTCGTCTCGGTGTCGATCGCAGCAGCCCGCAAGGCCATCAGCGGGGTCGATTGCAGCATGGCGGGCATGGCACGGATCCGTTGCAGAGCAGCGCCACACAATCGCAAATCATGGATCGCTGCAATTGCGCGGCATCAAATGTCCGCAGCGGCGGTCAACGCCCCAGTGCGGCCTTGACCAGCCGGCGCGCATCCTCGCTGTGCCACTCGGCGGGGCCATGCAGCACGCCAAGCTGGCAACCCCCGGCGTCGATCAGCAGCGTGGTCGGCATGCCGATGGCCTGGCCAGCGCGCTTGAGCTCCTGGAACACCTTGGCCTGCGGGTCGGCATAATAGGCCAGACGGGTGATGCCATTTTCCGTCAGCCAGGTGCGTGGCCGCTCCAGATTGCGCGTGTCGATGTTGATCGCCACGACCTCGAAGTCCGGCCCGCCAAACTCGCCCTGAAGCGCATCGAGCGCCGGCATTTCCTTGCGGCATGGCGCGCACCACGTCGCCCACAGGTTGAGCAGCACCGTGCGCCCGCGCATCTGCGCAAGACTGGTTCCGGCACCGGCAGCATCAAGGAAGGCGAGATCGGCCACCGGGCGCGGTGTTGCCGCCGGCTGGAAAGCGGCGAGTTCGCCGATGGCAACCTTCGCCACGCCTGCCTGCACGGCGGGCGACACGGCGCAGGCTTGCGCTCCATGCGGGTTGCGGCCAGCTTGCGTGCTCAGGTATAGCCCGCCAAGGCCAAGCATGGGCACCAGACCAAGGGCAAGCCATGCCGGCCGGGAAATGCGCGACAGCATGGTCAGCATCCCGGCCGTGGCAGGTGCATCGCAGGCAGGCTGAGGACTGAAGGAAACGACATGAGCAACCGGATGTGGGGTGGGCGTTTCGCCACAGGCCCTGACGCGATCATGGAGGAAATCAACGCCTCCATCGGCTTCGATCAGAAACTTTGGCGTCAGGACATCCAGGGCTCGCTGGCGCATGCGGCCATGCTCGGCAAGACCGGCATCCTGACTGCAGACGATGTGGCGGCAATCACCGGCGGACTCAAGGCCATCGAGGCTGAAATCGAATCGGGCAGCTTCACGTTCTCGCGCGCCCTCGAAGACATCCACATGAACATCGAGAGCCGCCTGCGCGAACTGATCGGCCCCGCCGCCGGCCGGCTGCACACGGCCCGCTCACGCAATGACCAGGTCGCCACGGATATGCGCCTGTGGGTGCGCGACACGGTCGACCAGATCGACCAGCAGATCGCCGACGTGCAATTGGCCCTCACCGAGAAGGCAGCGATCTTTGCCGGGGCCGTGATGCCGGGTTTCACCCATCTGCAATCGGCGCAACCTGTCACCTTCGGCCATCACCTGCTGGCCTATGTCGAGATGCTGGCGCGTGACCGCAGCCGCCTCGCCGATGCGCGCAGGCGCATGAACGAGTGCCCGCTCGGAGCGGCAGCGCTCGCCGGCACCTCGTTCCCGATCGACCGGCATGCCACGGCAAAGGCGCTTGGCTTCGACCGCCCCACCGCCAACTCGCTGGACTCGGTGTCGGACCGGGATTTCGCGCTCGAGGCGGTGGCCGCAGCGTCGATCTGCGCCATGCACCTGTCGCGCTTTGCCGAGGAGATCGTGTTGTGGACCACTCCGCAATTCGGCTTCATCAGGCTGTCGGACAGTTTCACCACCGGCTCCTCGATCATGCCGCAGAAGCGCAATCCCGATGCGGCGGAGCTCGTGCGCGGCAAGGCGGGCCGCGTGTTCGGCGCGCTGCAGGCACTGCTGACCATGATGAAGGGCCTGCCGCTGACCTATTCCAAGGACATGCAGGAAGACAAGGAAGGCGTATTCGATGCGCTCCAGACGCTGTCGCTGTGCCTTGCGGCCATCGCCGGCATGGTGCGTGACATGCAGCCCGATCTGAAGACAATGAAAAAGGCCGCCGGGCTTGGCTATGCCACGGCCACCGATCTTGCCGACTGGCTGGTCCGGGTGCTGAAAATGCCCTTCCGCGATGCCCATCACGTCACGGGGCGTCTGGTCGGCATGGCGTCAGAGCGGGGCATCGGCCTTGAAAAACTCGGCCTCGCCGAGATGCAGGCCGTGGAGCCGCGCATCACGGCCGAGGTCCTGGAGGTGCTGGGCGTCGAGCGCTCGGTCCGGAGCCGCGTCAGCCATGGTGGCACGGCACCGCGCCAGGTCCGGGCACAGGCCAGCCGCTGGCTGCGCCAGCTTGGACGCGAGGCCCGCAAACAGGTATCGGCCTGAGGGTTGATCGGCGGATGGCTGACATCCGCCTTCACTTCGCCTATGGAAACTGCTCTAAGCTGTCGCTTTCCGCACCTCGCCCGAGCCTTGGGACATCCACGACGTGACATCGCGCTCCATGAAGACAGTCACCATTCTGGCCATTGGCATCGCCGCGGCCCTCATCCTCGGGGCCTGCGGCCGCCGCGGCGCGCTTGAGCCGCCACCTGGCACGTCAGACCGCGCCACGCCCTCGCGCCAGAGCAACTCGACCTTTGCCGGGGCGACCACGTTCCAGCCGGACCGCATGACCGAGACAACCAGCAACACGCCGGCAAGCGCGCCGCAGACGGCAGCCGAAACGGCCCTGCCAGGCGGATCGCAGGTCGTGCTTCAGGGCAACACCCGCCGGCAGGAGCGCCGCTCGCCGCCGCCGAACCAGCCGTTTATCCTCGATCCGTTGCTCTGAGCAGGCCGCGACATGCATCACTTCCAGTACCGCGGCGGCGTCCTGCATGCCGAGGATGTCGACCTTCGCGCCATCGCAGCCGAGGTCGGGACACCGTTCTACTGTTATTCGAGCGCGACGCTGGTGCGGCACTATCGGGTTTTCCGTGATGCCTTCGCCGGCATGGACACGCTGGTCTGCTTTGCCATGAAGGCCAATTCCAATCAGGCCGTACTGAAGACCCTGGCCCGCGAAGGCGCCGGCATGGACATCGTCTCGATCGGCGAATTGAAGCGCGCGCTTCTGGCAGGCGTGCCGGGCAACCGCATCGTCTTTTCCGGAGTGGGCAAGACGCGGGAGGAAATGGCCGCCGCGCTGGAAGCGGACATCCTGTGCTTCAATGTCGAGTCCGAGCCTGAGGCGGAAGCCCTGTCCGAGGTGGCGCTGTCGATGGGCCGGCGCGCGCCGGTCTCGTTCCGCATCAATCCGGATGTGGATGCCCGCACCCATGCCAAGATTTCCACCGGCAAGTTCGACAACAAGTTCGGCGTGCCGATTTCGCGCGCCCGCCAGATCTATGCCTGGGCCGCAACGCTGAAGGGCCTGTCGATCACGGGCGTCGATATGCACATCGGCAGCCAGATCACCGATCTGCAACCCTTCGATGATGCGACACGGCTGCTCACGGAACTGGCCCGCGACCTGATGGCCGAGGGCCACGCTTTGCACCACATCGATCTGGGTGGCGGGCTCGGCATTCCCTACCGCGAGGACAATGCGCCGCCGCCCGATCCCAGTGCCTTCGCCACCGTGGTCTCGAAGCATACCGCCCCGCTGGGCCTCAAGGTGCTGTTCGAGCAGGGCAGGCTGATCGCCGGCAATGCCGGAATCCTCGTGACCTCCGTGATCTACGTCAAGCAGGGCGATGCCAAGACCTTTGTCATCGTCGACGCGGCCATGAACGACCTGATCCGCCCGACGCTCTATGAGGCCTATCATGGCCTCAAGCCGGTGACCGAGCCGGCTCGAGGCGCGCGCCGCATCAAGGCAGACGTGGTCGGCCCGGTCTGCGAATCAGGTGACTATCTCGCACTCGACCGTGACATCCCCGAGGTTCGGCCAGGTGATCTGCTGGCCGTGATGACCGCCGGGGCCTACGGCGCGGTGCAGGCCGGAACTTACAACACGCGCCGGCTTGTGCCCGAGGTCCTTGTCGATGGCGCACGTCACGCAATCGTCCGACCGCGGCCCGATTACGAGGACGTGATCGGACTGGACCGGATTCCGGCCTGGCTGGCCTGAGGAAAGCATCCCTTCAGGGGTGGTCAAGCCGGTGAGGCATGCTACCTTCAGGATCTGACAGCGCGGCCTCAATCGCGCCTGGGAGATCCAGCAAGCCATGGCAGAGCGTCCGGGACCCACCGCTTCACCCACCAGCCATGCGGCTGCGGCAGATGCTGCGGATGATCGTCTTGCCGACATGGTGCGCCGCTCGCGGCTGGCGCTGATCTGGGAGCGCGTCTGGCCCTGCCTTTGGCTGCCGATCTCCGTGGTTCTCGTTTTCCTCACCAGTGCCTGGATCGGCTTCTGGCTGACCATGCCGCCCATGGCGCGCATGGCCGGGATGGCTGCTGTGGCGCTGCTGTTCGTGGCCAGCTTCGCGCCCCTGCTGCGCCTGCGCTGGCCCACCGATGCGGACGCACTGGCGCGGCTCGACCGCACCGCGGCCGCTGGCCACCGCCCGGCAAGCTCGGTGCGGGACACCCTGGCGCTCGGAGAAAGCGATCCTTTCACGCAAGCTCTGTGGAAAAACCATCTGGCACGCCAGCAGCGTGACCTCGAAGGGCTGGTCGTCAAGGCGCCGGAACCCGGCATGGTGCGGATCGACCGGCTGGCCTTCCGGGCAGCGCCGGTCGTGGCGGCTGTCGCGGCCTTCTTCGTCGCCGGCCCCGAGGCCAGCTACCGGCTGGGCAGCCCGCTCAACTGGACGCAGCCCGCCCCTACCGCGCCCGCTGTGCGGATCGATGGCTGGATCGACCCACCGTCCTACACCCGCCTGCCCCCGATCATGCTGACCTTCAGCGGAAGCGGCGAGGCGATCCGTGCGCCTCATGGCTCGACCATCATCGTGCGGATTGCCGGCGCGCCGGAAGCTGCCATCGAGGCCACCAGCGGCTTGCAGCCGCTGCCCGTGCCCACCGGTGTCCGGCAGGGCATCGAGCGGCGCTTCCTGCTCTCGGCCAGCGGCAGCCTCCGCCTCGGCGGCGCGGGCGTGCCGGCCAGCACCGTGCCGGTCGCCATGGTGCCCGACAAGGCCCCGACCATCGCCTTCACCGAAAGCCCGCAGGCTGGCCAGCGCGGCCAGCTGACGGTGGTTTACCGGACCAGCGACGATTACGGCGTTGCCTCCGTCGAAGCCGGCTTCCGGCCCGTCATCACCACAGCAAGGCCCGGTGCCCGCCCATTGATCGACCCGCCGCGCACCGTGCTGCCAAACCCCGGCGAGGCCAGCGGCGAAGCCGACATCAAGACCACGCTGGAATTGGCCGAGCACCCCTGGGCCGGGGCCCGCGTCGCCATGACGCTCACGGCTCGCGACGATGCCGGCCAGGAAGGCAGCAGCGAAGCGCGCGAGGTGACCTTGCCGCAGCGCGCCTTCAACAAGCCCCTGGCCCGCGCGCTGATCGAGGTCCGGCGCTGGCTGGTGCTTGATGTCACCGACCGGCCGCGCGTTCAGACCGCACTCGATGCCCTGCTGATCGAGCCCGCCGAATACACCAAGGAGGCCGGCGCCTACCTGTCGCTGAAGATCATC
This sequence comes from Hyphomicrobiales bacterium, assembly GCA_026400565.1. Classification (GTDB taxonomy): domain Bacteria; phylum Pseudomonadota; class Alphaproteobacteria; order Rhizobiales; family Beijerinckiaceae; genus Allobosea. The sequence continues at coordinate 15,764 of JAPLOV010000161.1, read as the reverse complement.
ACCGAGAAACTCCGCTCGGCACGCGGCGATCCGCGCCTGCTCGAGGTGGTCGATGACCTTTGGCAGCTGGCCCTGCTGCTCGAGGATGGCGACCTCTCGGACGCCGAACGCCAGTTGCGTGCCGCCCAGGACCGGCTGCAACAGGCCATGGAGCGCGGCGCCGATCAGGAGGAGCTGTCGCGCCTGACCCAGGAACTGCGCGAGGCGATGAACCGTTTCATGCGCGAACTGGCCGAGCAGATGCAGCGCGACCAGCAGAATGGCCGCCAGAACGAGATGAGCCAGATGCCGGAGAATTTCCGGACGGTGACGCCGCGCGATCTCAACAACATGCTCAACCGCATTGACGAGTTGAACAAGCGGGGCGAAACCGAAGAGGCCCAGCGCCTGCTCAACGAACTCAACAACATGATGCGCAACCTCCAGCAGGCCCGGCCGGGCCAGATGGACCCGCGCCAGCGCGAGATGCAGAACCAGCTCAGCGAGCTTGATCGCATGACCCGCGAGCAGCAGGAGTTGCGTGACGAGACCTTCCAGGATGGGCAGGAACAGCGCAACCAGCAGCGCAACCAGCGCGCCAACCCCAACCAGCGCGGCCAGCAGCAGGCGAGGCCCAATCCGGGCCAAAGGCAGCCGGGCCAGCGTGGTCAGCAGGGCCAGCCGCAGGACGGGCAGGAAGGACAAGAGGGGCAGGAAGGCCAGGGGCAGGAAGGCCAGCAGGGTCAGCAAGGCCAGCAGGGTCGCGACCAGCTGGCCCAGCGCCAGCAGCAGCTGCGCGACCGCCTGCGCGAAATGCAGCGGCGCATGCAGGGCCAGGGCATGCCGGGCCAACCCGGCCTCGGCGAGGCCGAGCAGGCCATGGGCGAAGCCGAGGGCGCGCTCGGGCAGGGCGACATGGAAGGCGCAGCGCAGGCTCAGGGCCGGGCGCTGGAAGGCCTGCGCAACGGCGCACAGCAACTGGCCCAGCAGATGCAGCAGGAAGGCCAGGGCGAGGGTGAGGGCGAAGGCATGGCCGATGGTGATCCGACGCAAGGTGGCCGCGACCGGGCTGGCAGCCGCCAGACCCAGCAGCGCGACCCGCTCGGGCGCGATGGCCAGCAGCGCGAATCAAGCCGCGGCATTGTCTCCGGCGACACGCGCGTGCCGGGCGAAGCGCCGCAGGTTCGCGCGCGCCGCATCCTCGAAGAACTTCGCCGCCGCCTCGGCGAGACCTTGCGTCCGCAGGAGGAACTCGAATATCTGGAGCGGCTGCTCAAGCGCCAGTGAAGCCGCAGCACGGCTTCGCTTCTGCCGCGAAGCCAGCCCGCAAGCCAGCCCGCAAGCCAGCCCGTCCTGCCAAGGCGCGGCAACCGGCTGACAGCGGACAGTCGCCGGCAAAGCTGCCGCGACACCTGGGCGCATGGCCCGCGCTTCGCAAGCCACCGCTTTGAGGATATTGCTTGCCCATGAACAGCCTTGTCAATTCCGTCGTTCCCGTCGCCGTCGGGGCCGTGGCCGTCGTGCTGCTGCTCGGCCTCATCAACATGATGCGCGGCGGCTCGCCCTCCAAAGCCCAGACCCTGATGCGCCTGAGGGTGCTGTTGCAGTTCGCCGCCCTCGTGCTGATCATGGGCATGTTGTGGTGGCGCGGCAGCTGACTTTCGGGCAAAGCGCCCTAACTTGGGGTCAGCATCCCCCAGCCTCCGTCAAGCATCCCAGGTGAAGCCGCATGGTCGTTCTCAACCGCATCTACACCCGCACCGGCGACAGGGGCACGACGGCTCTGGGCACCGGTGAACGCAGGCTGAAGTTCGACCTCAGGATCGCCACGTATGGCACCGTCGACGAGACGAATGCCGCGATCGGCATCGCCCGGCTGCACACGGCGCAGGAGGATGCCAAGCTCGATGCCATGCTCGGGCGCATCCAGAATGACCTCTTCGATCTCGGTGCCGAACTGGCCACCCCGGACACCGGCAAGAAGCTTGAATGGGAGCCGCTCAGGATCGTCCAGAACCAGGTGGACCGGATCGAGCAGGAGATCGATCTTCTGAACAGCGAGCTTGAGCCGCTGCGCTCGTTCGTGCTGCCGGGCGGCACGCCGGGCTCTGCCTGCCTGCATCTCGCCCGCACCATCTCGCGCCGCGCCGAACGGATGATGGTCGAACTGGCCCAGGTCACCGGCGAGCGCGTCGCCGACCCGGCGCTGAAATACGTCAACCGCCTCTCGGACTTCCTGTTCGTCGCCTCGCGCTATCTCAACAAGAAGGCATCGGGCGACGTGCTCTGGGTGCCGGGCAAGAACCGCTGAGCGGTCGCCACCACGCCACGGGGAGCACAGGGCACGATGTTCATTCCCCTGCATGACGGCGTGGCCATGCGGCATCTGGCGCAGCCGCTGGTGACCTTCGGCATCATCGGCCTGTGCATCGTCTTGTGGCTGGCCTCCCTGGGCGGCGTGCTGCCCCCGGTCGAGCCTCTGCTGGCCGCAGGCTTCGGCATCATCCCAAAGGTCGTTCTGGGTGATGCCTTCCTGCCCGAGGACCTTGCGCAGGCACCCACCTGGATCACGCCGGTCACAAGCCTGTTCCTGCACGGCAACTGGGCTCATCTCGCCGGCAACATGCTGTTCCTCTGGGTCTTTGGCGACAATGTCGAGGACAGCATGGGGCATCTGCGCTTCATCGTGTTCTTTGTTGCCTGCGGCGTGATGGCGGCTTTCGCCCACGCGCTGATGAACGTTGACTCGATCCAGCCGCTGATCGGCGCGTCCGGCGCAATCTCGGGCGTTATCGCGGCCTATCTGCTGCTGCACCCGCATGTTCGGATCTGGGGCCTCGTGCTGAAGGTGCTGCCGATCGCCGTTCCGGCATGGGTCGCCATTGGGGCCTGGATCGCGGTGCAGATCGTCCAGGGCTTCTGGGGCACCGAGTCCGGCGTGGCCTGGTTCGCCCATCTCGGCGGCCTCCTGGCCGGCCTCGCATTGACGCCCTTCTTCGTCCGTCCCGGCATTTTGATCCGTGAACGCTGGGGCCGTTGAGGCCGCACGGGGCGGGACTGCAAAGACGCATTTTGCGCAGCCCGGATGCGACCCAACACGCCGTTGACAATCAAATGAGCGTCGCTAGGGTCGCGGCCTTGGAAAACACATCCGGACAGGGCTTTGCTGGCGCCCATCGCCGCAACGCTGCAACCGGCTCAGGTGGTGGAAGCTCATGAAAATCCTCGTGCCCGTCAAGCGCGTGGTCGACTACAACGTCAAGATCCGGGTCAAGCCCGATGGTTCGGGCGTCGAACTGGCCAACGTCAAGATGTCGATGAACCCGTTCGACGAGATCGCCGTCGAGGAAGCCATCCGCCTGCGCGAAGCCGGCAAGGCGACCGAGATCGTGGCCGTATCGATCGGCCCCGCAGGCTCGGCCGAGACCATCCGCACCGCGCTGGCCATGGGTGCCGACCGCGGCATCCACGTCAGGACCGATGCCGTGGTCGAGCCCCTGGCTGTCGCCAAGCTGCTGAAGGCCATCATCGCCACTGAAGCGCCGGGCCTCGTCATCATGGGCAAGCAGGCCATCGACGATGATATGAACGCCACCGGCCAGATGCTGGCAGCCCTCATGGGCTGGCCGCAGGGCACGTTCGCCTTCAAGGTCGCCGTCAATGGTGCGAGCGTGGACGTGACGCGCGAGGTTGATGGCGGCCTCCAGACGGTCGGCCTCACGCTTCCGGCCATCGTGACCACCGATCTGCGCCTCAACGAGCCGCGCTATGCCAGCCTTCCGAACATCATGAAGGCCAAGAAGAAGCCGCTGGACGAAACCTCGCCCGAAGCGCTGGGCGTTGAGATCGCGCCACGCCTCAAGGTGCTGAAAACCACCGAGCCGCCGACGCGCGTGGCCGGGGTCAAGGTCGGCTCGGCGGCCGAACTCGTGTCCAAGCTCAAGAATGAAGCCGGGGTGCTGTGATGGCGACGCTGCTGATTGCCGAACATGACGGCGCCGTGGTCAAGGATGCCACCGCCAAGGCGTTGACCGCCGCAAGGGCGCTCGGCGGGCCGGTTCATGTGCTGGTGGCCGGGGCCGGCTGCAAGGCCGCTGCAGACCATGCTGGGAAGCTCGACGGCGTGGCCAAGGTGCTGCTGGCCGACGCGCCGGCCTTCGGCCACATGCTGGCGGAAACCACCGCAGCGCTGGTCGCCTCGCTGGCCGGCAACTACAGCCACATCGTCGCCTCTTCCACGGCCAACGGCAAGAATGTCGCCCCGCGCGTCGCTGCGCTGCTCGATGTGCAGATCATTTCGGATGTGATGAAGGTGCTGGCTCCCGACACGTTCGAGCGCCCGATCTATGCCGGCAATGCCATCCAGACCGTCCAGTCCACCGATGCCGTCAAGGTCATGACGATCCGCACGGCCTCGTTCCAGCCAGCAGCCATGACAGGCTCCGCTCCGGTCGAAGCCGTGGCCGGTGTCGCCGATTCGGGCCTGTCCGCGTTCAAGGGCGAGGAGGTCGCAGCTTCCGACCGCCCCGAACTGGCCTCCGCCAGGATCATCATCTCGGGCGGCCGGGCGCTCGGCTCGGCCGAGAACTTCGCCAAGGTGATCGAGCCTGTCGCCGACAGGCTGGGGGCAGCGATGGGGGCGTCCCGCGCCGCCGTCGATGCCGGCTATGCGCCAAATGACTGGCAGGTGGGGCAGACCGGCAAGGTCGTTGCTCCCGAGCTTTACATCGCCGTCGGGATTTCAGGTGCCATTCAGCATCTTGCCGGCATGAAGGACAGCAAGGTCATCGTCGCCATCAACAAGGACGAGGAAGCCCCGATCTTCCAGGTCGCCGACTATGGTCTGGTTGGCGATCTGTTCGCGATCCTGCCAGAGTTGCAGGATGAACTGGCCAAGACAGGCCGCTGAACGGATCGACGGAACACCGCAATGAGCCTGACCATCAACACCCTTGGCATTGTCGGCGCCGGCCAGATGGGCAGCGGCATCGCCCATGTCTGTGCCGCTGCCGGCATCGAGGTGCGTCTCAATGATGTCAACGAAGAGCGCATCAACGGCGCGCTGGCCACGATCAATGGCAACATGGCCCGGCAGGTCGCCAAGGGCTCGATGGACGAGCCAGCCCGGCAGGCCGCTCTCGGCCGGATCACCGGGGCCAGGAGCTTCGATGATCTGGCTGGCTGCGATCTGGTGATCGAGGCTGCCACCGAGAACGAGGAGGTCAAGCGCAGCATTTTCGTGGCGCTGTGCCGCGCCCTGCCGCCCGAGACGCTGCTGGCCACCAACACCTCGTCGATCTCGATCACGCGGCTGGCTGCCGCCACCAACAGGCCCGAAAAGTTCATCGGCATCCACTTCATGAACCCGGTGCCGGTCATGCAACTGGTCGAGCTGATCAGGGGCATTGCCACCGAGGACGCCACCTTCGATTCCGCCAGGGCCTTCATCAACCGTCTGGGCAAGACCCTCACGGTCTCGGAGGATTTCCCCGCCTTCATCGTCAACCGCATCCTGCTGCCGATGATCAACGAGGCTGTCTACACGCTCTATGAGGGTGTCGGCTCTGTGGAATCGATCGACACCGCCATGCGGCTGGGCGCCAATCACCCGATGGGCCCGCTCCAGTTGGCCGATTTCATTGGTCTCGACACCTGCCTCTCGGTGATGCAGGTGCTGCATGATGGCCTGGCCGACTCCAAGTATCGCCCCTGCCCTCTGCTGGTGAAGTATGTCGAAGCCGGCTGGCTCGGCCGCAAGACCAAGCGCGGCTTTTACGATTATCGCGGCGACAAGCCGGTTCCGACCCGGTGAACACAGCGCGGCCAGCCTTGCGCCTGGCTGGCTGGCTTCACAACGCTGTCATCTTCAGCCTACATTTGTCAGGTGATGGGATCGATGGTGATTCCATGCAGGACACTTGGAGTGGCGTGCGTTGACTGTGCACGTGTCACCGATGGTCTCGCCGGACTCGTGTCCGGCTCTGGTGCTCAATGCCGATTTCCGGCCTCTGAGCTATTACCCGCTCTCGCTCTGGAGCTGGCAGGACACGCTGAAGGCCGTGTTCATGGACCGCGTCAACATCGTCTCCGAATATGACCGTGTGGTGCGCTCGCCGAGCTTTTCCTTCCGGCTGCCCTCGGTGGTCTGCCTCAAGACCTATGTGAAGCCCTCGCGCCATCCGGCCTTCACCCGCTTCAACGTCTTCCTGCGGGATCGCTTCAGCTGCCAGTACTGCACGGCGCGGGAGGAACTGACCTTTGACCATGTCATTCCGCGCTCCAAGGGCGGGCTCACCACATGGGAGAATGTTGTGGCCGCCTGCTCCCCTTGCAATCTGCGTAAGGGCGACAAGCTGCCTGCCGAGGTGCATATGCATCCGCTGCAAAAGCCCTATGCCCCCACGGTCAACGACCTGCACCGGGCCGGCAAGCTGTTCCCGCCGAACTTCCTTCACGACAGCTGGATGGACTATCTTTATTGGGACAGCGAACTCGAACCCTGAGCCATCCGGGTTTCGGATGATGTTCGCGGGTCAGCCCCGCTCTCGCCAGGCGGCAAGGCCCGCCAGCAGCGCAAGGACAGCCGAGAACACGGCATTCCAGCCAGCCAGAGACAGCCCCGCCAGGCGCCATGCCGCCTCGGTGCAGCTTACCACGCGCGTGGTCTGCAACTGCTTCATGAAATCCTGCATCGAGCCGGCCACCAGCAGGGCCGCGCCGCCACCATCGCTGGGACCAACAAACCAGCCCCACTCCTCCCCGGCATGATAGCTGCCCATGGCGGCCGAAATCACGAACAGGCCAGCGAGCAGCCACAGCGCCAGCCGTGATGCCTGTTTCCGATGGGCCTCGCCTGCGAAGGACGCAACCGCCAGCCCGGCCAGCCCCACCACCAGCGCGGCATAGTGCGGCCATCGCTGTTCGAGGCACAGCTTGCAGGGCAGAAGCCCGATCACGAGCTGGAAATACCACGCACCCGCCAGCAGGCTCGCCGAAGACGCCGCCAGCAGCGCCAGCGCCGGCACGGGGCGCAAGGCGCGCAACCGGCGGTTCGGGATGGTGGAGGAGGCTGTCATCATGGCCTGTCCTATACCAAGTTCAGCACCGGCTGGAATGACGTTTGTGGCATCAGGCCAAGAGCCAAGTCGCAGAATCCGCATGGGCCCGCAGGCCCTCGGGCCATCCCGGGCCGGATCGGCATGTCGCGGCCAAAGGCACCCGAATATGCACGACATGGTGATAAGCCACTGGACGCGCACGCCGCAACATGGCATCGACCGGACTGATGGTGACATCGCGGCGGCAAGGCTTTTGGGAGCCTGGACGCGAGCCGCATGAGGTCCACGCGGGCGTGGCGAAACGGTAGACGCAGCGGACTCAAAATCCGCCGTAGCAATACGTGTCGGTTCGAGTCCGACCGCCCGCACCACCTCTCCCCATCTGGCCGAAAGGGCATGGCGGCAGCATCACCGCGGCATCAGCCGGCGCGCTTGCGGGTCGGCCCCCCGGGTTCTGACAGCAGCAGACCGATCGCAGCCACGAAAGGCCGCCCATCGCTGCACGTGGGGCAGGATCCCGGTGCGCCAACTGCCGGGGGCATGCCCCCGGCGCTCAGGCATCATTCGGCAGCGGGTTCCGCAGCCGGCTCGTCACGCTTCTTCGGCGGGCGGCCGCGCTTGCGCGGTACCGGCTCGCCGGCTGCGGCCGTGGATGCCGCCATATCGGCCACGGCAGGCTTGGCCACCGGGCGCACGGCAACCGGCTTGGCAGCCGGCTCCGGCGCAGGGATACTGCGGGTCGGAGCAGTCAGGAAAGCCGGCAGGGCTGCGGCATCGCCAGTATCGGCAACGGGACGCGGGGCGCGATCATCCCGGTCACGGCGCGGCCTGTCATCGCGCGGCCGATCATCGCGAGCCCGTGCCTCGACGGGACGCGGCTCTAAAGGACGCTCCTCGCGGGGCTGCTCCTCGCGGGAGCGATCCTCGCGCGGGCGATCATCACGGGGACGGTCGTCTCTTGGCCGGTCGTCTCTTGGCCGGTCGTCTCTTGGCCGATCGTCCCTCGGGCGATCGTCACGCGGCCGGTCGTCGCGATAGCGGTCCTCACGGGGACGGTCGTAGCGGGGCCGGTCATCCCTCGGACGATCGTCTCGGGACCGATCCTCACGGGGGCGGTCGTCTCTTGGACGGTCATCTCTTGGACGGTCGTCTCTTGGGCGGTCGTCTCTTGGGCGGTCGTCTCTTGGGCGGTCGTCTCTTGGACGATCATCGCGTGCACGATCTTCTCTTGGCCGGTCGCCCTGTGGACGATCGAAGCGCCTGTCATTGCGATCGCGATCGGGACGCTCGGGGCGGCCATTGCGGTCAAACCGGCGTGGTTGCTGGTTGCGGTCCTGCCCGCGATCCGCCTCGGGGCGGCGCTCGCTCTCGTCGCCATCCTCCGCACCATCGGCGGGTTCGCCTTCGGCGCGCACGCCGGCAGGGCTGGACGCGGCCTCGTTGCCGTCGTCGTCCTCGTCGCCATCCTCGTCCTGCTCGTCCTGCCCGAAGGTGCGGGCCGGCCGGTAGCTGTCGCCGAACTGGAGGCGCATCTGTTCATGAGCTGCCATCACGATGCGCACATAGTGCTCGGCGTGCTGGTAATAGCTCTCCGCAGCAACGGGGTCGCCGCTGGTATGCGCATCGCGGGCGAGCTGCATGTATTTCTCGGCGATGGTCTGGGCATTGCCCCTGACCTTCACATCCGGACCATTCGACTCATAGGAGCGGGTCAACGGATTGGGTGTCTTGTTGCTGCCGTTGTTGTTGCCGCCACCGCTACCAGTGTTGCGGTTGCGGCCACGCATGCGCCGGTTCTGGCCTGGTCTCATCGACGATATCTCTTGATCGATCTGGCAGCCGGCTGATTGCACGACAGAATGTGGCCCCCGCGGCGGACTGCCTCGCCGGTCGGGGTCGTCAAGAGCTGGACTGGCTGCAAAAGCACAGCGGCCTGGCTGATTGAAGACATCACACGCTGATTCCAGTGGAGACCGCTTCAGGTCTCGCACGCCTCACGGTTCGCTTGCGCCAAACCATTCCGGCGATGTTGTGTTGCTTGCGCTGCTCGACCGGCCCTGAAGCTCGCCCCGGAAAGGCCTGCCCCCCGGTCCGGGTCTTGATCGACCAGGCGAAACTGCCTCCAGCCCGCCATGCGCACCGTTGTCTTAGCTGTTTTGCCCGGTCGCGCCAAGCAAAAACAACCACGAGGTCAGGACGTCCACAGCCCGATGGCGCGCACATGTCCGCCGAGATCGCGCCGCGTGCTGATCCGGGAAAATCCCGCCTCCAGGGCAAGGTCCGAGACATCGCCTTCCTGGCCTGCGCCGATCTCCAGCACGGCTCCTCCGCCGGGTGCGATCAGTCCCGCCAGGGGGGGGTCATGGCTGCGCACTTCGGGGGCCAGTGCCGCGATCTCCCCCGCCGGGATGTAGGGCGGATTGGAGATCACCAGATCAAAGCCGGCCCGGCGCTCAGCCTCGCGCACGGCTGTTGTCCACGAGCCGGTGCGGAAGGTGCTGCGCCCGGCAAGTCCGTTCAGCGCCGCATTGGCCGATGCGGTGCGCACCGCATCGTCGCTCAGATCGATGCCGAGGCCGCACGCCATGGTCCATTCGCTGAGCAGGGCCAGCAGCAGACAACCGCTTCCGGTTCCAAGGTCCAGCAAGCGCAAGGCCTCGCCCCGCCGCGCCTCGAACCGCGACAGTGCTTCCTCGATCAGTGCCTCGCTGTCATGGCGCGGCTCAAGCGTGCCCGCTGAAAGCCGGATCGGCAGGCACCAGAACAGTCGCTGCCCCCTGATACGCCCCACCGGCTCGCCAGCCAGCCGGCGCACCACAAGGCCCTCCAGCCGCGCCGCCGCTCCGGCATCCAGCGCCTCGCCGGCCCCTGTGATCAGGTCCAGCGGCGCAAGCCCGGTTGCCTCCAGCAGCAGCGCGCGCGCGTCGGCCTCAGGCTCGTCGATGCCCCCCGACGCCAGCCGGTCTCGCACCTGCCTCAGCATCACAGCGCGGGTTGGCACGGGCTGCATGGTTCAGGCCGCACCCTGCTGTTCGGCCAGTTGCTCGGCCTGGCGCGCCGCTGCCAGCGCATCCAGCATCTCGTCGAGCACCAGCCCCTGCATCATCTCGTCGAGCTTGTAGAGCGTGAAGCCGATGCGGTGGTCGCTCACCCGGCCTTGCGGGAAATTGTAGGTGCGGATGCGTTCCGAACGGTCGCCGGAACCCACCTGTGAGCGCCGGTCCGCCGCCCGGCTCTGGTCGATCCGGATGCGCTCGGCATCGAACAGCCTGGCCTTGAGCAACGCGATGGCGCGGGCCTTGTTCTTGTGCTGCGAGCGCTCGTCCTGCACCAGCACCACGATGCCGCTCGGCAGATGCGTGATCCTGACGGCGGAATCGGTCTTGTTGACGTGCTGGCCGCCCGCTCCCTGCGAGCGCATCGTGTCGATCTTCAGGTCGGCATCGTTCAGCACCACATCGATATCCTCGGCCAGCGGCAGCACGGCGACGGTGGCCGCCGACGTGTGGATGCGCCCCTGCGCCTCGGTGTCGGGCACGCGCTGCACGCGGTGCACCCCGCTCTCGAAACGCAGCCGCCCATAGACGCCGCTGCCGGAAATCTCTGCGACGATCTCCTTGTAGCCACCCATGGTCCCTTCGCTCTCGGACAGGATCTCGACGCTCCAGCGCTGCGCTTGGGCATAGCGCGCATACATCCGGAACAGGTCGCCGGCGAACAGCGCGGCCTCATCTCCGCCGGTGCCGGCCCGGATTTCAAGGATGGCACCACGGGCGTCGGCAGCATCCTTCGGCAGGAGCGCCAGCAGCAGGTCCCGCTCCTGTGTCCCGCGCAAGTCGGTCAGTTCTTGAATCTCCTCTATGGCCAGCATGCGGTATTCCGGCTCACTGGTCGGGTCATCGAGGATGACCTGGGCTTCAGCGAGGGCAGTCTTGGTGTGTTGCCAGGCCTTGATCACGCCCACAACCGGCTCGAGCTCGGCCATCTCCCTCGAGAGGGCCACCAGCGTCTTCGGGTCCGGATTGGCCGCAAGCACATCCCCGGCGATCTGGTAGCGCGCGAGGATGGCGTCGAGCCTGTGCTGGGGAAGATTGTAGGACATGATTTCCGGGTTTGCACGAACAGGGCGGCGAAGGATTGGGCATGGCGTGCCAGCATTCCAGCCGGCCATGAGCCACATCTAGAGCGGCACGTCGTGTTCGGCAGCAAAAGTCTTCAGCGCGGGCCTCAGTGAGGCGATGCCGCTGACATCGGCCAACAGCTTGTCCATCTGGTCGCGCGCTGCGGCCGCATTCAGCTGCAGGGTCATCGCCTTGATCGGCCCGACGGATGAAGGCGTCATCGAGAACGAGCGGAAGCCGAGGGCGATCAGGGCCAGCGCCTCGATCGGCCGGCCGCCCATCTCGCCGCACACGGTAACCGGGCAATGAGCCTTGCGTCCCGCATCGGCGATGCACTTCAGCGCCCTGAGCGCCCCCGCCGAGAGAGGATCGAAGCGGTCCGCAACGAAGCGGTTTTCTCGGTCAGCCGCGAACAGGAACTGCATCAGGTCGTTGGAGCCGACCGAAAGGAAATCGGCCTCGCGTGCGATCTCGTCGATCTCGAACAGCAAGGATGGAACCTCGACCATCACGCCGAGCGCCAACGAGGCGGGCCGCTCCCGGTCATGGCGGTCCAGATGCGCCAGTTCGCGCTGCACGATCGCACGGGCGCGGATGAACTCGTCGACCGTGGCGACCATCGGGAACATGATCTTGAGATGACGCTTCTCGCCGGCTCGGAGCAGCGCCCGCAACTGCGAGCGCAAAAGGCCCGGCCGGTCAAGACCGATCCGGATCGCACGCCAACCCAGCGCCGGGTTCTCCTCCTCGACGCGGCGCATGTAGGGCAGGATCTTGTCCCCGCCGATATCGAGCGTGCGAAAGGTCACGGTCTTGTCACCGACCGCTTCCAGCGCGGCCAGATAGAGCTGCTGCTGCTCGGCCATGGTCGGCATCCGCGCCGCCACCATGAATTGCAGTTCGGTGCGAAAAAGGCCGATGCCGGTTGCGCCGGTTTCCTCCAGATGCGGCAGGTCGACCAGCAGGCCGGCATTGAGATGGAGGCCGATGCGGGCCTGGTCGCGCGTGGCCGACGGCAGGTCGCGCATCGCCACGAACCTGCGCCGCCGCTCGGCGCGCGCGTCGATGGCGGCATACACGGTCTGCAGGATGTCCTCGCCCGGCCGCACCAGCACCTGGGCATTGTCGCCGTCGACCACGATGGCGTCGCCGGGTTCGATACGTGACAGAACATCGGGCGCGCGGCCGACCACCGGGATGTCGAGCGCCCGCGCCACGATCGCGACGTGGCTGAGCGCCGAGCCTTCCTCGAGCACGAGGCCGCGCAGCCGCGCCCGGTCGTAGTCGAGCAGCTCGGCCGGCCCCATGTCGCGGGCGATCACGATCATGTCGTCGGGTTGTGACGCCTGATCGGTGCTCGCGCGTCCCGTGAGGCGCAGCAGCAGCCGGTTGCTGAGGTCCTGCAGGTCGCTCAGCCGCTCGCGGATATAGGGGTCGGTCGACTGGCCGAGGCGGATGCGGACATCGTCGAAGGCACGCTGGACGCCGGCCTCGGCGGTGAGGCCCGAATCGACCGCCTCGCGCACCCGCTCGCGCCAGCCGCGGTCGTCGACGAACATGCGGAAGGTCTCGAGGATCTCGCGCTGCTCGCCCGACTGCATGTCGTGCGCCTCGAGCATGCGGTCGACATCATCGCGCACCGCCGCCAGCGCCTCCTGGAAGCGCACATGCTCCTGGCCGACGTCCTCGGCCACGACACGCTGGATGATGATGCGCGGCTCGTGCAGCACGGCATGACCGATGGCGACGCCCGGCGTCAGCTGCACGCCGTCGATGCGCAACGGCAGCAACCCCAGCCCGTCGACCTGCTGGACCTCGTTGGGGCTGACGATGTGGCCGGCCGCGACGATCTCGGCCATCACCATGGCGATGGTCTGCAGCGTCTCGACCTCCTCCTCGTCGTACTGACGGCGGGTGCGGTTCTGCACGACCAGGACGCCCAGCACGCGTCCGGCCCGCACGATCGGCACGCCGGCCAGCGAGTGGTAGATCTCCTCACCGGTCTCCGGGCGGTAGGCGTATTGCGGATGGCGCTGCGCGTCGTCGAGCGCCAGCGGCCTTCCATGGGCTGCTATGTCACCCACCAGACCTTCGCCGACCCGCAGGCGCGTGCGATGCACCGCCGACGGGTTGAGGCCCTGCGTGGCGAACAGCTCGAGCACCTCGCCGGCGCGCAGCAGGTAGATCGAGCAGACCTCGGCCACCATCTCGTTGGCGACCAGACGCACGACCTCGCCCAGCGTCTCTTCCGGCGAACCGACACGCGCCATCGTGTCCCGGAGCCGCTTGAGGAGCATTCGCGGTCCGGCCAAAGGAGCTGATCTCTCCATGGTCAGACCGCTGGATGCTTGAGTCGGATGACAACAAAATGGCGGTCGATGGCGCAGGCACAAGCTCGCCAAGCCGTCATCGGACGGGCGTATCGGCAGAGCGTGAGGGCGGCCTTGGCGCACATCGCCCGCTATATAGCAAGAGCTGCGCCGAAGGGGCTACCCGCTTATTGGCTCAATGCATGAGAGAAGCTCATGCTGCATCGAGCTCGTAAGCCGTATGTAAGGCTCGCACGGCGAGCTCCGTATATTCGGCGGCGACCAGCACGCTCACCTTGATCTCCGACGTCGAGATCACCTGGATGTTGATCCCCTTGGCCGCCAGGGTCTCGAACATCTTGAGCGCGACGCCGGCATGGCTGCGCATGCCGACGCCGATCACCGAGATCTTGGCGACGTTGGTGTCGGCCTTGACCTCGGCGAACTTGAGGTCGGCCTTGGCCAGCTCGAGGCGCTGCACGGCGCGGGCGAGGTCGGCCCGCGGCACGGTGAAGGTGATGTCGGTCGAGCTGCCGTCGAGCGAGACGTTCTGCACGATCATGTCGACGTTGATGTTGGCCTCGGCCAGCGGCCCGAAGATCGCCGCCGCCACGCCCGGCCGGTCGGCCACGCGGGTCACCGTGATCTTGGCCTCGTCCTTGGCGAAGGCGATGCCGCTCACGACGGATTTCTCGAGTTCCTGGGCCATGATTTCTTCCTCGTCGACAACCAGCGTGCCGGGCAGGTCGCTGCCCAGTGCTTCGTCGAAGGACGACAGCACCTGCACGCGCACATGATGATTCATCGCCAGCTCGACCGAGCGCGTCTGCAGGACCTTCGAGCCCTGCGAGGCCATCTCGAGCATCTCCTCGTAGGTCACGCGGTCGATCTTGCGCGCCTTCTCCACGATGCGCGGATCGGTCGTATAGACGCCATCGACGTCGGTGTAGATGTCGCAGCGGTCGGCCTTGAGCGCGGCCGCCAGCGCCACCGCCGAGGTGTCCGAGCCGCCGCGGCCCAGCGTCGTGATGCGACCGTCGGGCGACAGGCCCTGGAAGCCCGGCACGATCGGCACCTCGCCCGCGGCCATCGTGCGGGCCATCTCGACCGTGTCGATCTCGAGAATGCGCGCCTTCTCGTGCGCCCCGTCGGTCTTGACCGGGATCTGCCACGAGGTCCAGGAGCGCGACTTCACGCCGATCTGCTGCAGCGCCAGCGCCAGCAGCCCGATGGTCACCTGCTCGCCGGTCGCCACCACGACGTCGTACTCGCGCGAATCGTAGAGCGGGGCGATCTCGTTCACCCACTTCACGAGCTGGTTGGTGGCGCCCGACATGGCCGATACGACGACCGCGACCTCGTTGCCGCGCGCGACCTCGGCTTTGACCTTGCGGGCAACATTCTTGATGCGATCGGTGTCGCCTACGGAAGTGCCGCCGAATTTCAGAACGATGCGCGCCATGGACCTTCTCGAAAGCGGGGTATAGACACCGGCAGCACCATGAGGGTCAAGGCCAGCATGATCGATACCGTCTCCGTCGGCCGCGGCTCGACCGTCGATTCAGCCGAGGTCGAGCGCTTTGCGCGCATCGCCGGCGAATGGTGGGACGCGCGCGGCAAGTTCGCGCCCCTGCATCGGCTCAACCCCACGCGCATCGGCTTCATCCGCGACCGCGCCGCCGCTCATTGGCAGCGCGACCCGCTGGCGGCCGAGCCGCTGCGCGACCTGTCGCTGCTCGATATCGGCTGCGGCGGCGGCCTGCTCAGCGAGCCGATGGCGCGGCCCGGTGCCGCGGTCACCGGCATCGATGCCGCCGGCCGCAACATCGCGGTCGCAGCACTCCATGCCGAGGGCCAGGGGCTCTCCATCGACTATCGCCAGAACACCGCCGAGACGCTGGCGCGCGCGGGCGCGCAGTACGACATCGTGCTGGCGCTGGAGATCGTCGAGCACGTGGCCGACGTCGACCTGTTCCTGAAGTCCATAGGCCGGCTGGCAAAGCCCGGCGGCCTCGTGTTCCTGTCGACGCTCAACCGCACCGCCAAGGCCTGGGCGCTGGCCATCGCCGGCGGCGAGTACATCCTGCGTTGGCTGCCGCGCGGCACGCACGACTGGAAGAAATTCCTGAAACCGTCCGAGGTCGTGGCCGGCCTCAGGGCAGGCGGCATCGAGACCCAGGAGATCGCCGGCGTCGTGTACAGCCCGCTCAGCCGCCAATGGTCGCTCAACGCCCGCGACCTCGACGTCAACTACATGCTGTTCGGAACCAAGGGCTGACCCATGTCGGCGTCGATGA
>JAPLOV010000164.1 GCA_026400565.1 Hyphomicrobiales bacterium | reverse complement strand
GGACACGCCCTTGGCCGGCACGTCCAGCAACAGCCGGCCATGCGAGACCTCGAGGATGTTGGCCTTGAGCTGCCCGAGCCGGCTGGCGATCTGGCCCAGGATGCCCGGGCGGTCCGCCGTGGTGATGCGCAGGGCCAGGATGCGGTCATCGCGCTCCAGCTCCCGCACCATGATCGAGGCCAGCAGCCGCGCATCGATGTTGCCGCCACACAGCACGAGCCCGACTTTCCGCCCGGAAAAGCGCGCTGGTTCGGCCAGCATCGCGGCCAGCCCGGCGGCGCCGGCCCCCTCCGCCATCGTGTGCTGCAAGGTGGCGAAGGCGTTGATCGCGCGCTCCAGCATGTCCTCGCTCAGCAGCACCGGACCCTCAACGAGAGCCTTGGCGATCGGCAGTGTCAGGGCCCCGACATTCTTGACGGCGATGCCTTCGGCGATGGTCGGCCCGCCAACGGGCAGGGTGTCGCCGTGCATTGCGTTGTGGAACGATGGATAGAGTTGCGCCTCAGCGCCGATAATGCGGATGGCAGGTTTCAGCGCCTTTGCGGCGGTGGCAATGCCTGCGATCAGCCCGCCGCCGCCCATCGGCACCACAAGCATGTCGAGATCGGGCTGATCCTCCAGCATTTCGAGCGCGATCGTGCCCTGGCCGGCCATGACCGCGAGATCGTCGTAAGGATGGATCAGGACCAGACCCTCGATGGCCATAATGGCGGAGACCCTGAGTTGCGCTTCGGCCAGTGTCTCGCCATGCAGCACTACCCTTGCGCCATAGGCCCGGGTGTTTTCGACCTTCACCGAGGGTGTGGGCTCGGGCATGACGATCGTGGCCGGGATGCCCATGGCGCGGGCGTGGTAGGCGAGGCCCTGTGCGTGGTTTCCCGCCGACATGGCGATCACGCCGCGTCGCCGTTCGTCGGCTGTCAGGGTCGACAGCCGGTTGACCGCGCCACGTTCCTTGAACGAGGCTGTGGCCTGCATGTTCTCGTATTTGACATGCACCGACGCGCCGGTCAGCTCCGACAGGCGCGGAGCAGGCACGAGAGGCGTGCGAATGACCCTTCTGGCAATGGCGCGCGCTGCGGCCTGGATGTGCGCCAGTGTCAGGGTTGGGTTGACCATCGCCGGTCTCCTCACACGCGCCAGGGGCCCAGCCCGGGAAACCCGAACAGGCCGCCGGGCCGGAACACAAGCACAACCACGAGTGCGGCATGAATGACAAGCTCGCGCCTTTCGATCGGCATCGTGGCAGACCAGATCGCCTCGAAAGCCGCAACCGCAAGCCCGCCGAGCACCGCGCCGGTGATCGAGCCGATGCCTCCAAGGATGGCCGCGATCAGCGCCTTCAACCCGAGACTGAAGCCGCCGGCAAAGCCCATGCCGCCATACAGCGCCGTCACGATGATGCCCGCCAGCCCGGCCAGCGCCGCCGCAAGGATCAGCGCCTTGTCGCGCACGGCGCGCTCGCTGACCCCGCACAAGGCCGCCATGCCAGCATCATCCGACACGGCCCGCCACGCCCGGCCATAGGGCGATCGCTGCATGAAGGCCAGGAGGCAAAGGGTCGCCAGAATCCCGACCAGCACCGCGAGCGCCGGAGCGCTGGTCATGGTCGTCACGAAATCGCCGGCGCGCATCAGCGGTATGGGCTGGTTGAACAGCGGCGGCACCCAGCGCATCTCGGCCCCTTGCGTCAGCCTGAGAAACTCCGTCAGCGCGATGCCGGCTCCGACGGTGGCGATCAGCACATGCTGACCCGGCTGACGCGCCAGCCGGCCAGGGGCCGCCCGCGACAGCACGAAGCCATGCAGGGCGGCGCTGGCGACGCCGATGACGAGCGCCACCATCACGCCCGCCAGCGCCGTCTCAACGCCGAAGCCGGCCACTGCGCCCAGCCCGACGATTCCGGCCAGGCCGCCCAGCGCCGCGAACTCACCGAAAACCAGCACGAACCGCCCCATCAGCCCGTAGATCAGAGTATAGGCCGCCGCCAGCAGTGCATAGATGGCCGCGCTCGGCAGGGCCATGAGCAGTTGCTGGCGGCCATAGGCCAGCCATAAGGGCACCTCGGGCAGGCTGGCCGAGGCACTCGGTGGGGCGCGATCAGCCGCCCCGGCAGCGGGCACATCAAGATAGAACCTCTTCAGGAAGAAGAACGAGGCATCGGCCATAGGTCCGAACTCGGTGGCAAGGCCGGTCAGGTCGCGCTGGCTTCTGGCACCGCGCTCGGCCGAAAAGCGGCAGATTACGAAGCGGGCCTGTATCGCACCGTCCGCGCCGATCGCTCGGTAGTTGATCCGGAGCGAGAACGGGTAGGGGCCAGGCCTGGTCTGCTGGATGTCGAGACGCGCCGCATCGTTGATGGCCGGCAGCGTCATGCGGCAAAGGCGTGCCTCGTCGGCATCGATCAGCTCCCCGCACGCGGCCAGCAACACAAGCAGAATCGCAGCGGCAAGGCGGATCATGACCGATTGATAACGCAGCCCGGCGATGGGCCGTAGCGCATTCGGGCCGTAAGGTGACGGCGGCCCGGTGGCCCGCCAGCACCATGGGCATGATCCCAGCTTGACGCGGCCCCTGCCGTCATCGTTGGGTCGTGGCTCGCCCTGTCTGCACAAGAGCTGCGCGCATTCCATGCCTGATCCTTATCCGAGCCTCAAGTTCCTCCACCTCATTGGCGTGATCCTGCTGGTGGGCAATGTCACGGTCACGGCCTCGTGGAAGGTCTACGCCGACTTTAGCGGTGATCCCCGCATCATTGCGCATGCCCAGCGCAGCGTGACGCTGGCTGACTGGCTCTGGACCCTGCTGGGGATCGCGCTTGTCATGATCGGCGGCTATGGGGCGGCCCTGGTGCAGGGCATCGGCCTGTTCGACACGGTCTGGATGGTGAGCGGACAGGCCCTGTTCCTGCTCTCCGGGCTGATCTGGCTGGGACTGATCGTGCCGGTTCAGGCCAGGCAGGCGCGCGCGGCGCGGGAATTCGCTGTCAGCGGCACCATCCCGGACAGCTACTGGCGGCTGTCACGGTGGTGGATGATCCTCGGCGTCGCCGCCACCATCCCGCTCATTGCCGCGATCTGGGTGATGGTGGCAAAGCCGTGATGGGCGGGAGGCCTCAGCCCTTCAGCCACTCGGCAACGCGGGGTGCGAAGTAGGTCAGCACGCCATCTGCGCCAGCGCGCTTGAAGGCAAGCAGGCTCTCCATGATCGTGCGTTCCTCGGCAAGCCAGCCGTTGCGCGCCGCTGCCATGATCATCGCGTATTCGCCGGACACCTGATAGGCGAACGTCGGAACCCCGAACGTCTCCTTCACCCGCGAGACGATGTCGAGATAGGGCATGCCGGGCTTGACCATGACCATATCCGCGCCTTCTTCCAGATCGAGTGCAACCTCGCGGAGCGCTTCGGCGGTATTGGCCGGGTCCATCTGGTATGTACGCTTGTCCCCGGTCAGTGTGGCGTTGGTGCCGATGGCATCGCGGAACGGACCATAGAAGGCCGAAGCATACTTGGCTGCATAAGACAGGATCTGCACATCGTCATGGCCAGCCGCATCAAGCGCCTTGCGGATCGCTGCAACGCGTCCGTCCATCATATCGGAGGGCGAGATCGTGTCGGCTCCGGCATCTGCCAGCGCCAGCGCCTGCCGGCACAGGATGGCGACGCTTGGGTCGTTGAGGATCACCCCGTCGCGGAGCACGCCGTCATGCCCGTGATCGGTGTAAGGATCGAGCGCGGAATCGGTGATGATGCCGATCTCAGGGACGGCGGCCTTGATGGCGCGCACCGCGCGGCACATCAGATTGTTGGAGCGGAGGGCCTCGCTCGCCGTGGCGTCTCGCAGCGAAGTCTCGACATACGGGAAGGGTGCGATTGCCGGGATGCCGAGGCGGGCGGCTCGCTCGGCCTCGCGGACAGCCTCGTCGATGTTGACGCGGTCGACGCCGGGCATGTGCTCGACAGGCCAGCGCGCCTCCGTGCGGTCCATCAGGAAGATCGGCCAGATCAGGTCGTCGGTGGTCAGCCGGTTCTCGCGCACCAGACGCCGCGACCACTCGCTCTTGCGGTTGCGCCGCATGCGATGTGTCAGGTCAAGCCGCACACCGGTGTCGACAGGGGCCGGGCTCTCGGCATCTTGCCGTGAATGTGGCTGGCCGAATGGCCGGATGACGCGTGTCGACATGAACACCCCCGTGTTGCGTTCTGGGTTAACACACCAGAATGGTTCAAACCAAGTCCGTATGATGACGCCCTTTCCCGGCCAAGGGCGTGTTGCTGATGCCGGCATTGACAGGACCGCGCCGAGGCCCGGCACCAGCGGTCGGACCAACACAGTTCCGGGGCTGACGTGCGCGAGACCGACCCACCGACCGAGCCAGAGATCCTGTGCGAGACGCGCGGCCATGCCGGTGTCATCACGCTGAACCGCCCGCGCGCGCTCAACGCGCTCACGCTGGGCATGGTCAGGGGGCTGGCGGCGGCTCTCGATGCCTGGGAGCACGACCCTGCCATTCGCCATGTCGTGATCATCGGGGCTGGCGAAAAGGCTTTCTGTGCCGGTGGAGACATCCGCCTGCTGCATGAACTCGGCAAGGCTGGACGGATTGAGGAGTCCCGCGGCTTCTGGCGTGAGGAATATGTCCTGAATGCTCGCATCAAGGCCTATCCAAAGCCCTATATCGCGCTGATCGACGGCATCGTGATGGGCGGCGGGGTCGGCGTCTCGCTGCATGGCAGCCACCGTGTCGCCGGCGAGCGCTATCTTTTCGCCATGCCGGAAGTCGGCATCGGCTTCTTCCCGGATGTGGGGGCAACCCACGCCTTGCCGCGCCTGCCGGGCGCAACGGGAACCTGGCTTGCCGTCACGGGCGAGCGCGTTGGCCAGGCCGATGCAATGGCGCTTGGCCTCGCCACCCACGCTGTCCTGTCCTCTGCGATGGCCGGTCTGCTGGACGCGCTGGTCGCAGGGCAAGATGTCGACGCCGCCCTGGCGGAACGGGCTGCGACACTGCCGCCTCCGCCGCTGGCCCCGCACCGGGCCCTGATCGACCATGCCTTCAGCGCCCCAACGGTCGAGGCGATCATCGCCCGTCTTGACGAGGTGGCCGGGACCGATCCGTTCGCGGCACGCCTTCTGGCAGCCATGGCGCAGAAATCCCCGACGAGCATGAAGCTGGCCTTGGCGCAGATGAAGGCTGGCGGCGCGCTCTCGTTTGCCGAGGCCATGCGCACCGAGTTCCGCATTGTCAGCCGCATCGCCACCGGCCTCGATTTCCGCGAGGGCGTCCGCGCCGTCATCATTGACAAGGACAACAAACCAGCCTGGCAACCCGCGCGCCTCGCCGATGTCGGCAGCACCATGGTGGCAGCCTACTTCGCGCCGCTGCCTGATGATCTGGTGATCTGAGCCCATGGCCGAAACCTCCCGAAGTACCAGCCCGCCGCAGGACAAGCGCCCCGCTGGCATCAATGCCGGCCCCGCTCCCGCGCGGATCAACTGGGAGCGTCTCAATATCTGGTTCTGGCGTCTGCTGGCGCTCGCCTGGCTGCTGAACGGCCTTTACGCCTGGGCCGTGATCATCGGCGTCGATCCCTCCGCTGCGCGCCCGTTCGAGGTGCGCGCCGCAACCTTCCAGGCCGTCACGATCTATTTCGCGGTGGTCGATTTGCTGGCTGCCACGGGGNNNNTCGTCTGGCTGATCGCCGCCGTCAGCCGCATCGTCATGGCCTTTGCCTTCCCGGCGGCCGCAGGGCTTGCCATGCCTGCCATCGCGGGCCTTGCAGTCTGCATCGCCTGCTTCATGGCCTTGAACTGGATCGCCGGGCGGCAATCCGAAAGCTGATCCGGACCTGGCCATGGTGAACCAGCCGGTCACGAATGCTTTAGATTACTGATCTGTCAATTCAGATTCGATTCACGAAAACCCGTAAATCTCTTGTTCAGTCTGATATTTAAACTGGTTTTCATCGGAGGCATGTAGGGTCACCCATACAAACAGACCGGCACAAAAAACCGCTGGCTGGCGTCAAACAGTGTGGGGTTACTATGATCAGCAAGTTCAATGCTGCCGTTGTGCAGAAGAATGACGAGGGTCTTGCGCCTGTCGCTCCCCTCTACATTGAGTCACTTAATCTCATCGAGCGCCTTCACCGTCGGCTCCTTGATGTCATCAAGGACGAATTCGATCGCCAGGGCCGTGACGACGTCAACAGCGTGCAGGCTCTGCTGCTGCACAACATTGGTGATAAGGAACTGACCGCGAGCGAACTGCGCACACGCGGCTACTATCTCGGCTCCAACGTATCCTACAACGTCAAGAAGCTGGTGGAGATGGGCTACCTGCACCATGCCCGTTCCCGCGTGGACCGCCGCGCGGTGCGGATCAGCCTGACCGAGAAGGGCCGTGAGGTCCACCAGATCGTGAAGGGCGTCTACGCCAAGCACATCAACACGGTCGAGAAGATCGGTGGCGTTTCGGGTGATGATTTCGAGCGCCTCAACAATGCGCTGGGCCGGCTTGAACGCTTCTGGACCGACCAGATTCGCTTCAGGCTCTGAGATGCCGGGGCTAGAAGCGGTCTGACATCGATCGTCGCGCCTTGTCGTGAAAGGTCAAGGGATGGAATTAACCTGGTCTTTGATTGTCGCTCCGGTTGCCCTCTGGCTGGTGGCTGCTCTGCTGTTCGGCACCTCCGAGGGCGACGATGTCCACCTTGATGACAGCGACGGCGGCGATTGACCCCTTCCGGAAGCGCGACCGGGCCGGGTGCACAAGCCCGGTCATCCGCGCTTCGGCGGCCAGGGAATGAAAGCGCTGGTGCGCTCGGCATAGGCGGCAAAGTCCGGCTTCGTCCGCCTGAGGTGGTCCTCCAGCAACGGAATGCCCGACACTTTCAGGATGAGCGCCGTCAGCGCCACCGGCCCGAGCATGGCCAGGATGGTGACCGACGCATCCCATGCCATGAGGCCGATGCCGAACCAGAGCAGGCATTCCCCGAAATAGTTCGGATGCCGGCTCCAGGCAAAGACGCCTTCCGTGAGCAATGTGCCGCGCCGGGCCGGATTGCGGCGCAGCTTGAGCAGGGCAAGATCGGCCACAGTTTCGAGCGCAAACCCGGCTGCGAACAGGACGAGTCCGACAAGGCCGAGCCAGCTCGCAAAGCCTGTACCGGCGGTCGCCATCGCCAGATGGATCGGCAAGGCCAGCCCCCACAGGATCGCGGCCTGGAGCACGAAGACCTTGTAGAGGCTGCTCCACCAGAAGCGGCCGGGGTCCGCCGCGCGCATGGCCGCATAGCGTGCATCCTCGACAACCGAGAGCCTGTGCCGCGCCAGCAGGTGCGCCCCGAGCCGGGCCGCCCACAAGGTGACGGCCAAGAGCAGCAGCGTCGAGGAGCCATGCTGCGGTGCCAGACGCAGCCATTCGAGCCAGGCAATCAGCGCAAAACCGGGGCCCCAGACGATGTCTACGGCCCCCACGTCGCGGGTTCTGAGGCTCAGCAGCCACATCGCGAGGAACAGGACGGTCACGGCCAGCAACGACAACAGGATGCTCACCGTCGGCTCGCTGGTCATGACAGGTCACTCCGCGATCCGCTGGCCGGGCCATAGGCGCGTGCCAGCCCGGCACGCCCCCGCACAGGCGCATGGAAGGGGCTCATCATGTTGCAAAAAGCCTCGATAACGAACTTGTCAGCCATTCGACCGTGCAAAATGCCATTGTTTGCCCTAAATCCGCCCCGTTGCTCACACTTGGTTAACCCACAAAACGGATCGTCAAGGTGGTAACGTCACGACTTTCCGGCCAAGATCAACCGGAGTTTTCCAGCAGGCCGCTTGTGTTCCCGCCCTTCGCCCGTTCCTGACGCAGGATGGGGCAGGGGCCGGCAGGATGCTTCGGTCCAAAGGCGCGCAACGGCGAGGAGCTTGACCAGCCTTCGTTCCACGCTTCTCGATCCAGCGCGCTTCCATCCACTATCCGCCTGTCACCACAAGATTGCGAGATCATGACTTTCGACCTGACCCGCCGCGACACGCTCCTCGCCCTGCTTTCCGGCATTGCTACCGCCGCCACCGCCAGGCCTGCCTTCGCGCAGGGTGCCGCAGAGTGGCGCCAGTCCTATGATGCCGTTCAGACCCGCAGCCGGATCGTGCGCTCCAGCACACCGATGGTGTCGCCCAGTGCTGTTACGGCAACCGAGCAGGCTCTCCAGCGCTACCGTGAGATGCAGGGGCAGGGCGGCTGGGTGGCCATCGGCTCCGAGCGCCTGCGCATCGGCTCGCGCGGCCCCGGTGTGGTGGCCCTGCGCAACCGCCTGATCATCGCAGGCGACCTGGACCCCAGCGCCGCCGGCTCGGCGACCTTCGATTCGTTCGTGCAGCAGGCCGTCCGCCGTTTTCAGGCGCGCCATGGCCTGACCACGACCGGCGCCCTGAACCCCGGAACGATCACGGCGCTGAATGTGCCGATCGAAACCCGCATCCGCCAGCTTGAGCTGAACATCGTGCGCCTGCGCGCCTTCTCCGGCAATCTTGGCCATCGCTATGTGGTGGTCAATATTCCCGCCGCCATGGTCGAGACGGTCGAAGGCGGCGTGGTGGCCACGCGCCACGCGGCCGGCGTCGGCAAGATCGATCGCCAGTCTCCGATCCTGCAAACCCGGATTCCCGAGATCAACTTCAACCCGACTTGGACGGTTCCTGCCTCGATCATCCGCAAGGATCTGATCCCCAAGATGCGCAAGGAACCGAACTACCTGACCGAGAACAAGATCAGGATCATCGGCCCCAACGGGCAGCAGATCCCGCCTGAAGCGGTCAACTGGAACACCGACGAAGCCACCCGCTACACCTTCCGGCAGGACCCCGGCGGCGAGTTCAATTCGCTTGGTTTCGTCCGGATCAACATCCCCAGCCCGCACGGTGTCTACATGCATGACACGCCGGCCAAGGGCATCTTCGGCGACGATTACCGTTTCGTGTCCTCAGGCTGTGTCCGCGTCCAGAACGTGCGCGATTACATCCAGTGGCTGCTCAGGGACACGCCCGGCTGGGACCGCTCGCGCATCGATCAGGTGTTCGAATCCGGTGAGCGCATCAATGCGCCGATCCCTGGCGGCGTGCCGGTCTACTGGGTCTACGTCACGGCGTGGGGCACCGCCGAGGGCGACGTCAATTTCCGCGATGACATCTACCAGAAGGATGGCCTCGGCGCTGTGCCTGTCGCCAAGCTGCCCGGCGGCCCCGACGACGACTGATAAAGGCTTGCGGATTTCAACAGGTGCCCCGCGTCAGTCTTGGCGCGCCCTGTGCCGTGCCAGTCCCATCAGCACCAGATTCCAGGCCACGCAGATCGCGAGGCCGAGCGCCAAGGCAGGCCACGCCCCAAGGGGCTGTGCCAGCAGGTGTACAACCCCCAGCGCGACACCGAAGCCCATCAGCCCCAGGATGCCGCTGCCAATGATCGCCGCAGTGCTCGGGCCGCCAATCCGTGGCTGAAGGAACAGGATCAGTGTGGATAGCACTACCGGGAATGTGGCGAAGAACCCCGACCATTGCGGACCGATGCTCAGGCTGAGGCTTGTCACGGTTCCGACCAGAACCGCGACGAAGAGCGCTCTCAACGGGATGGCATACCAGGCGAGGCGCGGGGCTTTGGCTGGTCTGGCCGCGAGATACGGTTTGACGACCCTGTGGCACACGGGAAACAGGCAAACGACGATCCCGAGCAGGGCAACGATCGGCAGACTGGCTGCCTTGAAGAACAGCAGCACCGGCCCCCAGGCGCAGAAGGCGAGTGCCAGCGACAGCCAGGTGGACAGCCGCTGCGCCGCCATCACATAGGCGAGCGAAAACGCCGTTGTGGCCATGTTCGAGCCCATCGAGCCGAGCGCCGCCTCGGCGATGAAGGCGGCGCCATGATCGAGCGCCAGAAAGACATAGACCGGGCCGGCCGAGACCGGGAGCGTTGCAACCATCGCTGCCAGCAACGGTCCCGTTCTTTCTGCAATCAAGGAGGCCGTGACCACGATGGCGGCCGTGATCGCCATTTTCAACATCAGGAACGACAAGGTCGGATCCAAGCAGGTTTTCCCCCAGGCCAGCAAAAAACCCCGCAGATCGCTCTGCGGGGTTTGTTGTTCAGTGCCGAACCGGGCTCAGGAATGAGCCAGGATGGCCAGCAGCAGCAGGGCGATGATGTTGGTGATCTTGATCGCCGGGTTCACCGCAGGGCCAGCCGTATCCTTGTAGGGGTCGCCGACGGTATCGCCGGTGACGGAGGCCTTGTGGGCTTCCGAGCCCTTGTAGTGCTTGACGCCGTCCTTGTCGGTGAAGCCATCCTCGAACGACTTCTTGGCATTGTCCCAGGCGCCGCCGCCGGAGGTCATCGAGATCGCGACGAAGATGCCGGTAACGATCACGCCCATCAGCATGGCGCCGACGGCTGCGAAAGCCTGGTTCTTGCCGGCAATCGCGTTGATCACGAAGAAGGTGACGATCGGTGCCAGCACGGGCAGCAACGAGGGGATCACCATTTCCTTGATTGCCGACTTGGTCAGCATGTCGACCGCGCGGCCATAGTCCGGGCGCTCGGTGCCGTTCATGATGCCGGGCTTTTCCTTGAACTGGCGGCGGACTTCTTCCACCACCGAGCCAGCAGCCTTGCCGACCGCCGTCATGCCCATGCCGCCGAACAGGAACGGGATGAGGCCGCCAAGCAGCAGGCCGACGACGACGTAGGGGTTGGCCAGCGAGAAGTCGACGGTGACGCCCTTGAAGTACTGGAACACCTTCGAATCGGCCTTGTTGGCCTCCGCGATGAAGTAGTTCAGGTCCGAGGTGTAGGCCGCGAACAGCACCAGCGCGCCAAGACCGGCCGAGCCGATGGCATATCCCTTGGTGACCGCCTTGGTGGTGTTGCCGACCGCGTCAAGTGCGTCGGTGGCGTGACGCACTTCCTTCGGCAGGCCCGCCATTTCGGCAATCCCGCCTGCGTTGTCGGTGACGGGGCCGAAGGCGTCGAGCGCCACGACCACGCCGGCAAGCGCCAGCATCGCGGTGGTTGCGATCGCCACACCGAACAGGCCGGCCAGCGAGTAGGTCGAGATGATGCCGGCGATGATCACGATGGTCGGCATGGCGGTCGATTCAAGGCTGACAGCGAGGCCCTGGATGACGTTGGTGCCGTGGCCGGTCACCGAAGCCTGTGCGATCGAGACGACCGGTCGCTTGCCGGTGCCGGTGTAGTACTCGGTGATCACAACGATCATGGCCGTAACCGCGAGGCCGACCATGGCGCACCAGAACAGCGCGCCCGAAGTGAAGGTCACGCCGGTCGAGGTCTTGATGACGGTCGAGAACCCGCCGAGCATCCACATGTTGACCAGGGCAATCGCGCCGACCGACAGCACGCCGGCGGCGATGAAGCCCTTGTAGAGCGCGCCCATGATGTTGTTGCTCGGGCCGAGCTTGACGAAAAAGGTGCCGGCGATCGAGGTCACGATGCAGGCCGCGGCGA
>JAPLOV010000207.1 GCA_026400565.1 Hyphomicrobiales bacterium | reverse complement strand
CGAACCCACGGTGGAGTTGCCCCCACGGCGGTTTTCAAGACCGCTGCCTTAAACCACTCGGCCACCCTTCCAGTTTGCGTCTCATGCCCCAATGCGCGGCGTTGAGCAAGGACTGCGGCGATTGGAAGCAGCATCCGCCACATTTTCGACTTCGTATTTTTTCCTAAGGATCAACTATCCAACCCGCCGGCGGCTCGCGCGCCGGCTTAAGGAACCGAACCATGATCGCCAGACCGTCCTTTGTCACCCTTGCCAGCGCTGTTGTTATTGCTGGTGCTGTGTTTCTCTCTGCTGGCGTGCAGGCGCGCGAGTTGGCCGCCGAAGACATCCGCGAGAAGATCGCTGGCAAGCGCATCTTTCTGGCGGTGCCGCTCGGCGGGGAATTCCCGTTGTTCTATCGCAAGGATGGCCGA
The DNA here is from genome assembly GCA_026400565.1 of Hyphomicrobiales bacterium. Taxonomy (GTDB): domain Bacteria; phylum Pseudomonadota; class Alphaproteobacteria; order Rhizobiales; family Beijerinckiaceae; genus Allobosea. The sequence goes on along the minus strand of JAPLOV010000207.1, from coordinate 26,381 downwards.
GTCGACGGAACGGGTGAAGCGGTTGGTCTGGGAAGACTGGCACGCCCCACGGACAGCGGCCGCTGGTGGATTTCCGGCAACCGGCTGTGCCAGCGCTGGCAGACCTGGTACAATGGACAACAGATGTGTTTCCAGCTTGTCAGCCTCGGCGGCGACCGCCTCCGCTGGACCCAGGACAATGGCGACACTGGCATTGCCCGTATCGGCAACTGATCGCCTGGTGCCGGTCAGGGCGGTGCCTGTCCGCCACGTAGAACTTTTGACCTAAGCGGCTGTTACATGCGGAGCTTCTGGTGCTCTTGCCGCGTTTATGCCATAATTGTTCGGTCTTGTTGCCGGTCAGGCCAGTATTGATCGCATGGATTGCGGGACTTGGCATTTTCCCTTAACGGTCCCTTCACGGAACTTCGTCAGTTTGAGCAGATGATGCCGTCCGGCATGCGTTTGCAAGAAATGCGTAAAGGGCCTCCATGCGGAAGCTGATTCTGAATTCTGCCGCCCCCGACGCTTGTGCGTCCGGTCGCCCGGATCGCCTGCGGCCTTCCATTCTCGTAAAGCTTGTCTGCGTCGTTGCTCTGTCGTTTGGCCTTGCCAATTGTGGACAGCAGCAGGTCGGGCGCGGATTGTCTGCGCAAGAGAGCCGCGAGGTCGGATTTTTCTCGCATCGCAAGTTCGGCACCGCGAGCCCGCGCGTGCTTGCCGAGGGGCAGGACGTACCAAAGGGCGGCGGACGCGATCATGTCGGACGCTCCTACACCATCGCTGGCAAGCGCTACACGCCGTATGTCAAGCCGATCGGCTACACGATCAGCGGACAGGCATCGTGGTACGGCCCGGCCTTCCACGGTCGCAAGACAGCCAATGGCGAGGTTTACGACCGCCACGGCGTTTCTGCGGCCCACCCGACAATGCCGTTGCCAAGCTATGCGCGCGTGACCAACCTGGGCAATCGCCGCTCGATTGTCGTCCGGGTGAATGATCGCGGACCGTATCACGGCGGGCGCGTGATCGATCTCTCCCAGAAAACCGCCGACATGCTGGAATTCCGCCATCTCGGCACGGCGCGCGTGCGGGTCGAGTATCTTGGCCGCGCCTCGCTCCGCGGCAGCGATGACCGCATGCTGATTGCCTCGCTCAAGACGGATGGCTCGCCCGCCGGCATTCCCGGCATGAGCCAGCCTGAAACCCAGATCGCCAATGCGCCGCCACTCTCTTCGCCGCGCGTTATGCCTGCTGCGTCGACCGAGCGTGAAGCGCCCGTCGAGGTCGCCTCCACTGCGCCGGTTTCGCGTTCGGCGGGCGGGTTCTTCGGCGGGGCCAGCGTGCAACTGGCCAGTGCCACGCCGGTTGCGAGCAGCGAGACCATGCGTGCCGTGCGCGGGGCGCCGGTTCCGCCGGAGCGTCCGTTTGATCTGGCCACCATTCCGGGTGCGGCAACGCCGATCAGCTTTGCTGGCGCTGCGCCTCGCAGGGCAGCCTCGCGGCCCGTTGTCGCCAGCCTGTACTACGCCAAGCCTGTGGGTCCGGCACAGCGTTTCGATGCCAGCCACCCGCTGGTGAAGGACCTGAAGCCCCAGCGATTCGTCGCCCTGCGCTGAGGCCTCTGGCAGGCTGGCGTCAACGCGAAGTGGCGCGACGTTGCTGAGATGTGACGTTGCCCGGAGTTGATTTCGGGGCGATGGCATCGCACAACACGGCATGCTGATGCGCGCCCGAATTTCGAGAGCCATGCCATGCCATTTCCGCGTCGCGTGCTGTTTGGCATTGATGATCATGTTTGGCTTTGGCCATGCCGCTCAGGCGCAGGTCTTCCAGACGCTGGCCCCGAACGCCATCCTCTACGACGCCGACAGCCAGAGCGTGCTGTTCGAGAAGGGGGCCGATGACCTCACGGCTCCTGCCAGCATGGTCAAGATCATGACGGCAGTCGTGGTTTTCGAGGAGATTGCTCAAGGCCGCCTCAAGCCAGAAGACGAGATGGTGGTTTCGGAGAATGCCTGGCGGCGAGGCGGGGCCGTGTCTGGCGGTTCGACGATGTTCGCGCTGCCCAACAGCCGCATCAAGGTGGCTGATCTTCTGTCCGGCCTGCTGGTCCACTCCGGCAACGATGCTGCGATTGCGCTGGCCGAGGGCATAGCCGGCAGTGAAGAAAACTTCGTGCGCCTTATGAACGAGCGCGCCGCTAGGATCGGCCTCAAGCGCTCGCAGTTTCGCAATGTCATGGGCTTTGGACATCCCGAGCAGCGCGTCACGATGCGCGACATGGCCTTGCTGGCGCATCATGTGATCGTGACATACCCCGAGCAGTATCGCCTGTTCGGCCAGCGCGAGTTCACCTGGAACCGTGTGCGCCAGCAGAACCGCAATCCGCTGCTAAGCATGGATATCGGTGCTGATGGGCTCAAGACCGGCAACATCGAGGAGGCTGGCTTTGGTCTTGTCGGCTCTGCGGTGCAGAACAGACAACGCCTGATCGTCGTGGTCAACGGGCTCAAGACCGCGCGCGAACGGGGGCAGGAGGCGCGGAAGTTGCTGGAATGGGGTTTCCGCTCGTTCGAGCCACGCGACCTGTTTGCGGCCGGCGAGATCGTCGGCGAGGTCAGCGTTTTCGGCGGTGAACGCGCCGCGTTGCCCGTCAGTGTCCAAGGCGCTGTGCGGCTTCTGGTTCCCAGGGGCGCGAGCGACCGGATGCGCGGGCGGATCGTCTACAACGGGCCTGTGAAGGCCCCGGTGGTGCAGGGCAGCGAGATCGGCCGGCTCCGGATCGAGCGTGGCGACACGAAAGCTCTTGATGTTCCGGTCTATGCAGCCGAAGCGATGGCCAGCGGCCCGCTCGGCAAACGGGCAATGGACGCCGCCATGGAACTGACGACCGGCTGGTTCCGCAAGGCCTTGTCGCGGCAGCCGCCACCATGAACGCCGAGCTTGCGGCAACGACTGGTAGCAAGTCCGCGCCAAACCGTCCTTTGCACTCTGGCATGGCACGCTTCATCACGCTGGAGGGCGGTGAGGGGGCTGGCAAGTCAACGCTGGCTGTTGGTCTGAAACAGCGACTGGCCGAGTGCGGCATCGGCTGCCTCGTCACGCGCGAGCCGGGAGGGTCGCCCAAGGCGGAAGTCATCCGGGAGACGCTGCTGGGCGGTGAGATCGCGCCGTTCGGGCCGTTCGCGGAAGCGCTCATGTTCTATGCTGCCCGCATCGACCACGTTGATCGCACGATCAAGCCTGCACTGACGCGGGGTGAATGGGTGATCTGCGATCGTTTCGCGGATTCGACGCGTGCCTATCAGGGCGCGCTTGGCCGTCTCGATCCTGCCTTGCTCGCCGCGCTGGAGCGGGTTGCGCTGGCCGGATTTGCTGCCGATCTAACGCTCATTCTCGATGTGCCGGTGGATGTGGGTCTCGCCCGGGCAGCAGTGCGGCGCGGCACCGGAGCCAGCGACCGGTTCGAGCGCGAGGGGCGCGGCTTTCACACGCGGCTGCGCCGAGCATACCTCGACATCGCCGAGCGCGAACCTGCCCGGTGCGTCGTGGTTGACGCCAGCCTGCTGCCGTCTGCCGTGCTTGATCTGGCATGGTCTGCCGTCGAGGCACGGCTGCTGCAGCACGCCGATGCGGCCGGATCACTGTCATGAGCGATGAAGCCGGGGATGAACCGGACCGGCTGGCAGGCTTTCCCCATCCGCGTGAGGCCACGCACCTCGTCGGGCACCACGATGCCCAGGCCGCCATCCTTGAGGGGCTGCGACAAGGCAAGTTGCATCACGCCTGGCTGATCGGCGGCCCGGAAGGGATCGGCAAGGCAACTTTCGCCTACATGGTCGCCAAGCAGTTGCTCGGCCTCAAGGGTGGCCCGGCGCCAGCCGGAGACCGACTGGATGTCGATCCGGCGCGGCAGGCCTCGCGGCTGGTCAGCAATCTGGCGCACCCCGATCTTGTCGTGCTGCGCCGGCAGCCCGCAACCGACAAGAAGGCCGCTGCCACGATGATCGCGGTCGAGACCGTGCGGCGTGCGCTGGACGTGTTTGCCTCGACGCCTTCGGATGGCGGCTGGCGGGTATGTGTGGTGGACAGCGCCGATGACCTGAACGCATCGGCAGCCAACGCATTGCTCAAGGTTCTGGAGGAACCGCCGGCCCGCGCGATCTTCCTGATCATTGCGCACCAGCCGGGGCGGGTGCTGCCAACGATCCGCTCACGCAGCCGCAAGCTCACCTTACGCCCGCTCGCCGAGACCGAGATCGCGGCAGTTCTGGACGGGCTCGATGTGGATGCCGACAGCGCAACAATCGGGCAGGCCATTGCCCTGGCCGACGGCTCGGCACGGCGGGCAATCAGCCGGCTCGATCCGGAAACGGCCGCGCTGATCGGCGGAACCCGCGGCCTGCTGGCCCGACTGCCGGACGTAGACATTCCGGGCGTGCTGGCCATGTCCGACCAACTGGCGGGGCGAGCCGCCGAAGCCGACTTCGCGGTGTTCATGGAAACCGTCGAGGACTGGGTTCGGCATGTGCTGCATGCAAACCTCGCGGCGGGTGCGCATCGCCTTGCACCGCTGGCGGAGGTATGGGACAAGACGGCCCGCGCCGTGCGCGAAACCGACGCGTTGAACCTTGACCGTCGGCCGCTGGTGCTGTCGATCTTTCAGGATCTGTCAGAGGCTGTGTCGCGGATGCGTGCGGCCTGAGCGGTGGATCGAACCATCACCGGAACTGCCAAACGCATGACACGCCACGCTCCCCAGGACCGCCCGACCTTCTATCTGACGACGGCGATCTCCTATACCAACGGGCCACCGCATATCGGCCACGCCTATGAGGTCGTGGCTGCGGACGCGGTTGCCCGCTTCAAGCGCCTTGACGGCCATGACGTGTTTGCCATGACCGGAACCGACGAGCACGGGCAGAAGGTGCAGCGCTCCGCCGAGGCGAAGGGCGTGTCACCCAAGGCTTATGTCGATGAGTTCGCTGCCAAATTCAAGGCTATGGGCGAGCGGCTAAACTGCTCGTTCGACCGCTTCATCCGCACCACCGACGCTGACCATGTCCCGTCAACCCATGCGCTCTGGCAGCGCATGGAGGCCAATGGCGACATCTACCTCGGTGGCTATTCGGGCTGGTATTCGGTGCGGGACGAAGCCTTCTACGACGAGAAGGAAACGACCCCTCAGCCCGATGGCACCCGGCTTGGCGGGCAGGGCACGCCGGTGGAGTGGGTGGATGAGGAAAGCTACTTCTTCCGCCTCTCGGCCTATCAGGACCGGCTTCTGGCGCTGTATGAAAGCCAGCCGGATTTCATTTCGCCCGACACGCGGCGGAACGAGATCGTCAGCTTCGTCAAGGGCGGGCTCACCGACCTTTCGATCAGCCGGACCACCTTCGACTGGGGCCTGCCGGTGCCGGGCCACCCCAAGCACGTGATGTATGTCTGGGTCGATGCGCTGAACAATTACCTGACCGGAACGGGCTTCCCGGACCCCGACGCACCACGTGCGCATTTCTGGCCTGCCGATGTCCACATCATCGGCAAGGATATCACCCGCTTTCACACGGTCTACTGGCCGGCCTTTCTGATGTCGGCAGGCCTGCCGGTACCAAGGCGGGTGTTCGGGCATGGCTTCCTGCTCAACAAGGGCGAGAAGATGTCGAAGTCAGTGGGTAATGTGCTCGATCCGTTCAACCTTGCGGATGCCTATGGTGTCGACCAGTTGCGCTACTTCTTCCTGCGCGAAGTGCCGTTCGGGCAGGACGGAACCTATTCGCATGAGTTGATCGTCAACCGGATCAATGCCGATCTCGCTAACGATTTCGGCAATCTGGCACAGCGTTCGCTGTCGATGATCCAGAAGAACTGTGAGGCGAAGGTGCCCGAGCCCGGCGCGTTTAGCCCGGAGGATCTCGCCATGCTGGCAGCTTCGGACGCGCTGCTGGGCAAGGCGCGCGCGGCGATGAAGGATTTCGCGATCCATGCCGTGCTCGGGGACATCTGGTCCGTGGTGGCAGACGCGAACCGCTATTTCGCGGCGCAGGCCCCCTGGGTGCTGCGCAAGACCGATCCGGCCCGGATGCAGACGGTGCTTTACGTAACGGCGGAGCTGTTGCGGCAGGCAGCGATCCTGACCCAGCCCGTCATCCCGACCGCATCTGCACAGTTGCTCGATCTGCTCAGCGTTCCGGCACAGGCGCGCGACTTCGCCCATCTTGGCGCAGCGCATCGCCTGGTTGCCGGCACCGAATTGCCTGAGCCGGCCGGCATCTTCCCGCGTTATGTCGAGCCGGCGGTCGAGGGGGCTGCCGGCTGATGCTGGTCGATAGCCACTGCCATCTCGACTATCCGGACCTGCTGGCTGATATCGACGCTGTGGTGGCCCGGGCCCGGGCCGCAGGGGTTGGCCGGCTTGTCACGATCTCGACGCTCGTGGCTCGGCATGCCGGCTACAAAGCTCTCAGCGAGCGTTTTGCCCCTGTATTCTGGACGATCGGCACGCATCCGCACAATGCCGCTGAAGAACCCGACACGCCGGTGGAGACCCTGATCAACCTGTCGCACTCGCCGAAATGCGTTGCGATCGGCGAGGCGGGGCTGGATTTCTTCTACGACAAGAGCCCGCGCGATGTGCAGGAGCGGGTATTTCGCACCCATATCACAGCGGCGCGCGCCACCGGCCTGCCGCTTGTCATCCATGCCCGTGATGCAGACGAGGCCATGATCGGGATTCTGCGCGGCGAACACGCGCGTGGCCCGTTCGGCGCGATCCTGCACTGTTTTTCCTCAGGCGTGGATCTTGCCAGGGCGGGGCTGGAACTGGGCTTTTACCTGTCCTTTTCAGGCATTATTACCTTCAAGCGCTCCGAAGCGCTGCGGGCGATCGTGGCCGAGGCGCCACTTGACCGGCTGCTGGTCGAAACCGACGCACCCTACCTTGCACCGGAACCCTATCGTGGCAAACCCAACGAGCCTGCCTATGTGGCGCGCACGGCGGAAGTGATGGCAAAGATCAAGGGCGTGACAGCGGAGGAACTGGCCGCGATCACGACCGCCAATGCCGAACGCGTGTTCCCGCGCATGGCGACCTTCGCCAAGACTGCCCCTGCCGCATGACGCTCAGGATCACGATCCTGGGCTGCGGCTCATCCGGCGGAGTGCCGCGCCCCGGAATGGGTTGGGGGGCCTGCGATCCTGCCAATCCGAAGAACCGGCGCCGGCGCTGCTCGGTGCTGATCGAGCGGATCGGGCATCATGGCACGACGCGGGTTCTGGTCGATACTGGCCCTGATCTGCGCGAGCAACTGATCGCGGCGGACATCACCCATCTCGACGGGGTCGTGCTCACCCATGAGCATGCCGACCATACCCATGGTATCGACGATCTGCGGCCCCTTGTTCTGCACATGCGGCGCACGGTTGACGTCCATGCCGATGCCGTAACCGGGTCAGTGATGCTGGAACGGTTCCGTTACATCTTCGAAGCGCTGCCGGGCAGCAGTTATCCACCGATTGCGATCCGGCATCAGATCAGTGCCGGTCAGCCTTTCTCGGTGACGGGCGAGGGTGGGGCGGTCGAGATCCTGCCGTTAGGCGTCGTGCACGGCGATATCGGTTCGCTGGCTCTGAAGATCGGCAACGTGATGTATCTGCCAGATGTCAGCGGCATTCCGGATGAGATCGCTTCGCATTTCGATGGGCTTGATGTTTGGATCATCGACGCACTACGCCATACTCCACATCCGGCGCATTTCTCGCTCGAGCAGGCGCTGGCATGGATCGCTCGCGCCAGACCCCGCCAGGCTGTGCTCACGAACCTGCACACCGATCTGGACCACGCTGCCCTCACAGCCATCTTGCCCGATGGCGTGCGCCCTGCCCATGATGGCATGCAGATTACTGTCGTGCGCAGCGAGATTGCCTTCGGCGGATGAACGGACGCGTGCGCAGCTGCGCTCAGTCCATCCCGCCGGCGGCGAGAAACTTCTCCAGCCAGTGGATGTCATACTGGCCGTTCTGGATGTCCTGATTGCGCACCAGCTTGCGAAACAGCGGCAGAGTCGTATCGATGCCATCGACGACGAATTCGTCGAGCGAACGGCGTAGACGCATCAGGCATTCGTTGCGGGTGCGGCCATGGACGATCAGCTTGCCAACGAGGGAATCGTAGTGCGGCGGGATCACATAGCCCTGATAGGCGGCTGAATCGACGCGGACGCCAAGGCCACCAGGGGTATGAAAGGACTGGATGCGGCCCGGCGATGGCCGGAATGTCGACGGATGTTCGGCGTTGACGCGGCACTCGATGGCATGGCCTTCCAGCACGATGTCACTCTGCTTGATCGACAACTCCGCGCCTGCGGCGATCCTGATCTGCTCGTTGACCAGATCGATGCCGGTGATCATCTCGGTGACGGGATGCTCGACCTGGATGCGGGTGTTCATCTCGATAAAGTAGAACTTGCCGTCTTCATACAGGAACTCGATCGTGCCGGCGCCGATATACTGCAGTTCCTGCATTGCCTTGGCGCAGACATCGCCGATTTCGGCGCGCATTGAAGCATTGAGGGCAGGCGAGGGGCCTTCTTCCCAGACCTTCTGGTGGCGGCGCTGCAACGAGCAATCCCGCTCTCCGAGATGGATTGCGTGACCCTTGCCATCACCCAGCACCTGAATCTCGATATGTCGGGGCTTTTCGAGATATTTCTCGATGTAGACCGCATCATCGCCGAACGCGGCCTTGGCCTCGGTGCGGGCTGTCTGGAGAGCGACGACGATATCATCCTCGCCGCGCGCCACCTTCATGCCGCGACCGCCGCCGCCGGCAGCGGCCTTGATGATGACGGGAAAGCCGATGTCCCTGGCGATGCGGAGGGCTTCGGCATCCTGGGTGACGCCGCCATCTGACCCTGGAACGCAAGGAATACCGAGGCGGCGCGCCGTGCGCTTGGCCTCGATCTTGTCGCCCATGATGCGGATATGCTCCGCCTTGGGGCCGATGAAGGTGATGTTGTGCGCGGCGAGCATGTCCGCAAACCGGGCGTTCTCGGACAGGAAGCCATAGCCGGGGTGCACGGCATCGGCACCGGTGATCTCGCAGGCGGCAATCAGGGCCGGCATATTGAGATAGGACTCGCGCGCCACCGGCGGGCCGATACAGACACTTTCGTCGGCAAGGCGCACATGCATCGCTTCGGCATCGGCGGTCGAGTGGACGGCGACGGTCGCGATGCCGAGTTCCTTGGCTGCGCGCAGCACCCGCAGCGCGATCTCGCCACGGTTCGCGATCAGGATCTTGTCAAACATGATCCGGTGCCACCTTTACTCGATCACCACAAGCGGCTCGCCATACTCCACGGGCTGGCCATCCTCGACCATGATCGCAGTGACGGTGCCGGCGCGGGGCGCAACGATCTCGTTGAAGGTCTTCATTGCTTCGACAAGCAGGATCTTCTCGCCTTCCTTGACCACTGAGCCGATCTCGACGAACGCCTTGGCATCCGGCGAGGGGCGGCGATAGGCTGTGCCGACCATGGGCGACTTGACCGCGCCGGGATGCGCAGCCGCTGCAGCCTTGCTGCTGACAGGGGCGGGCGCTGCCACCGCAGGCGCGGCGGCTGGCGGAGCAGCCTGCATCATCGGCTGCTGCATCGGCACCTGGATCGCCGCAGTGATGGTGCGGGCCACGCGGATGCGCAGATCGCCCTTCTGGACCTCGATCTCGGTCAGGTCGGTTTCATTGATGAGCTGTGCGAGATCGCGGACGAGATCAGGGTCGATCGGGCTTCTGGTGGCCATGCAATGGGTCTTTCTGGCAAATGCCTTCAGCCGGCCCGGGAGGCTCTGGCCTGAAGGAGGGGAATGATCGCGTCAAGCGCGAGTTCGTAGCTTCTTGTGCCGAAACCGGCAATCACGCCGGCGCAGACGGGGGCCATGAAGGAATGATGGCGGAACTCTTCGCGGGCATGCACGTTCGAGATGTGAACCTCGATCGCCAGCGTATCCGCCCCCTTGATCGCGTCCCGGAGTGCGATCGAGGTGTGTGTGTAGGCTCCCGCATTGATGATCACGCCTTCGCCGGCAAGGCCGGCCTTTTGCATCAGCGTCACCAACTCGCCCTCGATGTTGGACTGGTGGCAGGTGAGCTGTACGCCCTTTTCCCGGGCGAGGCCGACCATCCGCTCCTCCAACTGGGCGAGCGTGGTCGCGCCATAGGTTGATGGCTCGCGCCGACCGAGCAGATTGAGGTTAGGGCCGTTGATGAGATGAACCGCGACCATGCAAGCTCCGTGGTGCACGGGTCCGGCCCGGCAAACTCCTGCCCTCTTAGCCGCTGTTGCGCCAGAGCGAAAGGGCGTCCTGCCGGTGGGCTGTTGATCGTTCGGCACCGGATCTTGTCCAGCAATGGATAATCCGACCGATTGGCAGCGCTTGTCAGGGCAAACGGGTCAGGCGCAGCTGGTTTTGCCGCACTTGCGGACAGCTGTGATGCGGCTCCTGATCTGGTCGACCCCGACAGCACCGAAGACGATCTCGTCGGCCAGCACGAAGGCTGGCGTGCCGGTAAGGCCGAGCCTGTCACCGAGCACAACCGTGTCCTCAATGACGCTGCGAACCTCGGCACTTTCCATATCGCGCCGGGCCTGATCGATGTTGACGCCATGCTCCTTGGCGACTTCGAGAGCCTTGGCGCCATTGATGCGGCCACGGGTGGACATCAGCGCGACGTGGAAGGCCCAGTACTTTTCACCCTTGAGCTGGTTCTTGACGGCAACAGCGACGCGGCTAGCCTCGACGGAATCAGCCCCCAGAACCGGGAAGTCCTTGAGCACGATCTTGAGCTTCGGATCCTGCTTGATCAGTTCCTGGATGTCCACGAGCGAGCGTTTGCAGAAGCCGCAATTGTAGTCGAAGAACTCGACCAGCACGACATCGCCCTGCGGATTGCCGGCCACGGCGCTCTTCGGCGATTCGAAAATGGCCGCGCGCTCGGAAACGAGCACCTGCTTTTGCGAATCGACCTGGGCCTGCTGCTGGCGGCGCTCAAGCTCGACCAGCGCTTCCTGGATGATTTCGGGGTTCTTGAGGAGCACATCCTTGATGATCGCCTCGATCGCCAACTTCTGGTCGGCCGAGACGCCTTGCTGCGCGGCCACCGGTTGATGCGCCATGACGCCGACAAGTGCGGTCGCGGCAGCGAAGGTAAAGGCGAGTGTGCGAAACATCATCGTTGTCCTTGCAATGAGGCATGCGGCACGAATCGCGCGCCAGCAATCGACTTACAGCATTCGTATCACGTCCGGGGCGGGCGATAATTCACGATATCCTCAGCGCGAAGCTTTCCGGGCGAACCGGCGGGCAGTTTCTGGATGGCGCGCGTGGCCTGGGTCTGGGCGCTGACCAGATCGCCCGACAGGAAGGCCGCCTGCGCTGCCGACAGTTCGGCCATGCCGATGTTGCCTTTGCGGGCATAAGCGGTGGCCAGGTGACGGTGCGGATCAGCGAGTTCCTTCTCGCGCTGCGCCGCGTAGGACAGCTCGCGGATGGCTTCGTCGAGGGCAGTCGGCGAGCCGGACGCGAGAAGCGCCTGCCCGAGCATGCCCCTGATCAGCCCGGATATGGGCACGGCCCGCGCCGCCCGTCGCAATGGCTCGACCGCGGCCTGCGCACGCCCGCTTTCGAGCAGGACCTGACCGCGCAACTCGTGGAAATAGGGATTGCCCGGCTGCTCACGCAGCAGCCCGTCGATGCCGCCGAGTGCTTGCTGCATCTTGCCTGAGCGGTGGGCGGCGATGGCGCGGGCATAGCGTGCGGCGACCGACTGGTCATGGGCCGGATAGCGCCGCCCGATCCCCTCAAAGCGGTCGATGAAGCCGAACAGCTTGGCGCGCGCCAGATTGTGCCGCGCCTGAAGGGCAGGGTTGTCGCGCGATCCGTAGTGCGGGCTGGCTTCAGCCAGGGTCTTCAACTGCGCGATGCGTTCGGTCGGCAGCGGATGGCTGATCTGGTAAGGATCAATCGAGCGGGACGAGAACATCGCAGACTCGGCAAATCGTTCGAAGGTGCGGAGCATGCCGCGCGAGCTTTGCCCCGTAGCATCCAGAAAGCGCACGGCTGCGCGGTCTGCCGCCTGCTCCTCCGAGCGCTGGTAAGCCAGCAGGCTGCGGCGGGCCATTTCCGCGCCGCCGCCGAACACGCCTGCCGCTCCTAAGCCGGCATTGCCAACGCGGTCTCCGCTGCGGGCTGCGCCGACGACAGCACCAGCTCCGGCCAGCATGCCAATCGCCGCAAAGATCTGGGCCGACGACATTTCCTGCCTCAGGCGCGCCAGATGCCCGCCGGCGATGTGCCCGGTCTCGTGGGCGATGACGCCGATCACCTCGTTAGGCGTGTCGGCCTCCATCAGAACGCCGACATTCATGAAGATGCGCCGGCCATTGGCGACAAAGGCGTTGAACGTCCGGTCCTGGATTAGAACGATATCGGTCTGGCTGGCATTGACGCCTGCTGCCCGGAAGATCGGAGCCGAATACTCGCGCAGCAACTGCTCGATCTCGGTATCCCGGACAATCGAGATCTGCCGTCCCTGCGCCTTCGCGGGCGCAAGCTGGCCAGCGGCGGCGCCCAGCATGGACCCGGCCAGCAGCATGCGCCCCACAAGGCGCGGCCAAGTATGCCGGGACGGGGGTCGGTATGCTGCCAGGGGAACAGGATCAGCCATGCTCATCGTCGAAAACCGGTTGCCTCCCGCATGAAAGCGGTTATCCGCCTAGAAGCCGTTAAAGGCAAGAATGCGACCGCCCCTGCCGAATGTGCCAAAGGATGATCCGCTGTGTCCGAAATCCGTTCCAGCCAGATGCAAAGCCCGGTGCCGGATGATCGGATCACGGCTTTGCCCGTTTCCCGGCGCAGCCAGGGGGTGTCGTCATTCATCGTCATGGACGTTATGTCGGAAGCCGTCCGCATCGAACGGAGCGGCGGATCTGTCATCCATCTCGAGGTCGGCCAGCCCGGCCATCCGGCACCGCGCACGGCGCGCGACGCGGTGGCGCGGGCGCTGCAGACCGGCAAGATCGGCTACACGGAAGCCCTGGGCATATGGCCGCTGCGCGAACGCATCGCTCAGCATTATCGGGACTGGTATGGCGTGAGTGTCGATCCGGCGCGCGTCATCGTGACAACCGGCTCTTCGGGCGGCTTCACGCTAGCCTTTCTGTCGATGTTCGACGCAGGCCAGCGTGTCGCGATCTCCTCGCCAGGCTATCCGGCCTACCGCAACATTCTCGGGGCACTAGGCCTCGATGTCGCTGAGATCCCCACAGGACCTGAGACGCGCCATGCGCTGTCCGGAGCGGCGATCGAGGCCGCCCACCGCTCGGCACCGCTATCGGGCGTGCTGGCCATGAGCCCGGCCAACCCTACCGGCGTGGTGATGAGCACGGAGGCGCTCCTCGATGTGGCCGCCACCTGCAAGAGGCTCGGCATCTGGTTCATCTCGGACGAAATTTACCACGGGCTGACCTACGGCCAGAGCGCTGGCACGGCCCTTGTCCACGATCCCGACTGCGTGATCATTAGTTCGTTCTCCAAGTATTTCTGTATGACAGGCTGGCGTGTCGGATGGATGATCGTGCCGGAGTATCTGGTCCGCCCGATCGAACGTCTCCAGCAGAACATGGCGATCTCGGTGCCCTATCTCAGCCAGATCGGAGCACTGGCGGCCTTTGACGGGCAGGACGAGATGGAACAGGTCCGCCGGCTTTATGCGCGCAACCGGGAGATCCTGATGAACGCACTGCCAGGGCTCGGGCTCGGACGGTTTATGCCCGTCGATGGCGCTTTCTACATCTACAGTGATATCTCGGACCTGACCAATGACAGCACGGAATTCTGCCAGCGTGCCCTCAGCGACGCTGGCGTCGCCATGACGCCCGGCCTCGATTTCGACACCTGCAACGGCCAGCGCTTCGTGCGCCTGTCCTTCGCTGGCACCGAGGCGGATATGCACGAGGCTGTGAAGCGGCTCGGCGCTTGGCGGCGTTGACGGGATACAAAAAGGCCCCTCACGCAGGACATGAAGGGCCTTTTTCAATTATCTGAAATCATGTGATCTTCAGGTTACTTCTTGCTCCACCAGCCACCCCGACGCGGGCGATTGGGGTCGACCTCCGACAACACGATGGCCACGGGTTCCGGCTCTGGAACGACCGGTTCGACCACTGGTGCGGCTGGTGCCGGGCGCGGCGGCTCTGCCACAGGCTCATCATCCATCGCAGCAGCACGCGCGGCCTCGGTGACCACGTCAGCCGGGGCTTCGGCCACGACCTTCTTGCGGCTGCGGCGCTTCGGCTTCTCGGCAGCGGGCTCTTCTGCGGGTTCGACCGGTGCAGGCACCGGTTCAGGAGCCGCTTCCGATTCTACCGCCTCGACCGTGCCTGGCTCGACTGCTCCTTCTTCGGCAGCTTCGGCGTCGTCGCGCGCGATCTCCTCGCGGGTGCGGCGGCCACCACGGCGGCCACGACGGCGGCCACGCGAAGGCTGCGCCTCGCCATCCTCATCGACCACGGTGCGGCCGGGCGCTGTTTCTGCATCGGTCTCGCCGGCAGGAGCATCATCCTCTTCGCCGTCTTCGCCGTTGTCCTGACGTTGACCGTCGGGACGATCCGAGCCTGCTTCGCGGTCGCCATTGCGGCCACGGCGGCGGCGGCGGCGCTTGCGGCGACGGCCGCCTTCGCTGGAATCGTTGCGCTCACGCTCCTCTGCGGTCTCCTCCGTGCGGGCAACGCCGTCAGCATCGTCACCACCGGGTTCGTCTTCGGCTGCCTCGGCTTCGACATCGTCATCCTCGTCTTCGGGAATGACGCTTTCAGCGCGCATGCCGCTGATCTGGGCGCGAGGCTCAGTCTGCACGAATTCGCCGCGCTCGAGCACATAGTAGGTGGAACCCATCAGGTGGTCATCGACCGCCAGAATGACGCTAACCCCGAACTGGGCTTCCAGATCAGTCAGGTGCGCACGCTTCTGATTGAGCACATAGAGAGCCACTTCGGTGCGTGTCTTGACGATCAGGTTGTGGGTGGATGACCGGATCAGAGTCTCCTCCACCGCCCGCAGGATCTGCAGAGCCACCGAGGGTGTCGAACGCACCGAGCCGGTGCCGCCACAGTGCGGACAGTCGACGGACGAGCTTTCGAGCACGCCCGTACGGATACGCTGGCGCGACATCTCCATCAGCCCAAAGGCCGAGATATGGCCGACCTGAATGCGGGCGCGGTCGTTCTTGAGGCAATCCTTCAGCTTCTTCTCGACATGGCGGTTGTTCCGCTTCTCTTCCATGTCGATGAAGTCGATGACAATCAGCCCGGCCAGATCGCGCAGGCGCAACTGGCGGGAGACTTCCTCTGCCGCTTCAAGGTTGGTCTTGAGAGCGGTATCCTCGATGTTGTGTTCGCGGGTTGAGCGTCCCGAGTTGACGTCGATCGAGACCAGGGCCTCAGTCTGGTTGATGACGATGTAGCCGCCGGACTTCAGCGTCACCTGGCTGGAGAACATGGCGTCAAGCTGACTCTCGATGCCGAACTTGGCAAAGAGCGGCTGCTGCTCGCGATACGCCTTGATCGTCTTGGCATGGCTGGGGGCCAGCATCTTCATGAAGTCCTTGGCTTCACGATAGCCGCCATCACCAGAGACGAGGATGTCTTCGATGTCCTTGTTGTAAAGGTCGCGGATGGCGCGCTTGATCAGCGAGCCTTCCTCATAGACCAGCGCCGGTGCCGACGAACTGAGCGTGAGTTCGCGGACGCTCTCCCACATGCGCATCAGATATTCGTAGTCGCGCTTGATCTCGGGCTTGGTACGCGAGGCCCCAGCTGTGCGCAGGATGATGCCCATTCCGTCCGGCACCTCCAGTTCGCCGGCGATTTCCTTGAGGCGCTTGCGGTCCTCGGCGCTGGTGATCTTGCGCGAGATGCCGCCTCCCTTGCCGGTGTTGGGCATCAGCACCGAGTAGCGGCCGGCAAGCGACAGGTAGGTGGTCAGGGCAGCGCCCTTGTTGCCGCGCTCCTCCTTGACGACCTGAACGAGCAGGATCTGGCGACGCTTGATGACTTCCTGGATCTTGTATTGCCGGCGGCTCTGGTAACGCGGGCGTTCTGGCACGTCGTCGAGCGCGTCGCCGCCACCCATGGTTTCGGGGGCAGGGCGCTCATCGCGGCTGCCCTCATCGCCGTTGTCGTCACCGCCATCTTCGCTGGCCTCGTCGCGGCCCTCGTCATCACGGGTGTCGTCATCACGACCTTTGGTATCATCAGATCGACCGCGCCGGTTATCCTCATCCTGCCCGTCGTCGCCGCGTTGCTGCTGATCGTCGCCGCCCTCCGCCATGTCGCGCTGTGCCGGTGCGAATTCGCCATTGTCCTCGTCGCGCGGCACAGGTTCGCCATTCTCGTCGAGAGCGGCAGAAACGGTTTCATCGGTGTTCGCACGCTTTTCACGGCTGCCATCGCGGCCTCCGTCCTTACCGCCGCGCCGCCTGCGACGACCACGTCCGCGCTCGCCACTGCGTTCGCCGTTGCGTTCTGCGCCCCGTTCGCGCGGCTCGGCGTCAGCTTCCGCATCATCGTCGTAGCGGGCCTGCTCGGCGAGCAGGGCCTGGCGATCAGCGACGGGAATCTGGTAATAGTCCGGGTGGATTTCGGAGAAGGCGAGGAAGCCGTGCCGATTGCCGCCATACTCGACGAAGGCAGCTTGCAGCGACGGTTCGACCCGTGTGACCTTGGCAAGATAAATATTGCCCCTCAGCGGGCGGCGGGAAGCAGACTCGAAGTCGAATTCCTCGACCTTCTGGCCGCGCACGACAACGACCCGGGTCTCCTCCGGGTGCGAAGCATCGATAAGCATCTTGTTTGGCATTGCATGGAACCTGAATGCGGCGCAGCGCGCACCCCCTTTTTCGCGCGCGCAGCAAGCTGCGTGCGGAGGGTTGCTCTGCGGCGAGGCTGGACGGAGCCAGCCAATGGTGTGGGAAGTGACGAAAAAAAGGTCGATTGAGCAAGCGCGCTCTGACGCCGCGCATGCATTGTCTCCAGACGGGACATTTGGCGCGATCGCGCCAGAACCCTCGACATTACGACCTGAACCTGCAGCATGCCGCATGGCGGCAGCTCATAATCACGCTCATGATCCCGAGGAGGCACGGAGCATTTACCGTGTCCAAGTTTCCGCTACGATCACTCGCGATCCGTTTGACCAAGGCCCGCAGCGCAGACGACACACCATTTGCAACCCGATAACCGCCGGCATGCAAACATGGGTCGATGTCGCGAACCGGGAACGCCTGCTCTCACGTGAGCATCAACGCCACCGATTCAAATGACGCTGCACTGCGTCCAAGAATCCAATACAGACAGTCCATGGTCATTGGCAAGCTTTTGGAACGAAACCGGCAAAATAGCATCCTGGCAGGCAAGGCACGCTGCGGACAGACAGGACTGCCACGAGCCGCCGCGTCTGCCTCGCGGTCGTTGCTCATCGTTGCGGCGTGCCTCGCGCTGGTGCCCGGGCTCGCCGCCGACAGCGTGTCCGCCCAGAACGGAGCGACCCAGAGCCGCTCGGCCAGTGCGGCCGCGGCTGGCACGCAGCCTGTGCCTTCAACGCCTGTCGCAATCGATGCGCGGCTGGAGAGCAGCGAACGCAGCGCGCGCTTCACGATGGCGGTGTCGCAACGCCTTGATGTCAGCTTCGATGTGCTTGACCAACCCTTGCGCATTGTCGCCGCGCTTCCGGAAGTGAACCTCCAGGCGGCTGCGCCCAAAGCACGCAAGGGGGCGCTGGTACCGCAATTTCGCGCCGGGCTGGTGGCACCGGGTCGCTCCCGCATCGTGTTCGATCTGTCCGCACCGGCACGGGTGAAACAGCTGGTCCAGCGCAGCAGGGCGGATGGCATCGTCGATCTCAGCATCGAGTTCGAGCCGATCCCGCGCAGCGACTTCGATGGGTTGGTGGCTGCCGGCGCCGAGCGCCGCGCCCAGGCCGCGCTGGCCCCGCTCCAGATCGAGACGCGGCCCAGCCAGGACAGGCGCCCCCTGGTGGTGATCGACCCCGGCCACGGCGGCATCGATCCCGGTGCCGTGGCGACAGGGGGGGTCATGGAAAAGGCTGTCGTACTGGCGATCGGGCTCAAGCTGAAGGAGCAGATCGAGGCCTTGGGCCATGCGCGTGTGATCATGACCCGCGCCGATGATCGCTTCCTCAGTTTGTCAGAACGCGTGCGGGTGGCACGCGAGGCCCGTGCCGACCTTTTCGTGTCGCTGCATGCCGATTCACTGTCTGCCGCGCAGGACGTGCGCGGGGCCACCATCTACACGGGATCGGACCGAGCGACGGACGCGGAATCGGCCCGGCTTGCGCAAAAGGAGAATGCGGCAGATGCGCTGGCTGGCGCTGACCCGGGGCAGGGCGGCGGCGAGATCGTCGATATCCTGATGGACCTTGCGTTGCGCGAAACGCGGGCCCAGTCCGGAGCCGCCGCAGCCCGGCTGGTCACCGAGATGTCCGGCGCGGTGAAGATGCACCGCATTCCGCAACGTGCCGCCGGGTTCAGGGTGCTGACAGCGCCCGATGTGCCATCATTGCTGATCGAACTCGGGTTCCTGTCGAGCAAGAGCGACATTGCGCTTCTGACATCGGCAGAATGGCAATGGGTTGCGGCCGAAGCGATTGCGCGGGCGGTGAGCAGACATTTTTCGACACGCGCACCTGTCCACCGGTCCGGTGCCTCGATTTCACCTTAACTATGGCTCACTGTGGATTCGGCTCGAATGCCATGGTAAAGGCGTTGAGTATCTGCTCATAAACCATGTTTATGTTGTTGGCAGGGCTTAGGCTGCCGGCGAGAGCGCCGGAGCCAGGCTCGCTTCTGACTCCCACCTGAGGGCTTGATGCGGTTCGTCCTTCGTTTCTTCGGCTGGCTGTTCGCAGTTGGCGCTGTCGTATTCCTGATCGGCGTCGCTGCGGTGGCGGCGGTGATCTGGCATTATTCGAAAGACCTTCCTGACTACGCCCAGCTCAGGAACTACGAGCCGCCGGTGATGTCGCGCGTGCATGCCGGCGACGGGTCGCTGATCGCCGAGTATGCCAAGGAGCGCCGGCTCTATCTGCCGATCCAGGCCGTGCCGAAGCTCGTGATCAACGCTTACCTCGCCGCCGAAGACAAGAACTTCTATCGCCATATGGGCGTTGATCCGGAAGGCCTGGTGCGCGCCGTCGTGACCAGTTTCCGCAACCGTGGCACCAACCGTCGCCTTCAGGGCGGCTCCACGATCACCCAGCAGGTCGCCAAGAACTTCCTTGTGGGAGACGAGCGGTCATTCGAGCGCAAGATCCGCGAAGCGCTCGTCGCGATCCGCATGGAATCGGCCTACTCGAAGGACAAGATCCTCGAGTTGTATCTCAACGAGATTTATCTTGGCGCCGTCACCCCCGGTCGCCTGAGCCACGGGATTGCTGCGGCCGCCCTCGATTACTTCGGCAAGTCGGTGCACGAACTGCAGCTGCATGAGGCTGCCTATCTTGCGGCCCTGCCGAAAGCTCCTTCTGAGTTGCATCCGTTCCGGAACCGTGAGCGCGCAATCGAACGCCGCAATTATGTGCTCGACCGCATGGCGATCGATGGAACGGCGAAGCGGGAAGATGTGGAGACTGCCAAGAAGATGCCGCTTGGCGTTGTGTCGCGCAACATCTCGCCCAACAACATCGCAGCCGGCTTCTTTGCTGAAGACGTGCGCCGCGACCTCAATGAACGCTACGGCGAGAAGAAGGTGATGGAAGGCGGGCTCTCGGTCCGCACGACCATCGACCCCAAGATGCAGTTGATGGCCCGCAAGGCGCTGGTCGATGGCCTCGTGCGCTATGATGAGGCGCGCGGCTGGCGTGGCGCTCTCCAGAAGATCGAGGTCGCCGGTCGCGACTGGGGGGTGCCCTTGTCTGCAGTGCCGGCTCTGGCCGATGTGCAGCCATGGCGGCTGGGCGTTGTCACAGAGGTGGGCACCGACAGCGCGCGCGTCGGCCTTCAGCCGCGCCGGGAGTTGGGGAACCAGCTTTCGAACGAACGCGAAATGGTCACGCTGACCGCTGATGGCTTGCGCTGGACACGGCGCAATCTGCGACAGGTCGTCAGCGTCGGCGACGTGATCTATGTCGAGCCGGTCGATGGACGGCCCGGCGTTGCGCGACTGCGCCAGATCCCTGAGGTCAACGGCGCGATCGTCGTGATGGACCCGCATACCGGCCGCGTTTTCGCGATGGTTGGCGGTTTCTCCTATGACCAGTCAGAGTTCAACCGCGCCACGCAGGCGCTGCGTCAGCCTGGTTCGTCGTTCAAGCCGTTCGTCTACGCCACGGCGCTCGACAATGGCTATACGCCGTCGAGTATCGTTCTCGATGGCCCGATCTCGATCGATCAGGGTGGCGGGCTCGGTGTATGGGAACCGGAGAACTACGACGGCAAGCCTGCTGGCCCGCGCACCTTGCGCTTTGGCATCGAGCAGTCGAAGAACCTGATGACCGTCAGGCTGGCCAAGGATGTCGGCATGCCGCTGGTATCCGAGTATTCGCGCCGCTTTGGTGTCTATGATGACATGTTGCCTGTGCTCTCGATGTCGCTGGGCGCCGGCGAGACGACGGTGATGCGCATGACGACGGCCTACGCGATGCTGGCCAATGGCGGACGCCGGATCAAGCCGACGCTGATCGACCGCATCCAGGACCGCTGGGGCGCCACGATCTATCGCCACGACGAGCGCATCTGCGAAGGCTGCGTGGCGGAAACATGGAACAACCAGCGCGAACCGCGCCTCGTGGACAACCGCGAGCAGGTACTCGATCCGCTGACTGCCTACCAGATGACATCCATGCTCGAAGGCGTCGTGCAGCGTGGCACGGCAACAGTGATCAAGGATGTGGGCAAGCGGCTGGCTGGCAAGACCGGGACGACCAACGAAGCAAAGGACGTCTGGTTCGTCGGCTACTCGCCCGATCTCGCTGTTGGGGTTTATCTGGGTTTCGACAAGCCGAAGTCACTCGGCAATTCGGCAACGGCCGGGCAGTATGCGGCTCCCGTGTTCCGCGACTTCATGCGGGCCGCCTTGCGCGACAAGCCCGATACGCCGTTCCGGGTTCCTGCCAACATCAAGCTGATCCCGGTCGATCCACGCAGCGGCATGCGGTCGAGCGGACCCGGCGGCTTCCTGGAAGCCTTCAAGCCAGGCACGGCCCCACCTGACAGCTATTCGATCATCGGGCTGTCTGGTGCCGATGGTCGGCGCGGCATCAGTGTCTCGCCAGAGGCCGAACGCAATGTCGGCGCGGGCACCGGCGGCCTTTACTGAGAGCCTGAGGCGCGCCGCTGCTCTGTGGCTCCGCGCTTTACAGGCCGGCCTTGCATGACTAAGTGAGGTCCCGCGAGGCGGGCTACCCGGCCTGCCTTCCGAGATCAAAGTCCGGCGCCTTGTGCGCGTCCGGATGTCTGCCTGACAGGACAGTTCCCGTTCCATGCGCCCTGAAATCGAATCCCTCGCGGAAGCCGCCAAGCAGTCGATTGGACTGCTGAGGAGGCATCTTTGACTACGATACCGCGCTCAAGCGCCTCGCCGAACTGAACGGCCAGGCCGAAGACCCTGACCTGTGGAACAATGCCGAACTGGCGCAGAAGATCATGCGCGAGCGCACCATGCTCGAAGACCAGATCAACGGCATTGGCAAGCTGGAGCGCGACCTCGACGACGCCGTCACGCTCATCGAACTCGGCGAGATGGAGGACGACGAGACCGCCATCGGCGAGGGCGAGGAGGCGATCCGCGGCGTCCAGGCCGAGGCCGCGCGCCGCCAGGTCGAGACGCTGCTGTCCGGCGAGGCCGACCGCAACGACGCCTTCCTCGAAGTCCATTCCGGCGCCGGCGGGACCGAGAGCCAGGACTGGACCAACATGCTCATGCGCATGTACACGCGCTGGGCCGAGCGGCGGAAATACAAGGTCGAGGTCATGGACATGGCCGACGGCGAGGAGGCCGGGATCAAGGGCGCGACGCTCCAGATCAAGGGCCACAACGCCTATGGCTGGCTGAAGACCGAGAGCGGCGTGCACCGTCTGGTGCGCATCTCGCCGTTCGATTCCAACGCCCGCCGGCACACCAGCTTCGCCTCGGTGTGGGTCTACCCGGTGATCGACGACCGCATCCAGATCGAGGTGAACGAGGCGGACTGCCGCATCGACACGTTCCGTTCGTCGGGCGCCGGCGGCCAGCACGTGAACACGACCGATTCCGCGGTCCGCATCACCCACATCCCGACCGGCATCGTCGTTGCCTGCCAGCAGGAGCGCTCCCAGCACAAGAACCGCGCCAAGGCGTGGGACATGCTGCGCGCGCGACTCTACGAGCGCGAGCTGAAGATCCGTGAGGAGAAGGCCAACGCCGAGGCGGCCTCCAAGACCGAGATCGGCTGGGGCCACCAGATCCGCTCCTACGTGCTGCAGCCCTACCAGCTCGTGAAGGACCTGCGCACCGGCGTCACCTCGACCAGCCCTGGAGACGTGCTAGACGGCGATCTCGACCCCTTCATGGAGTCGTCGCTGGCCCAACGCGTCTACGGCACCACGGTCGAGGTGGAGGACGTGGACTGACGCTGCGCCATCCCATCATCGCCTTATCCCGAGGCACCAAGCCCGCACGCCGCCAGCATCCCGGTTTCGGCCCCTAACGCCGCAGGAACCGCCCAAAGCCCGCCAGCGTCGCCTCGCAATCGGCCAGCGTGCCGGCGAAGCTGATGCGCAGGTAGCGGTGGCCGCGGGCGAGGTCGAAGTCGAGGCCGGGGGTGGTCGCAACCCCTTCCCGCTCGAGCAGGTCCTTGCAGAAGGCCATGCTGTCGTTGGTGTAGCGGCCGACATCGACATAGATGTAGAACGCGCCGTCTACGGGCAGGAAGTCCGGCAGGCCGACGCGCGGCAGGCCGTCGAGCAGCAGTGCGCGGTTGGCCGCGTAGCCCGCCTTGATGGCCTCCAGCTCCTCGGTGGCCTCGAACGAGGCCTCCGCCGCCACCTGCGAGAGGTACGGCACCGAGATCGCCAGTGATTGGCTGAGCCGCTCGATCGGGCGCGCGAGCCGCTCCGGCACCACCATCCAGCCGACGCGCCAGCCGGTCATGCAGTAGTATTTCGAGAAGCTGTTGATGACGACGGCGTCGTCGTCGACGGCCAGCGCCGTCTCGGCCGGGCGCTCGTAGGTCAGGCCATGGTAGATTTCGTCGGAGATGAACCACAGGCCGAGCCGCCGGCAGGCGGCGGCCAGCGCGGCGAGCTGGTCGCGGCTCATCATCGTGCCGGAGGGGTTGGCCGGGCTCATCACCAGCACGCCGTCGAGCCTGCGCTCGGCATGCGCCTTCTCGAGCGCGGCCGGCGTCATCACCCAGCCGTCGGCCGGGCCGACCTCGATCTCCACCGGCTCGACGCCGAGCGCTGACAGCACGTTGCGATAGGCCGGATAGCCGGGCGCGGTGATGGCCAGCCGCGCGCCGGGATCGAACATCGACAGGAAAGCGAGGATGAACGCGCCCGAGGACCCCGTCGTCACCACGACGCGCGAGGCGGGCAAGGTCACGCCATAGGCGTCCTGGTAGTGGCGGGCGATTCGCTCGCGCAGTGAGGCAAGCCCGAGCGCTTCCGTGTAGCCGATCCGGCCGATCTCGAGTGCGCGTTGGGCGGCCTCGACGACCTTGCGCGGAGCGGGCGCCCCCGGCTGGCCGATTTCCATGTGCGCGACGGCCCCGCCTTCCGCCTCGCGCCGGTTGGCGGCGGTCATGACGTCCATGACGAGGAACGGGGCGACGGCACTGCGGCCCGAGGGCTGCGGGCGTTTGGGGTGCGACGTCTCGCTCATGCCTGTCCGGGGCCGCGCCCCGCTCCTCCGGCGCGTCGCGCCACGTCGCTGCCTTGGCCTCGCCGCGATCTCACGCCACATGCGGAGCGACAGCGGCACGGCCGCGTGATTTGACCATCGCGCCGCCTGCTCGCTAAGTCTGGTCCCCGGAAGGCAAGGTTCCCGACAGGCATGCGCCGCTTCTTCGCCCGCACCCCTAGCAGCATCGCCGCCATCGCGCCAAGCGGCGGGGCCGTGTCCCCGTGGCACAGATCCCCGTGGCACAGATCCCCGTTGCGCCGCGCGACCGCCGCGCTCACCGCGCTGGTCATGGCTGCGAGCACGACCCTGCAGGTCGCCCCGGCACGGGCGCAACAGGGGCCGAAGATGAACGTGATCCGCGACGCGGAGATCGAGCAGCTCCTGCGCGACTACGCGACCCCCATCTTCGACACGGCCGGCATCCGCAAGGGATCGATCCAGATCATCCTGCTCGGCAACCGCTCGTTCAACGCCTTCGTGGCCGACGGCAAGCGGATGTTCATCAACATCGGCACGCTGATGGAAGCCAAGACGCCGAACGAGGTCATCGGCGTCATCGCGCATGAGACCGGTCACATCGTCGGCGGTCACCTGGCGCGGCTGCGGCAGGAGATGGCCAAAGCGCAGCTCCTCGCCGTGGCGGGCATGCTGCTCGGCGCTGGCGCCATTGCCGGCGGGGCGGCCTCGCGAGGGGCCATCGGCAATGCCGGCACCGGTGCAGCGGGCGCCATGTACGGCGGCCAGGAGATGGCGATGCGCAGCCTGCTCGCCTACCAGCGCTCCGAGGAGCAGGCGGCCGACCGCATGGCCGTCACCTACCTGGAGAAGACCGGTCAGTCGCCGCGCGGCATGCTCGACACGTTCCGGCGGTTCAGCCAGGACGCCATGTTCAAGACGTCGAGCATCGACCCCTACCTGCTGAGCCACCCCCTCCCCCAGGAGCGCATCGCGAACATGGAGGCGCTGGCAAACAAGAGCCCGTTCCTGTCGCGCAAGGACCCGCCCGCCCTGCAGGCGCGCCACGACATGATGCGCGCGAAGCTCTTCGGCTTCGCCGGCAACGCCGCCGAAGTCGGCCGCCGCTATCCGCTCAGCGACACGTCGCTGCCCGGCCGCTACGCCCGCGCCATCTCGGCCTACCAGAGCAAGCGGCTGCCTGACGCACTCGCCCAGATCGACGCGCTGCTCGCCGAGCAGCCGGCCAACCCGTGGTTCTGGGAGCTCAAGGGCCAGGTGCTGCTGGAGTTCGGCCGGCCGCAGGAAGCGCTGGCGCCGCTGCGGCGCGCCGTCTCTCTCGCGCCCTCTGCCGGGCTGGTCCGGATCCTGCTCGGCCAGGCGCTCGTCGCCACCGGCAACAAGGCGCTTGCCCCGGAGGCGATCCGCGAGCTCTCCAACGCCACGCAGCGCGAGGCCGAGTGGCCGGACGGCTGGCGCCACCTCGCGCAGGCCTATGCCCTCAAGGGCGACATCGGCATGGCCGAATATGCCTCGGCGCAAGCCTATTTCGTCGTCGGCGACTTCCGGATGGCGGTGACGCAGGCGACCCGGGCCAAGGAAAAGCTCCCGCCCGGCTCGCCGAGCTACCTGAAGTCCGAGGACATCATCAACCACCGCCCGGCCCGCCCCCCGATGTCGGATCCGTGAACGGCGCCGTAACCACGAAGCGTGTATGGCGTTTGTGAATGTTGCCGGGAACCGGCCAAAGGAGTCCGCGATGATCACCTCCGTCTTCCTGCGCGCGGCCGTGCGGCGCGCCCTCCTCGCGCTGGCGCTGCTCGTCGCGGCGGCCCCGTTCGCCGCCCCCGCCGGCGCTCAGGATTTCACCGACCGGCAGAAGGCCGCCATCGGCGAGATGATCCGCGAATACCTGATGCAGAACCCCGACATCATCCAGGAGGCGCTGGTCGAGCTCGACCGTCGCCAGAAGGAGCAGGAGCGCGTCAGCATCCTGGGCGCGATCAAGGATCTGCAGCCGCTGCTCACCGGGGCCGACAAGAACATCGTCGTCGGCAACCCGTCCGGCGACGTCACCATCGTCGAGTTCACGGACTACAACTGCCCCTATTGCCGCCGCTCGGTGGCCGACCTGCGCGACCTGCTCAAGGCCGATCCCAAGCTTCGCGTCATCATCCGCGACTTCCCCTTGCAAGGGCAGGATTCGATCGAGGCGGCGCAGGTGTCGATCGCCGTCAAGAACCAGCTCAAGGCGGACAAGTGGTGGGAGTTTCACGTCAAGCTGATGGAATCCAAGTCGCGCGTCGGCAAGGCGCAGGCGCTCGCCGCGGCCAAGGAGGCCGGCGCGGACATGATGCGCCTCGCCAAGGACATGGACGGCCCTGAGGTGCAGAGCCGCCTGCAGGACACGATGCGGATGGCCGACATGCTGAAGCTCAGCGGCACGCCTGCCTATGTGATCGGCAACGAGATCGTGTTCGGTGCCGTCGG
>JAPLOV010000027.1 GCA_026400565.1 Hyphomicrobiales bacterium | reverse complement strand
GGCCGAAGCGGGCGTTGCGATCGGTTCAAGGATCGGCTTGGCTGGCGTTGCCAGGGGCGGTGTTGCCGCAGGTGTCACGGCTGGTGTGCCGGGAGTTGTCACAGCCGGAATGGGGGCTGTGCGGGCCGCCATGTCGCGCGCCATTTCGGCTTCGAGCGAGGCCACGAAATCGTCGGTGGCGGCTGTCCTCGCCGGCGACGTGGCGGGCAGGGTGCCGGTTGGCGCGGTGGGTGCCGATGCTGCCCGGGGGGTGGCGGTCGACGCCAGTGCCTGTCCGGCTACTGCGGCGGTTGCGGTGGCCATGGCCGCAGCAGCCGGGACAGTGGCCTGTTCCGAAGGTTGGGGGCGTGCCGGAAGCGCCGCCGGTGCGGCGCGGGGCGGCGGCGCTGCGGCAGGTTCGGGAGCGGCCACAGCAGGCTGGCGCGGCTCGGGCTGCAGGGGCATGTCGACCGGCTCAGCGGCAATCGGCACCTGGGCGCGGGCCGAACGGACAATGCTGGCCTCGATCACCAGATCGTTCGGGCCGCCGATCATCACCAGATGCTCGACATTGTCGCGGCGCAGCAGCACCAGCTGGCGCTGCCGGTCCATCTCGAACACATCGACAATACCAAGGCGTGGCTGGCGCGCACGGGCCCCCTGTCCGGGGAACTTGAGGCGGCCACCGGTGATGCGCCGCAAGATCAGCCCCGCAACAACCACCAGCAGAAGCACAAATGCCAGGGAGATGATCGCCTTGACCGGCGTCGACAGTTCATTGAAGCCAAACACGATATCTTCGCCCTTGCACGATGTCTTCGCCGTCGAAGGTGCAGGGCCCGAATGACTTTCGGCCCTGTCCTGCACCCGTGCTCTATATCATTCCATGCCACCTTGCGGAACTCATGGTTAGCGCCGGGTTAAGATCGATGCCGGCATCGGCCGGTCTTAACGGGGTGTTAACCATGCAGGCGGCAATTATTGCCGGGAGGGTGGCTGGCATTCGGCGATCCGTCCGCAGGAGATCACGCACATGGCGATTGGTGGGCTTCCGCTTTTCGATGCGCTGAAGGCACGGATGAGCTGGCATCACGCCCGCCAGAAGGTGCTTGCCGAGAATGTCTCCAATGCTGACACGCCTGGCTTCAGGCCCATGGATGTGAAACCGCCGGCGCAGGTCACCGGCGGGTTGCAGCTGGCGCGCACACAGGGCGGGCACATCCCTGTCGGCGGGGCAGGCGGTGGCAACGGCCCCTCGCAGCAGCGCCGCTTCGAAACCACGCCCTCGGGCAACGGCGTCAATCTCGAGGACGAGATGATGAAGGTGGCCCAGAACAACCAGGATTATCAGCTCGCCGCGACGCTCTACCAGAAGAGCCTCGGGTTGATGAAAACCGCCATCGGCCGCCGCTGAGGAGCCCGCATCATGGATCTGCTCAAGAGCATCGTCGCCGCCGCATCGGGCCTCCGGGTCCAGTCCGGCCGCATGAAGGTGATTTCCGAGAACCTCGCCAATGCCGACTCGACCACGGACCGGCCCGGTGCCGATCCCTATCGGCGCAAGGTGCCGACCTTCAAGGGCCAGCTTGACCGGGAACTCGGCGTGCGCACCGTCGAACTTGGCCGCGTCCGCACCGACTCTTCGCCCTTCCGCACCCGCATCGAGCCGGGCCACCCGGCGGCGGATGCGAACGGCGAGGTCAAGCTGCCGAATGTCAACTCGCTGATCGAGACGATGGACATGCGTGAGGCCCAGCGCAGCTACGAAGCCAATCTCAACGTGATCTCATCGGCTCGCCGCATGATCTCGCGCACCATCGAAATCCTGCGGGCCTGACGGCTGATTGTGGAGGGCTGATCCGATGACAACCTCATCTTTCGTGGCGGGTGCCTACAGCGCGGCCCAGGGGCTTGGCAGCAAGAGCCTGCTGGCCAAACCGGCGCAGGGTGCCGGCGCTGTGGGCGGCCAGATCCCCGACTTCTCGGCCATGGTCAAGAGCGCGGTCGAGGGCGTCGGCGCTGCCGGGGCCAAGGCCGACCAGCAGGTTGCTGCTGCTGTGGGCGGCCGGGCCGATCTGGTCAACGTCGTGACGGCGGTGGCCGAGAGCGAGGCGGCCATCGAGACGCTGGTGGCGGTGCGCGACCGCATCATCGCCTCCTACGAGGAAATCATGCGCATGCAGGTGTGATGCCTGCTGGACTGTTCTGTTTCCTCTGCTGTCTGTTCCCCAATTCCTTCCTTCCGTTTCCAACCGAAAGCCAGGTCCATGACCGGAGCCGTGATCCTCGACATCGCCCGTGACGGCATCGTCACCTTCCTCAAGGCGGGGGCGCCGGTGATGCTGGTCGCGCTCGTGATCGGCCTCGCAATCTCGATCCTTCAGGCCCTGACGCAGGTTCAGGAGCAGACACTGGTGTTCGTGCCGAAGATCATCGCCGTGTTCGCCTCGATGATGCTGTTCCTGCCCTTCATGGGCGATGCGCTGGGAAGCTATATGATGCGCATCGCGGCGCGAATCGCGTCCGGCGGCTGAGGGTGTCCAGGGCACCGGCCTCCGGCGGAGAAGGGCGCATCGCACGGGCAGTCATTGTTGCGTGCAAGGAGAGTCATGGCCATCACCATCCTGCCGGAACTGGCGGCCCTGTTCATGCTCGTGTTCGCGCGCGTGGGCACGATGGTGATGCTGATGCCGGGTCTTGGCGAGCGCTTCGTGCTCAACCGGGCCAAGCTGGCGATCGCGGTGTTTCTGGCGCTGCTGCTGCTGCCCGTCGCCCGGCCGCTGATGCAGGTACCGTCCGATCCGGGCCTCTTGATGAGCCTGCTGATCTCGGAGATCCTGATCGGGGCCATCCTGGGGTTGTCGGCACGGCTGATCATGGCCGCGCTTCAGACAGCGGGCGTGATCATGGCCAACCAGATCGGGCTTGGTTTCGCCACGGCGGTCGATCCGGCCATGGGGCAGCAGAACCCGTCGATCGGCAACTTCCTGTCGATCCTCGGCATCACGCTGGTGCTGGTCACGGACCTGCACCATCTCGCCATCGCGGCGATCCACAACAGCTACACGATGCTGCCGCCAGGCGCTTACCCGTCCGTGGGCGACGCGTCGGCTCTCGGCCTGCAGGCGGTGAGCAAGGGCTTTTCGATCGCGGTGCAGATGTCGGCCCCGTTCATCGTGTTCGGCCTGCTGTTCAATCTCGGGCTCGGCGTGCTTGCGCGCCTGATGCCGCAGTTCCAGGTGTTCTTCCTCGGGGCGCCTGCCTCGATCCTGATCGGCATGGCGATTCTCGCCGCAATCGTCTCCGTCATGATGACCGTGTTCCTTGGCGAACTCGGCAGCTTCCTGAAGCAGCTGGCGGGGTGAGCCGCCATGTCTGACGAGAAGCCCGATGATGACAAGACAGAAGAGCCGACACAGCGAAAGCTGGAAGAGGCCATCAAGAAGGGCGACGTTGCCAAGAGCATCGAACTCAACACGTTCTTCATCCTGGGCGGGTTCACCCTCGCGATCCTGATCGCCGGCGGCCATGCGGTGCGCGAGACGGCGTTGAGCATGCGCAGCTTCCTGATGAATGCCCATCAGGTGCCGTCCAGCGGGATGACCATGCAATGGGTCTCGGCGCGCGGCTTCGGCGAGGCGATGCTGGCCTCGGGAGGGATCTTTGGCATCGTGATGGTCGCGGCACTGATCGGCTGCCTGATCCAGCACAGGCCACTGTGGACTTTCGAGCCGATGACGCCGAAGCTGAGCAAGCTCTCGCTGATGCAGGGCGCCAAGCGCATCTTCGGCAAGGAAGCCATCGCCAACTTCATCAAGGGCATGCTGAAGGTCGTCATCGTCGGCGCGGTGGTCGGCGTGGTGCTGTGGCGCGAGCATGACCGGCTCGATGCCTTCACCCGCATGGACATCGCCGCGATCCTGCCGGCCACCGCCGCCATCGTCATGAAGATGATGATCGGCGTGCTGTCGATCTACTTCTTCGTCGGCGTGGGCGACTTCGTCTACCAGCGCTTCACCTGGATGAAGCGTCAGCGCATGACCCGCGAGGAACTGAAGCAGGAATACAAGGACACGGACGGTAACCCCGAGATCAAGGCCAAGCTGCGCCAGATCCGCACCCAGCGCCTGCGCCGCAGGATGATGGCCCAGGTTCCGGAAGCCACCGTGATCGTCACCAACCCGACGCACTATGCCGTCGCGCTGAAATACGAGGCCGGCATGGATGCGCCGATCTGCGTGGCCAAGGGCGTCGATGCCATGGCGCTGAAAATCCGCGAAGTGGCCAACGACCACAACGTGCCGATCATCGAGAACCCGCCGCTGGCCCGCGCGCTGCACGCATCGATCGATCTGGACGAAACCGTGCCGGTGGAACACTACAAGGCCGTGGCAGAGGTGATCGGTTTTGTCTTGCGCACCCGGCGCAGGCGCGCCTAACTGACGGTGCAGGCTCGCTTTGCGGCGCGATGCGCGAACCATGAAGACTCCCAAGGCATGAAGGCTCGCACGGAATGACGCAGGCAACCCAGGAGCAGCAGGTGCGCAAAGGCCAGCCGGTTACCGGCGGGGCCGCCATCGACCGGTCCGACAAGCCCGGCAGCATCGGCCTGCTGATGCTGGTGGCCGGCACCATCGTGGGTGCCGCGATCGCGTTGGGCTTTCTGGCCAACGAGTGGGCGCAGCCGCTGATCCTCGCGTTCCTCGCGCTCTTGTCGGTGATCGGGGTGTTCTGCCTGTTCGCGCTGTCGATCGGGCTGATCCAGTTCTCCGGCCGTTCCGGCCGCAACGACTTGACGCGCACCATCGTCGACGAGGCCGACGACGGGGTCATCGTCACCGAGGCTGACAACCGCATCATCTATGCCAACCGGGCCTATCAGGCTCTCTCCGGTGCCAGCACAGTGGCGGATATCAGGCCGGTCGAGCGCCTGTTCGCAGGCGGCTCCGATGTCTCGGAGGTTGTCTACCGGCTGGCGCTGGCGGCGCGCGAGGGGCGCTCGCAGACCGACGAGATCAGGCTTT
>JAPLOV010000081.1 GCA_026400565.1 Hyphomicrobiales bacterium | reverse complement strand
CACCGGCGCGCTGGCCGGACAGATGCTGGTTCGGCTGACGCTGGCGGGCGAGAAGGTCACCGGCGAGGAGCGCCTGCTGCAGGCGCTCGGCGAGCGCATACGCGATGTGCGGCAGGGGCCCGACGGGTTCCTGTATCTGCTGACCGACAGCGGCAATGGGCGCATCCTGAGGGTGCGGCCAGCAGGGTAGTGCGTCTGGTGTCGCAGCGCGGAAGGATCATGCGCGTCCACCTCACCTTGCATCCTCATCCTGCTCAGGATGAGGATGGTGTGTTGATCCAGGGCCGGCAGGATTGTCCCGTTGCCCCGGAATGCCAGCCGTCTGTGCGGTCGACCCTCGACAAAGCCGGTGCGATGCTGTAGGCGGCAGCCTCAACTGAAAACAGCGTTCCCGAAACGCCTGCGCACAAGCGCA
This sequence comes from Hyphomicrobiales bacterium, assembly GCA_026400565.1. Lineage (GTDB taxonomy): Bacteria > Pseudomonadota > Alphaproteobacteria > Rhizobiales > Beijerinckiaceae > Allobosea. The sequence continues at coordinate 2,898 of JAPLOV010000081.1, read as the reverse complement.
AAAATCTGGAGTCTGCCATGAACATCATCGAACAGCTCAACAACGAGCAGGTCGTCAAGCTCAGTGAAGGCAAGACCTTCCCCGAGTTCCAGCCTGGCGACACCGTGCAGGTCAACGTCAAGGTCAAGGAAGGCGATCGTTCGCGCGTCCAGGCCTATGAAGGCGTGTGCATCGCCCGCAATGGCGGCGGCTTCGACCAGTTCTTCACCGTCCGCAAGATTTCCTACGGCGAAGGCGTGGAGCGTGTGTTCCCGCTGTATTCGCCTTCGATCGACTCGATCAAGGTCATCCGCAAGGGCAAGGTGCGCCGCGCCAAGCTGTATTACCTGCGTGACCGTCGCGGCAAGTCGGCCCGCATCGCCGAGCGCGTCGAGCCGCGCAAGGATGCGCCCAAGGCCTGAGGCCCGCAAGGCTGCAAGACATTCCAGCGCCGCCCCGCAAGGGCGGCGTTTTGCATTCTGGCCGGCGCCCCATCACATCCGGGCGAGCGCCCCTTGCGCACATGGGCGCGTGGCGTAGGCTTCGGTTTTCAGGGGAGTTTCGCCATGCCGCCGATCACGCAGGATATCGTCGATCTGTATGACCGCTTCACCCATGGCGCGCTGTCGCGGCGTGAGTTCATGGAGCGGCTGGCGGCAACCGTGGGCGGAACGGCTGCTGCGACGGCGCTGCTGCCACTGCTCCAGAACAACTACGCCGTGGCGCAGACCGTGGCCGAGAACGACCCGAGGATTGCGATTTCGCGTTTCCAGTACGAAATCGGCGACGCGATGATGAACGGCGAACTGGCCTGGCCCGCCCGCGAGGGGCGCTTCCCCGGCATTGTTGTCATTCATGAAAACCGTGGGCTCAACCCGCATATCCGTGATGTCACGCGCCGGTTCGCGCTCGAAGGCTTCATTGCGCTTGGCATCGACGTGTTGTCGCCGGAAGGCGGCACGCCGGCAGACGAGGATCGCGCGCGCGACATGATCGGGCAGCTTGCGCCCGATCGGGCTGCTGCACGGCTGGCAGCCGGTGTTGCCGCGCTGGCGCGGGTGCAGACCTGCAACGGCAAGGTCGGCACGGTGGGCTATTGCTGGGGTGGCGGCATGGTCAACCGCATCGCCGTGCTCAATCCGCCGGGGCTGGCGGCGGGCGTGTCCTACTATGGCTCGCAGGTGCCCGCCGACCAGGTGGAGCGTATCCGCACGCCGCTGATGCTGCATTATGCCGGCAATGACGAGCGCATCAACGCCGGCATCCCTGCCTTCAAGGCCGCCCTGGAATGGGCGAAGAAGGATGTCGAGCTGCATGTCTATGACGGCGCGCAGCACGCCTTCAACAACGACACCAATGCCGCGCGCTACAACAAGCCGGTTGCGGATCTGGCCCTGTCACGCACGCTGGCGTTCTTCAGGAAACATCTGGGGTAATTTGCCGATCCCATCATGGCGGTATCATCCCGGCGATCCGGCGGATCGGGAAGGGGATCCACCATGCTGCATGATGCATCGCTTGGTGGGTTTCCTTCCGCCGCGCGCGCTCCGGCCAGGAATGACACTGGCGGAGGCGACGCCCTGAGAGTTGCGGACCTTTACCGCAGGCTCGAACAGAAACGCTGGATGCGCTGGCAGGCATCCTCCAGCTTGGCGTCCGAGGTCGCATAGGAGATGCGGAAGTTGGGCCCGAGGCCGAAGGACGAGCCATGCACCGCGGCGACGGCCTCGGTTTCGAGCAGGGCCTGCACGAAATCGTCGTCGGTGGCGATCAGCTTGCCTTCGGGCGTCTTCTTGCCGATCAGTTCAGCCACGCTCGGGTAAACGTAGAAGGCACCTTCCGGCACCGGGCACTTGAGGCCCTTGGTCTGGTTGAGCATGGAGACCACCAGATCGCGGCGGCGCTCGAAGGCGGCGCGGAACTTCGGCAGATGCTCCTGCGTGCCGTCCAGCGCCTCGACAGCGGCCCATTGCGAGATTGCCGAGGTGCCGGAGGTCTGCTGGCCCTGCACCATGTCCATGGCATTGATCAGGTGCTGCGGGCCGGCGGCATAGCCGATGCGCCAGCCGGTCATGGCATAGGCCTTGGACACGCCGTTCATGGTCAGAGTGCGATCATAGAGATTGGGCTCGACCTCGGCCGGCGTGCAGAACTTGAAGTCGCCGTAGGTCAGATGCTCGTACATGTCATCGGTCAGGATCCAGACATGCGGATGCTTCATGAAGACATCCGTCAGCGCCTTCATCTCGGCCCATGTATAGGCCGCGCCTGACGGGTTCGACGGCGAATTGAGGATCACCCACTTGGTGCGCGGCGTGATGGCGCGGTCGAGATCGCCGGGCTGGAGCTTGAAATTGGTTTCCTGCTTGGCTTCGACGAAGACCGGGGTGCCGCCGCACAGAGCCACCATTTCCGGATAGCTGACCCAGTAGGGTGCCACGCAGATGACCTCGTCGCCGGGGTTCAGGGTGGCGAGCAGGGCATTGTAAATGACATGCTTGCCGCCGGTGGAGACGATGGTCTGGCTGGCCTTGTAGTCGAGGTTGTTCTCGCGCTTGAACTTCTTCGCCACGGCCTCGCGCAGGGGCTGGATGCCGGAGACGGGCGTATACTTGGTCTCGCCGCGCCGGATGGCATCGATGGCAGCGTTCTTGATGTTGTCTGGCGTGTCGAAGTCCGGCTCACCGACAGACAGCGAGATCACATCGCGACCCGCCGCTTTCAGATCGCGCGCCTTCTGCGTGATGACGATGGTCGCGGAAGGCTTCACGCGGCTCAGCGCGTCGGCAAGAAAGGCCATGGGCTCACGGGCTCCGGTTCAACACGCGCTGCTTGCGCGCGAAAACCCGTTTAGTCGCCCCGGCGCGCGGCGGCAAGCGCAACGCGGTGATGGATCGACCCCCGTTGCGCTGATGGGTG
>JAPLOV010000243.1 GCA_026400565.1 Hyphomicrobiales bacterium | reverse complement strand
GACGAGGGCGTGATCGTGCTCCGTGATGGCCGGCAGACCTGGGTCAGGCTGGTCGATCCCCTGGCCGTCGATCTGGATGCCGGCGACGGAGCCGGTGGCTCCCAGATCAAGGCCCCGATGCATGGCAAGCTGATCGCACTGTTCGTCAAGACCGGCGACAGGGTCGAGAAGGGCCAGCGTCTCGCCATCGTCGAAGCGATGAAGATGGAGCATGTGCTGACCGCCCCACGCGATGGCGTGGTGATCGATGCCACAGGCGAGCCCGGCATGCAGGTGGCGCAAGGCGCACGCCTGGTCAGCATCGGGGATGCGGCTTGAAACGTTTGGCTCCCGGCGCTGTCCTGCTGGCCATGATCGCTTCATCACCGGCACTGGCCTGCTCGTGCCTGCCGCGTTCGGAGGCGCAGATCATCGAGGCTGCGGATGTGGTGGTGGCCGGCAAGGTCGGTGATGTGCGGCGCATCGGGCCGGCCGGCAGCGGCAGCGTGATCGCGACCATCGAGGTGACGCGCATCATCAAGGGCCGCGTCCACCGCCAGATCCAGGTCCGGACCCGCGACGATCCGGCCGCCTGTGGTGTCGATTTCCAGCCCGGCAGCGTGGTCAGGGTCGCAGCGCAAAAGCTCAACGACGGGCTGAACACCAACCTGTGCATGGCTCTTGCCGCTCCGCGCGCGTGATCGCGCGCCGGCGGGCGCTGGCGATCACGGCACGGCACCACAAGCCGGCGGTCACATCTCCTGCGTGTTGAGCCGCCCGATGATCGGGAACTGCTCGGCTTCATAGACCTGCCCGGTCACCGGCGCGGATTCCGGGGATAGCCAAAAGCAGACATGGGCCGCGATCTCGGACGGATCGAGCAATTTGCCGGTTGGCGCTGACGATTTGGGCAGCTTCGACATCCAGTCGAGCGGACGGCCCTCTGCGAGTTGCGTGCGGTTCTCGTTCTCGGTGGCGGTCCAGCCGGCATTGAGACATGTCAGCCGGATGTGTTCCGACGCCAGCGAATTGGCGAGATTGCGCGTCATCGTCATCAGCGCGCCCTTTGACATCGAATAGACCACCAGTTCGGACAGGCCCATCCAGCCATTGATCGAACCGATGGTGACGATACTGCCCGGCGATTTCTGCGCCCGGAATGCCTCGATGGCGGCCTTGGCACAGAGCAGCGGCGCACGCGTGTTGATGTGGAACAGCCGGTCGAAGACCTCCTCATCGGCCTGCTCGATGCTGTGGCGCGGATAGATACCGGCATTGTTGGCCAGCCCGTCGATGCGGCCGAAGGCCCTGACGGTGGCGGTCACGATGCGAGCGCAGGTCTTGGGGTTGCCAAGATCGCCGCCGACGGCCTTCGCGCCGCGCCCGAGCCGCTTCACCGCATCACGGGCCTCGGCCAGCGTCAGGCCATGCACCATGACCTTTGCTCCTTCCGCCAGCAGTTTCCGGCAGGTGGCAAAGCCGATGCCGCTGCTGCCACCGGTGACGAGGATGACGTGTCCTGAAAAGCGCTTGGCCATGGCCTTGTTCCCAATCCTTGAGTCTTTGCTGCACAACTTAAACCAGAACGCGGCGCGATCCACAGCCCGCTGCCGCATGGCAGGTGCGCTGGCGTACAGCGTCGGTTATGACGCTGGTATGCCGCTGCATATTCTCAAACTCTGCGTCGGGGCGGATTCGATCCGCGACCTCGAAGACTGGATCGCCGACACGCTCGCGCTCTGGCGCAGACTTGGCCGGCCCGAGGAGCAGCTTCACACCACGCGCATGGTGCCCAAGCGTCTGGATGAAATCATCGGATCAGGTTCGCTCTACTGGGTCATCAAGGGCCAGGTGAGCTGCCGCCAGACGATTGTGGACATCAGGCCCTTCACCGATATCGACGGGATCGGCCGCTGCCATCTGGTGCTGGAGCCTGTGGTGGTGCCGGTCGAGCCGCGCCCGTGCCGGCCCTTCCAGGGGTGGCGCTACCTCGCCGATGCCGACAAGCCGCGCGACATCGCGGCCTCCGGCGGCGATCTGGCCGCAATGCCCGAGGAGATGCGCCGGCACCTGGCTGAACTCGGCCTGCTTTAGCCCGCAAGCTGCGGGGCAGAGCCCCCGATTGCCAGCGTGATGCGGCTGGTGGCCTCAAGCACGGCGCTGCCCGGCGCATCGAGCCACGCATCTGTCATGCGCACCATCGGCCCCGAAATCGAGATGCCGGCAACCGGCTCACCGAACTCATCGAAGATGGCCGCCGCCACGCAGCGCAGGCCGATGTTGCGCTCTTCGTCGTCGATGGCGAAGCCGCGTCCGGCGGTGCCGGCAAGGTTCACTTCGAGCACATCAAGCGTGGTCAGCGTCTTGGGCGTGAACGGTTCCAGCAAGAGCCTGCCAGGAATGGCCTGACGCATCCGGGGTGAAAGGGAAGCGAGAAGGCCCTTGCCACTGCCCGATCAATGACAGAGGCTGCGGGTCCCGGTGGTGATCGCATTCATCCTCGAACGCGTCACCAACATCGCCATGGGCACCGAGATCAACAGCGTGAACGAGTTTGAGGACGTGCTATGTCTTGACCCGTCACTGACGATCGAGAATGGCTGGGTCAGCATGGATGCGGCCACGCGCCACTCCGACAGGGCCCCGGCCACCGCCGGCACCTGAACAAGTTCCTGCCTTGCATCGCGCGACCGGAGCTGGTCACAGCCATGCTCCCGTCGGCAGCCTGCACGCTCCGCTTCCTCCCCTGCCCTTTGCTTCATCGAGATCCGTCATGCCCCGCTTCAATGCCAACTTGACCATGCTGTTCACCGAACGGCCATTTCTCGACCGTTTCGAGGCGGCAGCCAAGGCCGGTTTCACCGGCGTCGAATACCTGTTTCCCTATGATTTTGCGGTGGACGACCTGGTCCAGCGCCTCAAGGCCATGGCCTTACCCAGGTGCGGCACAACATGCCAGCGGGCGACTGGGCCGGCGGCGAGCACGGCATCGCGATCCTGCCGGGCCGCGCGGACGAGTTCAAGGCCGGCGTCGAAAAGGCCATCGCCTATGCCACGGCGCTGGACTGCAAGCAGGTCAATTGCATTGCCGGCATTGCCCCTGCCGGCATCGCGCGCCCGGTGCTGGAAGAAACGTTCATCGCAAACCTGCGCTTTGCGGCGGGCCGCCTGAAGCAGGCCGGGATCAAGCTATTGATCGAGGCAATCAACCCGATCGACATCCCGGGCTTCTTCCTCAACACTACCGCCCAAGCGCTCGACATCATCGCCAGGACCGGCTCGGACAACCTGTTCGTGCAGTGTGATATCTACCACATGCAGATCACCGAGGGCGACCTGGCGCGCACCATGGAACGCAACATCTCCATGATCCCGCACATCCAATTGGCCGACAATCCGGGCCGCCACGAGTCCGGCACCGGCGAGATCAACTATCCGTTCCTCTTCGCCCATCTTGACCGGATCGGCTATTCGGGCTGGGTCGGGGCCGAATACAGGCCCATGACCACCACCGAAGCCGGCCTTGGCTGGTTCGAGGCAGCTCGCACGGCGCAGGGCTGAGCGCACGGCTTGTGCACCCGTTTGGCGCGCCATGGCAGGGCATCTGCTGGACGCAGGCTACAAGGTGGTCCGCGCCGTCATCCAAACCCAGCCCTCCGCTGATCTTCTTGCCAAGGGGCTGACGCTGGCCGGCTCGGCGCGCGAGGTCGCGGCAGCCGCGGCATGGTGGGTGGTGGGCGGTGACGGGCTCGAACCGCCGACCCTCTCGGTGTAAACGAGATGCTCTACCAACTGAGCTAACCGCCCTAACCTGCCAGACCGGAACCTGCACCCGGATCGCCTGACGCGCTGTGTCCTATGGTGTCAGCGGGTCGGGGGCAAGCCCCTCGCCGGCACGGGCATCGCAAACCCCGGCCTTTGCCCACCCTTTACAGACCAAAAGCCCCGGTGCGGACACCGGGGCTTCGTGTTGTTGCAAGCAGAGCTCAGTGGGCGACCGAGGCTGCGCTTTCGTCGTCCTTGCGGCCGGCGCGGGCGTCGATGCGGGCATCTTCCGCCGCCTCATCCCACTCGATCGGCTCAGGCTGGCGCACCAGGGCGTGCTGGAGAACCTGATGCATGCTGGAGACCGGCACGATCTCAAGGCCGTTCTTCACGGACTTGGGCAGATCGACCAGATCCTTGGCATTCTCCTCGGGGATCAGCACCTTCTTGATGCCGCCGCGCAGCGCTGCCAGCAGCTTTTCCTTCAGCCCCCCAATCGGTAGCACCCTGCCCCGCAGCGTGACCTCGCCTGTCATGGCGATGTCGCGCCGGATCGGGATCTGCGTCAGCACCGAGACAATGGCGGTGGCCATCGCAATGCCGGCAGACGGCCCATCCTTGGGCGTCGCCCCTTCCGGAACGTGGACATGGATGTCACGCTTGTCGAAGAAGGGCGGCTTGATGCCAAAGTCGACTGCACGCGAGCGGACATAAGATGCTGCCGCGGAAATCGACTCCTTCATCACGTCGCGCAAGTTGCCGGTCACCGTCATCTTGCCGCGTCCGGGCATGAGCAGGCCTTCGATGGTCAGCAACTCGCCGCCGACCTCGGTCCAGGCAAGACCAGTCACCACGCCGACCTGATCCTCGCTCTCGGCCTCACCATAGCGATAGCGCGGCGGGCCGAGATATTCCTCAAGCAGATCGGGCGTCACCGAGACCTTCTTCTTCTTGAGCAGGATGATATCCTTCACGCCCTTGCGGACGGTGTTGGAAATCTCGCGCTCAAGATTGCGCACGCCGGCCTCCCGCGTATAGCGCCGGATCAGCTTCTCCAGCGCCTCGTTAGTGAGCTGCCATTCCTTCTTGTCGAGCCCATGCTTGGACACGGCATTAGGGATCAGGTGCTTCTTGGCGATCTCGCCCTTCTCTTCCTCGGTGTAGCCGGCAATGCGGATCACTTCCATCCGGTCCAGCAGGGCCGGAGGGATGTTCAGGGTGTTGGCTGTGGTGACGAACATCACGTTCGACAGATCATAGTCGACCTCAAGGTAGTGGTCGTTGAAGGTCGAGTTCTGTTCCGGATCCAGCACCTCCAGCAGGGCCGCCGACGGATCGCCGCGGAAGTCCATGCCCATCTTGTCGATCTCGTCGAGCAGGATCAGCGGATTGCTGGTCTTGGCCTTCTTCATCGACTGGATGATCTTGCCGGGCATCGAACCGATATAGGTGCGGCGATGACCGCGGATCTCGGCCTCGTCACGCACGCCGCCGAGCGACATGCGCACGAACTCGCGCCCGGTCGCCTTGGCGATGGACT
>JAPLOV010000091.1 GCA_026400565.1 Hyphomicrobiales bacterium | reverse complement strand
GCTTGAAAGCGCGTTGACCTGTCTGGGATCCGATCAGCGGACTTCATCAGGGCCAGCGGCATGAACGGGCCGCAATCAAAGGCCGTATACATGCCTGCACCCGACCAACTCGTCAGAAACGCCACAGATTCCCCTTGCCACACGGAGGCCGTCCATACATGCCACTGAGTGGTCCGGATGGAACGTTGGTGGATTGACGGCCTCGACGCCAGCGCGGGCGGTGGTCGGCTTGCCGACGGATGGGATTGCGGCGCTGCCCGCGCGGCCATCGCCGGCACAAGGACCTCCGGTGCCGCTGGCTGGTATCCGAGCGATCCACACGGGCGCACGGTTTGTAGTGTCGCCGCTCACCCTTTGCGGGATGCCGCGATCAGCGTGCGTGTGTAATCGTGCCGCGGTGCGTCGAAGATCGTATCGGCTGGTCCGGCCTCGACCACCTGCCCGTCCTTCATCACCATCACCGTATCGGACATCGCCCTGACCACGGCCAGATCATGGCTGATGAACATGTAGGACAGGCCATACTTGTCCTGGAAGCCCTTCAGCAGCAGCACAATCGCCTTCTGCACTGTACGGTCGAGAGCCGAGGTTGGCTCGTCGAGAATGACGACATGCGGCTTCAGGATCATGGCGCGGGCGATGGCAATGCGTTGCCGCTGGCCTCCAGAGAACTCATGGGGGTACCGGTTGCGCATGGCTGCATCGAGTTGCACCTCGCCGAAGGCCTGGGCGGCACGGGCGTCACGCTCGCGGCGGCCAAGGCCGGGCTCGTGAACCAGCAGACCCTCGGTGATGATGTCGCCGACCGTCATGCGCGGGCTGAGCGAGCCGAACGGATCCTGGAAGACGACCTGCATCTGCTTGCGCAGCGGGCGCATCTCGTCGCGCGAGAGCGGCAGCAGGGCGCGGTCCTCGAAGGTGATCTGGCCCGCGGCGGGGGCGAGCTTGAGAATGGCCTTGCCCAGCGTCGACTTGCCGGAACCGGACTCGCCGACGATGCCGATGGTCTGTCCCCTTTTCAGGGTCAGGCTGACGCCATCGACAGCCTTGATGCTTGAGGAATCGCGGCCGAAAAACCCGCGCTTCATGCGGTATGTCACGCGCACATCCTTCGCCTCAATCATGATCGGGGCATCGGGCAGGGGCGGCTCCTTCCGTCCTTCCGGCTCAGCAGCCAGCAGCATTTGTGTGTAGGGATGCTTTGGCGCAGCAAAGATCGCCTTTGCGTCGCCGTGCTCGACAATCTCGCCGGTGCGCATCACGTAGACCGAGGTCGCGTACTTGCGCACGATCCCGAGATCATGCGTAATCAGCACCACGGCCATGCCGAGCCGTTGCTGCAACTCGGCGATCAGCGTCAGGATCTCCGCCTCGATGGTGACATCGAGGGCCGTGGTCGGCTCGTCGGCGATCAGGATGTCCGGATCGTTGGCGAGCGCCATGGCGATCATCACACGCTGCCGCTGACCTCCTGACAATTCGTGCGGATAGGAATCGAGGCGCCGCTCGGGTTGCGGAATGCGGACCAGCTTGAGCAGCTCCAGCGCGCGGGCCCGGGCCTGGTCCTTCGAAAGCCCCTGATGCTGGCGCAAGGTGGCCGAAATCTGTGAGCCGATCCTGTAGAGCGGGTCCAGAGAGGTCATCGGCTCCTGGAAGATCATCGAGAGCTTGCGCCCCCGCAGCTTGTTCAGATCGCCCGCAGGCAGCCCGATGATCTCCGTGCCGCGATAGCGGATCGAGCCGGTAACCTCGCCATTCTGCGCCAGAAGACCCATAGCGGCCATGACGCTCTGGCTCTTGCCCGAGCCCGACTCGCCGACAATGGCAACGAACTCGCCCGGATGGACATCGATGGTCGAGCCTTTCACCGCCTCGACATAGCCGTCATTGGTCCGGAACTTCGGGTCAAGCGCATCGCGCAGCCCGTCGCCAAGGAAGTTCAGCGCGAACAGCGTTGTGACGAGGAACATCGCCGGGAAGAACAGCAGCCATTCGGCATTCTGGATGTTGCGCGCACCATCGGAGATCAGCACGCCCCAGCTGGTCATCGGCTCCTGTACACCAAGCCCGAGGAAGGACAGGAAGCTTTCGAGAAGGATGACCTTCGGCACCAGCAGCGTCATGTAGACCACTACCGGGCCAAGCGTGTTGGGAATGATGTGGCGGCGCAGGATGCCGTTCGACGTGACGCCCAGCGCCTCGGCGGCCTGCACATACTCCTGGCGCTTGATCGACAGGGTCTGCCCCCGGACGATGCGGGCCATGTCGAGCCACTCGATGGCCCCGACCGCGAGGAACATCAGGATGAAATTCCGCCCGAAGAACACCACCAGCATGATCACGAAAAAAATAAACGGCAGCGCATACAGGATATCGACAATGCGCATCATCACGGTGTCGATGCGCCCGCCCAGATAGCCCGCGGTCGCTCCGTAGGCCACGCCGATGAGCAGCGCGACGCTGGTCGCCAGGAGACCGATGGCCAGTGACACCCGCCCTGCGACGAGCGTGCGGGTAAACAGGTCGCGGCCATTGCCATCGGTGCCGAACAGGAAGGTGCGCCAGCGGATCGGCGCGTCGATCACCAGTTTGCGCCCCTCATCCGCCCGCTCGACCACATTGGCACCCTGGAACAGGTCAGAGCGGTTAAAGAAGGCAAGGTTGCGCTCGTCGATGGCACGCGGGCTGACCAGCGTCACGCGGATCGACCCGCCGACGACCTGCTGCGTTTCGATCTGCGCCCGGACACGCGCGGCGATCCGCTCCACGGCCGGCGCGATTTGCTCGGGCTTGGGGTAGGCCGTCAGGCTCGCCGGCACCCGCACATACTCGGTGTAGACCCGCTCGTACTGATGCGGTGAGAACCACGGGCCGGCAATCGCGCTCACGCCCATGAGGATCAGGAATAACAGGCTTGTGACCGCTGCCTTGTTGCGGAAAAGGCGGATGCGGGCATCAGCCCACAGCGAGCGTCCGACCGGCACGGGTTGGGCCAGGACATCGCTCATGTGTCATACCTGACGCGTGGATCGAGCAGCGCGTAAAGAATGTCGACGATCAGGTTGAAGACCAGCACGAACACCGCCACCATCACCACGGTGCCCATCACCAGCGTGTAATCCCGGTTCAATGCGCCTTCGACGAAATAGCGCCCGACACCGGGAAGCCCGAAGATGCCCCTGGCTGCGCAGGGTGCGGATGTGGTTGGACCGCAGCGCCTCGATCATGGAGGCGCGGATCATGCGTGCGACGACCGCGACCTGCGGCAAGGCGAGCGTGATCACAGGCAGGATCAGGTTGCGGACATGGCCATTGTTCCAGCCACCGACGGGTAGCCATGCCAGCATCAGCCCGAACACGATCTGAAGGACGGGCGCGACCACGAACGTCGGAATGGTGATGCCGAAGGTGGCAAAGACCATCACGGAGTAATCGGCAGGCTGGTTCTGCCGGAAGGCAGCGATGCTGCCGAGCACGATCCCGATCGCAAGGGCCAGCAGCAAGGCGAGCCCCCCGATCGTGATCGAGACCGGCAACCCGCGTGCCAGAAGCTCGGCCACGGTGAAATCCCGCGCATAGAAGGACGGGCCGAAATCCCCGGTCGCCAGATGGCTGAGGTAGAGCCAGTACTGCTCGATCAGGGGCCGATCCAGCTTGTAGATCCGGTTGAGGTTCTCCATCACCTTGGCTTCGAGCGGCTGTTCGAGATCGAACGGACCGCCCGGTGCCAGGCGGATCAGGAAGAACGACAGCGTCACCACCACGAAAAGCGTGGGCAAGGCCGAGGTGAGCCGCCTGAGGATATAGATCAACATGGCTGGCCAGGCCCTTCCAGGCATGCGGGCCCGCTCGACCCCACCCCCGGCCTTGTTGGCCGGCAGGTCTGGGATGCAGCGCTGCCGCCTCTGCTAGCAACAGGTTCGGACAGCGGCGGAAGGCTGGTGCCGGGCATGGCCGGTCCGGTGCGCTGACAGGTGATCAACCCTTGATCGACATGTAACGTGTCGGGTTCGAGGCCCGCGGGTTCGGCGTGAAGCCTTCCAGCTTTGGCGAAATCAGATTGCGGTTGGTGAAGAACAGTACGGGCGTATAGGGCGCTTCGTTGAGCAGGATCGTTTCGGCCTGGCCAAGAATTCCGGCGCGCTTGGTAATGTCGACTTCGGCGGCGGCGCGCTTCATCAGGTCGTCATACTGGGCGTTCGACCAGCGGGCATAGTTCAGGCCGGGAATGGCGCTGGACTCGAGCAGGAACAGGAAGTTCTGGGGATCATTATAGTCGGCGATCCAGCCGGCGCGGGCCACATCGTAGGCCCCGCGATCGCGCAGGAAGGCGAAATGCGTGCGCCCGTCGGTGGAGATCGGGGTCGTTTCGACACCGATCGACTTCCACTGGTCGGCAATCGCCACGAAGGTCGCCTGATTCTCCGGGCTCATGTTGAAGCGATATTCGACCTTGAGTGGCTTGCCCGCCCCAAACCCGGCCTCTGCCAGAAGCTTCTTCGCCACTTCCTCGCGGTCGATCACCGACTGTGCCTTGAAGCCCAGTTCGATCTGGGGACCGTAGTTGTTGGTGCCCGGTGGCACGAATGAATAGCCCGGCAGCATCGAGCCATTCCAGACCTGCTCGGCGATGAACTCGCGATCGAGCACCATGGACAGCGCCCTGCGCACGCGCGCGTCGTTGAATGGCGGCTTGTCGTTGTTGAAGGTCAGATACCAGGTGCCGAGTTGCGGCGTTACCGAGACCTGAGCACCGAGTTGCTGGCGCAGGCTCTTGATCTGGTTGGCCGGGATGTTTACCGTCGACAGTATTTCTCCGGCTTGGAAGCGGCGGGCAGCCGCGGCCGAGTCGGCCAGCGGAATGAAGTTGACCTGATCGATCTTCACATTGGCCGCGTCATGGAATGATGGATTCTTGACCAGTGAGGCCTGCGCCCCGGGCGTGAACTCGCGCAGGCGGAAGGCCCCGTTCGACACCTTGTTCTCGGGCTTGACGAAATTGCTCCCGTGCTGCGTCACCGAGGCGGGATGCAGTGGCCCTGCCACAGGCAGGGTCAGCAACTCGATGAAATAAGGGGTTGGGTTGTTAAGCGTGACTTCGAGGGTGCGGTCATCGATGGCCCGGATGCCGATATCCTCAGGCTTCGCGCCGGCAGTCCCCTTATGCACGGCCTCGAGGCCCTTCACCGGATACAGGACGTTGGTGTACTTCGCGCCCGTCTCGGGGGCTGCAGCCCTGCGCCAGGCGAACACGAAGTCACCGGCCTTGACCGCATCGCCATTCGACCACTTCGCGTTGGCGCGCAGCTTGAAGGTGTAGACCTTGCCATCATCCGAACTGGTCCAGCTTTCCGCCACGCCGGGCACGACCTTGCCCTGGCCGTTGTGGATGATCAGGCCCTCGTAGAGATCACGCATGATGTGGAATTCGGCCGAGGTCGAGATCTTCTGCGGATCGAGGGTTTCAGGATCGGCTTCCTGTCCCCTGTTGTAGACGACCTGCGCCATCGCCGGCAGGCTTGCCAGCGCGCTGGTGGTCAGGATGAGGCCTGCGAAGACGGCATTGGCCAGACGGCGGTTGATCATGACGGCTCTCCTTGCCGGAAATCCCGGCCACTTTTCGTTGCTGGCAAGCAGTATGGAATGACCCTCGTAACCTGGAAAGGGGGGGGAACGGAGAAAGGAGTGATCGCTTGTGCTGTCTGGCACCGTGTCCATGTGCCCCTTGCAAGGCCTGCCGAAAAACGGTTCACCGGACGTGGCGCCACGGTCAACACCGGCGATGGCGCAAGCGCGCGAGATCGACATGAGCAACCTTCCGTTCTGGAAGACCACGACGCTGGATCAGATGAGCCCGGAGCAGTGGGAAAGCCTCTGTGACGGGTGCGGTCGTTGCTGCCTGATCAAGCTTGAGGATGAGGACACCGGCGCGATCCACGCCACGGATGTGGGGTGCACGCTGTTCGATGCCGGCTCTTGCCGCTGCAAGGATTATGGCAATAGGGCTGCCAAGGTGCCGGACTGCGTGACGCTGACGCCCGAGCAGGTGCGCACGCTGCGCTGGCTGCCTCCGACCTGCGGCTACAGGCTGGTGGCCAATGGGGAGGACCTCAAGTGGTGGCACCCGCTGGTGTCCGGCACGCCCGGCACCGTGATCGAGGCGGGCGTTTCAGTGAAGGGCCGGGTTTTCGCCAGCGAGGATGAGGTGCTGGTCGAGAATCTCGTGGACCGCGTCAAAACCTGGCCATTGCGCTGGCCGCCGAAGGCACGCTAGAACGCGCCCGCCCGAGCCGTGCTGCCCGCAAACAGACAAGGTGATCGTTCACAATCAGCTGGAGTGCGCTTCCCGCGACAGCCACGGTCTCGCTCACACGCACCCATCGCTGATGGCGCGCCATTGCTTGGCGGCCAAGAGGCACCGGGACCCGGTCTGCCGCGCTCCTTGCCCCGGACGAGGTCGGAAACATCGAACCCGAAAACACAACGGATGAACCCATGACGTCTTTCCTCGCCCGCATCATCGACCATCGCCTCACAGAGCGCGTGGTGATGGTCCTGATCATCATCAACGCCATCACGCTCGGCTTGGAAACCTCCAAGTCGATCATGGCCAGTTATGGAACGTTCCTTCATGCACTGGACCGCACCATCCTGGCCATCTTTGTCGCCGAACTCGTGGCGCGGATCATCGTCAGGCGCGGGGCTTTCTTCCGGGATCCGTGGAGCCTGTTCGATCTGTTCGTGGTCGGCATTGCCCTGGTGCCGACGAGCGATTCTCTCTCCGTGCTGCGGGCCTTGCGGGTGCTGCGTGCCCTGAGGCTGATCACGGTCGTCCCATCGCTGCGCAAGGTGGTTGCCGGTCTGATCAGCGCGCTGCCGGGCATGGGCTCGATCGGACTTCTGCTGCTGCTGGTCTACTACGTGTTCGCGGTAATGGGCACGAAGCTGTTCGGCGACACCAATCCCGAACTGTTCGGCTCGATCGGACAGACCGCCTACACGCTGTTCCAGTCCATGACCTTCGATGATTGGTCAAACGGCATCGTCAAGCCGCTCGCCGAAAAGGGCAACGAGTATGGCTGGATCTTTGTGATGCTGTTCATGGTGCTGTCGGCCTTTATGGTGCTCAACCTGTTCATCGGCGTGGTCGTGACCGCGCTCGACGATGTCACGGCCAGCGAAGCGCCGAAACTGACCCATCCGGCCCACAGCGGCGAGGATGTGATGGCCGAACTCAAGGCCCTGCGCGCGGAGATTGCAGCCTTGAGGCAGGAGGTCGGCAAGACCTGAGAAGGCAGGACTTAAGTAGGCAGGGTCAATAGCCCATCACGCCTGCGAGGATCTCGGAGCTGACCCCTGCGGGGCGCTCCATCCAGCCCGGCACCGGGAGGTTCCTGGCACGCAGGAAAGCCGGGTCGAACAGTTTCGACTGGTAGCGCGTGCCGTAGTCGCAAAGGATTGTGACGATGGTCCGGCCCGGCCCCAGATTCCGCGCCAGCCGGATGGCGCCGGCGACATTGACGGCTGCCGAGCCGCCAACGCACAGGCCTTCGTGCTCCAGGAGGTCGAAGCCCACCGGCAGCGCCTCTTCGTCGCTGATCTGGAACGAGACGTCGGGCCGGAAGCCTTCCAGATTGGCCGTGATCCGCCCCTGGCCGATGCCTTCGGTGATGGATGAACCCTCGGTCTTCAGCGTTCCGGTGGTGTAGTAGGCGTGCAGCGCCGCCCCCATTGGATCGGCAAGGCCGATGGTGATAGCCGGCTTTGCGGCCCGCAAAGCCTTGGCCACCCCGGCGAGTGTGCCGCCGGTGCCGACAGCGCAGATGAAGCCATCGATATCGCCGCCGGTCTGTTCCCAGATCTCCGGTCCGGTCGTTGCGGCATGCCCCTCGCGGTTGGCGACATTGTCGAACTGGTTGGCCCAGACCGCGCCGGACGGCGTCACTGCGGCAAGCGCCTCTGCCAGCCGTCCGGACACCTTCACATAGTTGTTCGGGCTGGAAAACGGGGCGGCGGGAACCTCGATCAGGTCGGCACCAGCGAGCCGGATCATGTCCTTCTTTTCCTGGCTCTGGGTGTTCGGCATCACGATGACCGTCCGGTAGCCCAGCGCATTGCCGACCAGCGCCAGGCCGATGCCGGTATTGCCCGCCGTGCCCTCGACAATGACCCCGCCGGGCCTGAGCAGGCCGCGGGCCTCGGCGTCGCGGATGATCGCCAGCGCGGCACGGTCCTTGACCGACTGGCCGGGGTTCATGAACTCGGCCTTGCCGAGGATGCGGCAACCGGTCGCCGCTGAGGCCCGCTTCAGCACGATCAGCGGCGTCCGCCCGATGGCCTCAATGATGCCGCTGCGCATGTCCATGGTCATTGCCCTGTTCACCGTCATGCCCGTCAAAATCATTCCCGCCCGCTTCCGAACCTGATAGGCGACAT
>JAPLOV010000201.1 GCA_026400565.1 Hyphomicrobiales bacterium | reverse complement strand
AGTGTCCGGTCAGGTTGTTGATGCGCGTGGTGAGGATCGCAACCTGGACCTCCGGAGAGCCGGTATCGCCGGGCTTGGTGGCATATTCAGAAACGAGCGCGGTCTTGCGCTCAGCCGAAATCGACATCGTGTCATCCTTTCGAAAAGGGGTTTCAGAATCGGCCTTGCCGGGATGTCGTCCAGCAAGGTCGGGCACCGGAGCACATGTCTCCGGACGGCTGCGCTATAGGCGAGATTGGCGGCCAAGGCCAGAAAAATCCGCGCAGAAAAATCCGCGCCGGCATGGCCAGAGCCCCTTCAATACCCCCGCCCCCGCTCGACCGGGTATTCCAGCGGCAGGCCGCGTTCCAGCCGGTCGATCTGGCGTGCGATCAGGGCGCAGATGGCATCGGGGTCGCTCATCGCCGCGTTGTGCGGCGTGACGCTGACGCGAGGATGCGACCAGAACCTTGAGGCAGCAGGCAGGGGCTCGGTGCGGAACACGTCGAGCGTGGCATGCTGCAAGGTGCCGTCATCGAGGCAGGCGAGGATGTCGTTCTCGTCCTGCGAGGCCCCGCGTCCGGCGTTGATCAGCATCGGTGCGCCCAGCCGACCATCGCGGGCCAGCTGCGTGAACATCCCGCGGTTCAGGATGCCTGCCGTGTCCGGGGTGGCCGGCAGCAGGTTCACCAGAATGTCTGTGCGGGCGAGGAAGGGCCCGAGCCCCTCCGCGCCCGCAAAGCCGGCGAGGCCCTGCACATCGCGGCGGGTGCGGCTCCAGCAGGCCACGTCGAAGCCCAGCGCCATCAGCTTGCCGGCGGCGTCAAGCCCCAGCACGCCCATGCCCAGGATGCCGACGCGGACATCGCGTGCCGCTGGCTGGTCACGGTCGTCGATCCAGGCGGCCTCGCGCTGCTGGCGGTCATAAAGCCGCTGCTGGCGCAGGGCGATCAGGCAGTGCAGCACGACATACTCGCTCATCCGCGCCGTCAGGTCAGGATCGACCACCCGTGCCAGCGCCACATCCGGCAGGCTCCTGTCGGCGAACAGGTGGTCGACGCCGGCACCAAGCGAAAAGATCGCCTCAAGCTGGGGAAGGCCCGCAAGCGAGCCTTCCGGATGCTTCCAGGTTGCCGCGAAGCGCACGTTGCGCCGGTCGAACGCTTCGCCGAGCGCGACGATCTCAAGGGCAGGCAGGTGCCGCTGGAAGCGCTGCCGCCAGCTTTCCAGATCCCAGCCGGTCATGGCGATCAGCAGGCTCATGCGCCGATCCGTTCGATGATGACCGAGCCTGGCAGCGCGGTGCGCGCATCCGACACGGTGTAGGCAGCGACGAGCCGGCTTGCGGCCCGGGCCAGCGAGGCCTCGTCCTCGGCATGGATCAGGGCCAGCGGACGGTTCGGGCCAACCTCGTCGCCCAGCCCCGCCAGCGCGGTCAGCCCCACGGCATGATTGACAGGGTCCTGCGAGCGTGTCCGTCCGCCGCCAAGTTCGACCACGGCGATCCCGACCGCGCGGGTGTCGATGGCGCTGACGAAGCCGGGCTGCGGGGCCCACGCGGCCTGCACCAGCGGGGCGGCGCGAAGGTGGGCTCCGGGCCGCGACATCAGGTCCGGTGGACCGCCGAGCGCGCTGACCATCCTCTGGAAGACGTCGGCCGCCGCGCCCGAGGCGATGGCCCTCTCCATCCGGCTGCGGCCATCGTGAAGGCTGGTGGCCAGATTGCCGAGAACCAGCATTTCCGCCCCAAGGGCCAGCGTGATCTCGTGCATCCGCACCTCGCGCCGGGTGCCGGTCAGGTAGTCGATCGCATAGCGCACTTCGAGCCCGTTGCCCGCAGCATCAGCCAACGGCGCGTCCATGTCGGTGATCAGGGCGGTGGTGGCAAGGCCGGCCCCGTTCGACACCGAGACCAGCGCCCGCGCCAGTTCGCGCGAGCGTTCCAGCGTGGGCATGAAGGCGCCGGAGCCTGTCTTCACGTCCATGGCCAGCCCGTGCAGGCCGGCGGACAGCTTCTTGGACAGGATCGACGCCGTGATCAGCGGCACCGATTCCACCGTCGCGGTCACGTCGCGGATGCCATAGAGCCGCTTGTCTGCCGGGGCGAGATCGGCCGTCTGGCCGATGATCGCGCAACCGGTCTCGCGCACAACCTTGCGGAACAGCGCGTTGTCGGGCTGCGTGATATAGCCGGGTACGCTGTCAAGCTTGTCGAGGGTGCCGCCGGTATGGCCGAGCCCGCGCCCCGAAATCATCGGAACGAACCCGCCGCAGGCCGCAACCGCAGGCCCCAGCATCAGGGACACCGTGTCGCCGACCCCGCCAGTGGAATGCTTGTCGAGCGCCGGGCCCGGCAGGTCGCTCCAGTCCAGCACCGTGCCGGAATCGCGCATCGCCTCGGTCAGCGCCACGCGCTCGCGGGTGGTCATGTCGCGGAAGAACACGGCCATGGCAAAAGCCGCCGCCTGCCCTTCGGTGACGCTCCCGTCCGTCAGGCCACCGATCATCTGGCCGATCTCGGCTGGCGTCAGTTCCGCCCCGTCGCGTTTGCGGCGGATGATTTCCTGCGGCAGAAAACCCATCAATAGACCCCGTCGCCGCTTTCCGCGCCCTTCTGGCCGCCGAGGACATCCACCAGCACCTGATGCAGTCCGCTCGCCCCGAACCTGAAGGTGCGCGGGTTGGCCCAGGAAGGACCCATGATCTCGTCTGCCAGGGCGAGGTAGACGCCGGCATCGGCCAGCGTGCGGATGCCGCCCGAAGGCTTCAGCCCCACGGGTTGATGGCTGGCCTTGATCGCCTCCAGCATCACCCGGGCCGCCTCCGCTGTGGCCGATTGCGCGATCTTGCCGGTCGAGGTCTTGATGAAGTCGGCTCCGGCCCGGATGGCGAGATCGCTCGCCGCCCGGATGCTGGCAATGTCGGGATAGGCACCGGTTTCGAGAATGACCTTGAGCAGTGTCGATCCGCAGATCGCCTTGATCTCGGCGATCATGTCGGCGGCCACCTCGGCATCGCCCTGCAGGAAGGCCCTGTAGGGCATCACCAGATCGATCTCGTCGGCGCCGTCGCCGATGGCCTCGGTCGTATCGCCCGAAATGCGGCCGACATTGGTCCCGCCGGCGGGGAAGTTCACCACGGTGGCGACCCTGACGGCGCTGCTGCCCAGCGTGCGCCGGGCGAGGCTGACAAATTGCGGCCAGATGCACACGGCGGCGACGGCCTGCGGCGCAGCGACGGCCCTCGCACAAAGCTGCAAGGTGCCGGCCTCGCTGGCCTGATCGCCCAGATCGGTCAGGTCCAGCAGCGCCAGCGCGCGCCACGCCAGAAGGGCATCGGCCCCGGGCTTGCTCTCAGCCATGCTCGCTCTCCTTCAGAAAGGCTCGCACCAGCCGCTTGAGGCGCGGCGCGGCGGCATCGGCCACATGCTTGGTTTCCATGTGGTTCGGCGCGACCACCTGCATGCCGGTGCCATAGTTGGTGACAATCGACAAGGCTGCGATCTCGAGTCCGAGGCGCCGCGCCATGATCACCTCCGGCACCGTCGACATCCCGACAAGATCGGCACCGACCCGCTGCGCTAGCCTGATCTCGGCCGGCGTCTCGAAGCTGGGGCCGGTCCACCACATGTAGATGCCTTCGGCCAGCGCATGTTGCGCCCGGGCAGCCGCCCGTTGCAGCCGCGCCCTCAGCGCCGGGCTGTAGGCCCCGGCCATCGGCACAAAGCGCCGTTCGTCCGTGTCTCCCACCAGCGGGTTGGGCGCGCCAAGGCTGATATGGTCGCTGATCGCCACCACGTCGCCGGGGGCCATGGCCGGATTGACCGAGCCGGCGGCGTTTGTGGCCAGCACGGGTGGTGCGCCGAGCCGGGTCAGAAGCCCGAGCGGCACCTTCATCACCGCCGGATCGCCGCCCTCGTAGTAGTGGGAACGGCCGGCAAACACGATCACGCGGCGGCCCTCGAGCATCCCCGAGACCAGCGCCTTGGCATGGCCCGACACCTGCCCGCGCGGAAACCCGGGGATTTCGGCGAAGGGAATGGTGACGGCTCCCTCGATCTCGTCCGCCAGCGAGCCGAGGCCCGACCCAAGGATGATCGCCAGGTCCGGCGCCTCGACGCCGTGCGCGGCCACGAAGGCCGCCGCCTCGCCAAAAAGGCTTTCGGGGTGATCACGCCAGGCCATGGATCGCTCGTTGTTGTCAGGAAGCCAGATTGTCGGGGCCGAACGAGGCCGGCAGAAGCTCATCGACCGTAAAGCTGCGGCGGATACCACCGCGATCGGCGACATGCACCGGCGTCGTCAGCGCGGCGAATTCGCGCAGCCGCTGGCGGCAGCCTCCGCACGGTGTGCACAGGCCGGTCCCATCCCCGACCACGAGCGCTTCGATGATGGTGGTCTCGCCCGCCATGATCATCGCGGCGATGGCGCTGGCCTCGGCGCAATTGCCAACAGGATAGGCTGCGTTCTCGACATTGCAGCCGGCATGGATCGCGCCACTGGCAGACCGCACGGCAGCCCCGACCCGGAACGTCGAATACGGCACGTAGGCCCGTTCCTGCGCGGCTTTCGCGGCCTCGAACAGCGCTGTCAGGGCGGGAGTCATGGTCGTCGTCATGACCGCTCCTTGAGATAGGGCACGCCGACGGCCCTGGGCGGCGTCGCCTTGCCGATGAAGCCGGCCAGCAGCACCACTGTGAGCAGATAGGGCAGCGCCTGGATGGCCTGTACCGGCACCTGTCCGATGCCCGGGAAGCTGACGCCCTGAATGCGCAGGGCCACGGCATCGAGCAGGCCGAAGAGGAAACAGGCACCCAGCGCCGGCACCGGCCGCCATTTGGCGAAGATCAGCGCCGCAAGCGCGATGAAGCCCTTGCCCGCGGTCATGTCGGTGATGAACCCGGCCGACTGGGCGATGGCCAGATAAGCCCCCCCGAAGCCGCACAGAATGCCGGCCATGATCACCGCCGAATAGCGCAGCGCCGTCACCGAAAGACCCGCCGTGTCGACGGCGGCGGGATTTTCGCCGACAGCACGCAGGCGCAGCCCCCAACGGGTGCGATAAAGGATGAACCAGGTCAGCGGCACCAGCGCCAGCGCGCCATAGACCAGCACCGAATGGCCCGAGATGACCTCCGCGTAGATCGCCCCGAACACAGGGATGGCGCGCGCGCTCTCCGCGAAGGGCAGCACGATCTCGTTGAAGCGCGCCCCGCTTGGCAGTTGCGGCGTCCGGCCGCCCTGGTTGAACCAGGCATTGCCGAGGATCGCCGTCAGCCCCGATGCCAGCACATTGATGGCCACACCCGCGACGATCTGGTTGCCGCGCTGGGTGATCGAGGCAAAGCCGTGCACCAGTGCGAACAGGACCGAGGCCAGAACCGCCGCCAGCAGGCCCATCCAGGGATTGGGCACCAGGCTGGCGGTCGCGCCCGCCGCAAAGGCCCCGATCAGCATCTTGCCTTCAAGCCCGATGTCGACGACCCCGGCGCGCTCCGAGTAGAGCCCGGCCAGACAGGCGAAGAGCAGCGGCACGGACAGCCGGATGGCGGAGTCCACCGCGAGCAGGATGATCTGGAAGGCTTCGCTCATGCGCTCACCGGCTGGCCGGCAAAACGCTGGTAGAGCGACGCGATCCTGTCCGCGAACATCATTTCGAGCGCGCCGGCGAACAGGATCACGAAGCCCTGGATGACGATGATCATCTCGCGGGTGATCTTGGGCTTGTCAAAGGCCAGTTCGGCCCCGCCCTGATAGAGCACCCCGAACAGCAGGGCGGCCAGCACGATCCCGAACGGATGGCCCCGGCCCATCAGCGCCACCGCGATGCCGACGAAGCCGGCCCCTGCCGTGAACTCGTTGATCAGCCGACCCTGCACGCCGAGGATCTCGTTGGTCGCCATCAGGCCGGCCAGCCCGCCCGAAATCAGCAGCGCGATCACGGTGATCCGGGCTGGCGAGATGCCGGCATAGACCGCCGCGTCCGGATTGGCTCCGACGGTGCGGATCGCATAGCCGAGCCTTGTCCGCCAGATCAGGACCCAGACCATGATGGCAGCGAGGATGGCGAACACGAAGGACAGGTTCAGCGGCGTGCGTGTCAGCGTGAGGCCGAACCAGGCCGCCATCTGGTTCATCAGCGGCAGCGTTGCGCCCGGCACGAACCTGGCCGTTTCGGGGGCCATGGAACCGGCCATCTTCATTGGCCCGACCAGCAGGTAGACCAGCAGCGTGGCGGCCAGGAAGTTGAACATGATCGTGGTGATCACGATGTGGCTGCCGCGATAGGCCTGGAGATAGGCCGGGATCAGCACCCAGGCAGCCCCTGCCAGCGCCGCCCCGAGCACGCAGAGCGGCAGCAGGATCGGCCATGGCAGGAACGGCAGTGAAAGCGCCACAAGGGCTGCGCCAAGCCCCCCCATCAGGGCCTGCCCCTCGCCGCCGATGTTGAAGTGTCCCGCATGGAAGGCCACGGCCACGGCAAGACCCGTGAAGATGAAACTGGTCGTGTAATACAAGGTGTAGCCCAGCCCGTATTGCGAGCCGAGCGCTCCGCGCAGCATGATCTGCAGCGCTTCCAGCGGGTTCTCGCCGATCAGCGCGATGACGAGCCCCGCGGCCAGGAAGGCAACCGCGACATTGACCAGCGGCACCACGCCCGCGATCAGCCAGAGCGGCGCGGGCCGGGCGCTCATGCTGCTTCCTTGGGCTGTTCGGAGGTCACGCCGGCCATCAGGAGCCCCATGTCCTGCTCGCTGGTCTGGTCCGGCAGCCGCTCACCGGTGATCTTGCCGCCGCACATCACGAGCACGCGGTCGGACAAGGCCAGAACCTCGTCGAGTTCGGTCGAGACCAGAAGGATCGCCTTGCCGGCATCGCGCAGCGCGATGATGCGCTTGTGGATGAACTCGATCGCGCCGATGTCGACGCCGCGGGTCGGCTGGCCGATCAGCAGGAGCTGGGGATCGCGCTCGATCTCCCTTGCCAGCACGAGCTTCTGCTGGTTTCCGCCCGAGAACAGCGCCGTCCGCAGGCCGGGGTCGGCGGGCCGCACGTCGAAGGCCGCCATCTTGGCCGCGCAATCGGCCATCACCAGATCGCGGTCGAGAAACAGCCCCCTGCCGAAGCGTTCCTCGTCGGAGCAGCCCAGCATGGCGCTCTCCGCCGCCGCGAACGGCTTGACCAGACCCATCCTGTGGCGGTCTTCCGGGACGTGTCGCAAGCCCTTGGCGCGCAGCGTCCGGGGATCGTCCTTCCCGCCGCAGTCCAGCGCCTCGCCCTTGAGGCTGACGCGCCCGGACGAAGGCTTGCGGATGCCTGCGATGGCTTCCAGCAGTTCGGACTGGCCATTGCCCGAGACGCCGGCGATGCCGACGATCTCGCCGGCCTTCACCGTAAGGCTGACATGGTCGAGCCGGAGCGTGCCGCGCGCATCGCGGACGCACAGGTCCTCGACGGCGAGCATGACGTCGCCGGGACGGGCAGCCCCCTTCTCGACCGTGAGGACCACGCGCCTGCCGACCATCAGCTCCGCCAGATCAGCGGGGCTGGTGCCGGCCGTCTCGACTGTTCCGACCATCTCGCCGCGCCGCATCACGGAAACGCGGTCCGTCACGGCCATGATCTCTTTCAGCTTGTGCGTGACGATGATGACCGTCTTGCCTTCCCCTGCGAGGCGGCGCAGCAGCACGAACAGGTTATCGACCTCGGTCGGCGTCAGCACGGCGGTCGGCTCGTCGAGGATGAGGATGTCGGCGCCCTTGACCAGCGCTTTCAGGATTTCGACCCGCTGCAATTCGCCGACAGCCAGATCCGACACCACCGCATCGGGGTTCACGTCCATGCTGTAGGCCTGCGACAGCTCCAGCAGTTTGCTGCGCACGGCAGCCGCGCCACGTGCGGTGAACACGCCGCCCTCCGCGCCAAGCATCACGTTCTCGACCACGGTGAAGGTCTCCACCAGCATGAAGTGCTGGTGCACCATGCCGATGCCTGAATGGATCGCGTCGGCCGGTGTGCGGATCAGGCTCGGCTTGCCATTGATGGCGATGCTGCCGGCATCCGCCGCGTAGAACCCGTAAAGGATCGACATCAGGGTCGACTTGCCGGCCCCGTTCTCGCCGATCAGCCCATGCACCGTGCCCTTCGTCACCGTCAGATCGACGGCCCGGTTGGCGTGAACCGCCCCGAAGCGCTTGTCGATGCCGGTCATCTGGATGGCAGGCGGGATCATGCAGGGCTTTCAAAATCACAATGGCCGGAGTGTGCCCCGGCCATCCGTTTGTCACAAGACCCGGCGCAGGGTGACTGCGCCGGGTTCACTGCAAAGGTTCACTGCAAAAGTTCACTGCACCGGGCAGGCCTGGTTCGACATGAAGTCATGCACCACCACTCGGCCAGCCTTGATGTCGTCGGAGGCCTTGGTCACGGCAGCACGCATCTCGGCGGTGATCAGCGGCGCATTGTTGCTGTCATCAGCCCAGTCCACCCCACCTTCGGCAAGACCCAGCACGGAGGTGCCGGCTTTCCACGTTCCGGCGCGGGCGGTGGTGAACGAGGTATGCACGGCGTTGTCGACGCGCTTCAGCATCGAGGTCAGGACCTTGCCCGGATGCAGGCCGTTCTGGTTCGAATCGACACCGATGCCGAGTGCGCCGCCATCAGCGGCAGCCTGCAGCACGCCGATGCCGGTCGCCCCCGAAGCGTGATAGATCACGTCTGCGCCCTGGGAGATCTGGCCGCGGGCCAGTTCGCCGCCGCGCACCGGGTCGCGGAAGGCCGCGCCAGTTGTGCCTGTCATGTTCTGGATAACGCTCACGCCAGGCTTCGCCACCTTGACGCCCTGAACGAAACCACAGGCAAAACGGCGGATCAGCGGAATGTCCATGCCGCCGACGAAGCCGACAGTGTTCTTCTTGGTGGCGAGGCCAGCAAGAACGCCAACGAGATAGGAGCCCTCGTGTTCACGGAAGCGGATGGACTGCACGTTCGGCAGATCAACCCCGGAATCGATGATGGCAAAGCGGGTATTGGGGAATTCCTTGGCAACATTCTCGAGCGCCGCGCGGAATGAGAAGCCGACCGCAATGATCGGGTTCTGGCCACGCTGGGCGAAGTTGCGCAGGGCCTGCTCGCGCTGGGCGTCGTTCTGGATCTCGAAGTCACGATAATCGATACCGCTTTCGCGCTTGAAGCGCTCGGCACCATTGAAGGCAGCTTCGTTGAACGACTTGTCGAACTTGCCACCAAGATCATAGACCACGGCTGGGGTGACGGCCTGCTGCGCGATGGCAGCGACCGCCGACATGGCAACGCCCGCGAGCGCCAGAGCCAGTGTTTTCAAACGCATGTGATACCTCCCAAATGACGACGGAACACGTGAGGCCGCCGTGACTGGC
Organism: Hyphomicrobiales bacterium; assembly: GCA_026400565.1. GTDB lineage: Bacteria > Pseudomonadota > Alphaproteobacteria > Rhizobiales > Beijerinckiaceae > Allobosea. The sequence continues at coordinate 23,374 of JAPLOV010000201.1, read as the reverse complement.
GCCTACGATGGTATGGCACATAGGCCCCGGCAAAGAGCCCGCAAGGCTCAAGTGCCGATTCGCCTGCATTTTCCACATTGCGGCGCGCTTTGCCGCGCTTTACGCCTCATCGAGGACCGAGCAGGGAAGGCACAAGAGATGAGCTTCGATGCCGCCGAGATCGAGCGCTATGCTCGCCACCTTGTCCTGCCGGAGATCGGCGGCCCGGGCCAGGCACGGCTGGCCGCAGCCCGCGTGCTGGTGGTCGGTGCTGGTGGTCTTGGGTCGCCGCTGATCCTGTATCTGGCCGCGGCCGGCGTCGGCTGCATCGGCGTGGTCGATGATGATGCGGTATCGCTGTCCAATCTCCAGCGCCAGGTTCTGCATGGCACGCCGGACATCGGCCGGCCCAAGGTTTCAAGCGCGGCAGATGCCGTCCAGCGCCTCAATCCTGGGGTCCGCGTCGAGCCCCATGCGCACCGCCTTGACGGCCACAATGCCCGCGCGCTGATCGCCAGCTACGATCTGGTGGCCGATGGCTGCGACAACTTCGCCACGCGCTATCTGGTGGCCGATGCCTGCCGTGCCGAGCGCAAGCCGCTGGTCACCGCGGCCATCGGCCGCTTCGATGGCACGCTGACGACGCTGAGGCCCTTCGAGGCGCGGCCCGATGGCCGGCTCAATCCGTCCTACCGCGACCTGTTCCCGGAAGCACCCGCTGCGGGCGTGGTGCCGGCCTGTGCCGAGGCCGGCGTGCTGGGCGCCCTCGCCGGGGTCATGGGCTCGATGATGGCGCTGGAGGTGATCCGCCAGATCACCGGTTTCGGAGAGGGTCTGGTCGGCCGCCTGCTGATGTTCGATGCCATGGGCATGCGGGTGGACGAGGTGGGGTATTGAAGTGAAGCGGGTGCCGCACGCCCCTTACCCCAGCTTCGCCTCGATCGCATCCCACACGTCCACGGCCAGATCGGGCCCGCCCAGCCGCTTGATGGCACGAAGGCCGGTGGGCGAGGTCACGTTGATTTCGGTCAGGTTGCCGTCGATCACATCGATGCCGACGAAGATCAGGCCACGGGCTTTCAGGTCCGGCCCGATGCGCTCGCAGATCTCCATCTCGCGCCTTGACAGGTCGGTCGGCTTCGCCGCGCCACCGCGCACCATGTTGGAGCGGATGTCGTTCTCCGCCGGCACCCGGTTGACCGCGCCCTTGACCACTCCGTCGACCAGAATGATGCGCTTGTCGCCTTCCGTGACCTTGGGCAGGAAGCGCTGCACCACCCAGGGCTCCTTGAACAGGGTCGCGAACAGGTCGTAGAGCGAGCCGAAATTCGGGTCGATCCGGCCGACCTTGAACACGGCCGCGCCGCCATTGCCGTAGAGCGGCTTCATCACGACGTCGCCGAATTCGGCCCGGAAGGCCTCGATCTCGGCCTTGTCGCGCGTGATCAGCGTCGCCGGCATCAGGTCCGGGAAATCGGTGACGAAGATCTTCTCGGGCGCATTGCGCACATGGGCCGGATCGTTGACCACCAGCGTTTTCGGGTGAATGCGCTCCAGAAGGTGCGTGGTGGTGACATAGCCCATGTCAAATGGCGGGTCCTGGCGCAGCAGCACCACGTCGACATCGCCCAGATCGATGCACTCCTCGCTGCCAAGCGTCGCATGATCGCCCTCGATATCCCTGACGCTGACCGGCCGCGCCATGGCCATGACCTTGCCGTCGCGCATGGACAGCTTGTCGGGGGTGTAGGAGTAGAGCGTATGCCTGCGCGCCTGTGCTTCGAGCATCAGCGCGAAGCTGGAATCGCCGGCGATCCTGATGCGTTCGATCGGGTCCATCTGGACGGCGACGGTGAGGCTCATGGGGCAGTCCTGCATTGGCGGGTTCGGCTGCCCTTATCGGCGGCCCCGAGGGTTCAGCGCAAGTCTTTCCGGGCAAGTCTTTCGGGGCAGGTCTTTCAGGTCACGTCGAGCGAAACCGCATTCTCGACGTGGCGCGGCCAGCGGCCCTGCCCGAGCGGCGCTGCCCTGTGCTGCGGTCAGAGGGCGCCATTCAGGGTGTGCGGGTCAGTTCGAGGGCGCGGGCATAGACCTTGCGGCGGGGCAGGCCGGTATCGGCCGTCACCTGTGCCACCGCTTCCTTCAGCGACATGGCCCCGAGCGCAGCCTTGAGCTTGCCGTCGACCAGATCCTCGGTGGCGGGCGAGGCTGCGCCGGCCTCGGCCTGCCCGATCAGCACCACGATCTCGCCGCGCGCCGTCTCGCCGGCTGCATACAGTGTGGCCAGTTCCGGCAAGCTGCCGCGCTTGACGGTTTCGTGCATCTTGGTCAGTTCGCGTGCCACGGCTGCCGGCCGCGCGCCCAGCATGGCGGCGGCATCGGCCAGCATTTCCGCCAGACGGCGCGGCGATTCGAACAGCACGATGGTCGCCGGAATGGTGCCGAGCTCGGTCAGGCGCGCCCGCCGCGCTGCCGTGCGCGGGGCCAGAAACCCCTCGAAGAAGAAGCGGTCCGTCGGCAGTCCGGCTACCACCAGCGCGGCCAGCACGGCGGACGGGCCCGGAACCCCGGTCACGGCATGCCCGGCCTTCACGGCATCTTCGACCAGACGATAGCCAGGGTCCGAGACCAGCGGTGTTCCCGCATCCGACACCAGCGCCAGCCTGTCGCCAGCCGCCAGCCGCGCCAGCACGCGCGGGCGCATCTCGTTGGCATTGTGCTCGTGATAGGCGGCCAGCGGCGTGGAAATACCGTAATGTGCCAGCAGAACCTTGGTGACGCGGGTATCCTCGGCCAGTATCAGGTCAGCGGCCGCCAGCGTTGCCAATGCGCGCAGCGACATGTCGCGAAGATTGCCGATGGGGGTGGACACCACATGCAGACCGGGTGCGAGCGGCTCGGCTGCGGCCCTGATGCCGAAAGCGGTGAACGACCCGTGCGGATGATCAGGTTTGCTCATGTCCGAGCACTGCCATGTTCGAGGCGTCGAGGCCAGCCTGATCAGGCGCGAAATCGGGACAGAGCCGGTGTCGTCACGTTAAGGCTCTGTTAACGAAAGGTTTTCCGAAGATCCGTCTTTATTCATGCTGTGACAACGCGTGAAAACTTGTTATAGTGAACGGATTGCCTCCATGGGGAACTGCAACTTGACAGATCAGCGTCTTGATCGCCGCACCGGCCTGAAGTTTCTCGCCCTGAAGTTTCTCGGCCTGACGGCGCTGTCCTCCAGCCTTGGGGCTTGCGTCGGAGGGCTTCCCAGCTTCGAGAGTGGCTCCGGCCCTGCTCCCGGGTCTGCCTCGCCGACAGGCCCACAAGGTGGCGTTCCGGTCGCACTGATCCTGCCGCTGACCGCTGGCGGGCAGAGCGGCACCGTGGGCAACGCGCTGAAGAACGCCGCTGAAATGGCGCTGGCCGAGTTCCAGAATCCCAATATCCGGCTGATCATCAAGGACGACAAGGGCTCCGCCGACGGCGCGCGTGCCGCCGCCCAGGAGGCGCTGGCCGAGGGTGCCGAACTCATCATTGGCCCGCTCTTCGCCACCTCCGTGCAGGCTGTCGCTTCCGTGGCAAAGCCGGCTGGGCGGCCGGTGATTGCCTTCTCGACAGACGCGGCCGTGGCCTCGCCCGGCGTTTACCTGATGTCGTTCGTGGCCGAACTGGAAGTGCAGCGCGTGGTGAACTTCGCGGCCCAGCAAGGCCGCCGGTCCTTCGCGGCACTCATCCCCGACACCGCCTATGGCCGTGTGGTCGAAGCCGCCTTCCAGCAAACCGCAGCCCAGCGCGGCGTGCGTGTGGCCGCCATCGAGCGCTTTGCCATCGATCAGGGTCAGATGGAGGCCGCTGTCGGGCGGCTCACTCCTGCTTTGGGCCAGATCGACGCGCTGTTCGTTCCCGAGAATGCCGATACCTTGCCGGCCATCGGCCAAGCCTTGCAGGGCGCCGGGCTCAACAGCCAGCGCGTCAAGCTGCTCGGAACCGGGGTCTGGAACGATGCCCGCAACTTCCGCGTACCGCAATTGCAGGGCGGGTGGTTCGCAGCGCCCGATTCAGGTGGCTTCAACGCCTTCGCCCAGCGCTACCAGGCCCGGTTCGGGGCCTCCCCGATCCGGCTGGCCTCGTTGGCCTACACGGCCATGACGCTGGTTGCCGCCCTGACGCGGCAGCACGGAGCCCAGCGCTTCTCGGAGGCGGTGCTGACCAACCCATCCGGTTTCGACGGGGTCGACGGCTTGTTCCGCTTCCGTCAGGACGGCATGATCGAGCGTGGCCTCGCCGTGCTCGAAATTCGCAATGGCACATCCGTGACGGTCAACGCGGCCCCGCGCGAGTTTGGCCGCTCGGCCTGATCGGGCGCTGTCAGGCGGCCAGATCGGCCACGACCGCATCAAGCACCAGCGCGCCATCCGGCGTCGCCGCGATGCGGCCATCCGGCCTGAGTGTGATCAGGCCATCGTCGATCAGGGACGCCACGCGCTTTTCAGAAAAGCCGTGGCCCGCCAGGGCAGCATAGACGGCAGGATCGATGCCTTCGCTGAGCCTGAGGCCCATCAGCAGGAATTCATCGCCCGCGGATTCCGGCGAAAGCGGGTCATCCTCGACGAGGGCATGACCCTGCGCGGCCACCATGGCCAGCCATGTTTCAGGGTGTTTCTCGGTCGATTGTGCCCGGCGCACGCCGTCCACCACCAGTCGCCCATGCGCGCCGGGACCGATCCCGGCATATTCGCCATAGCGCCAGTAGACAAGATTGTGCCGGCATTCCGCGCCTGCGCGGGCATGATTCGAGATTTCGTAGGCGGCAAAGCCGTGGCGATCACACAGTTCCTGTGTGGTTTCATACAGGGCGCGCGCCAGATCCTCGTCTGGCACCGGCAGCTTGCCGGCAGCGTGCAACGCATGGAAGGCCGTGCCCGGTTCGATCGTGAGCTGGTAGAGCGACAGGTGCTCCACCGCCCTTTCCAGCGCGCCGCACAGTTCGCCGCGCCATTCGGCCACGCTCTGCTCGGGTGAGCGGGCATAGATCAGGTCGAACGACATGCGCTCGAAATGCCGGGCGGCGACGGCCACGGCGGCCAGCGCCTCCTCGGTGCTGTGCAGCCGGCCAAGCGCCTTCAGGTCACGGTCGTTCAGCGCCTGCACACCCAGCGACACCCGGTTGACGCCGGCGCTGCGATAGCCCGCAAACCGTTCGGCATCGACACTGGTCGGGTTGGCTTCCAGCGTGACCTCGATGTCGCGTGCGGTCGGCCACGCTTCGGCCACCGCATCGAGCAGGGCCGCCACTGTGGCCGGCTGCATCAGCGAGGGCGTGCCGCCACCCAGGAAGATCGAGGTGACGTCCCGGCCCGGGCTGAGCGCGGCGCGATGCGCGATCTCGCGCCGAAACGCCGCGACATAGGCGGCTTCGTCGGGCTTGCTGTGCCGCACATGGCTGTTGAAGTCGCAGTAAGGGCACTTGGCCGCGCAGAAGGGCCAGTGCAGGTAGACACCGAAGCCGGCGGTCGAGGTCGGATGGTCGATCATGCCGTTCCCTTGCGCGCAAGCGGGCCGCAGCGCAAGCGGCCATCGGCCGGAAGGTGCGCGCAGGCTTGCCGCAGGGCTTCACCAGGCCATCGGGAAGCACCTCCTGTGTCGCTGCCCGCGTCGGATCACAAGCATGACGACGCCAACCCAAGCCGTGGTATAGCGGTGCCGCTTTCAACAAGGAATCACGGCTCCATGTTCCCTCTCCCCGTGGCACGGCTCCTGCCCAATACCGCCGCCTATGAATCCCAGCCGATGGTCAAGCCCACCGGGTTTCGCGAATATGATGCGCGCTGGCTGTTCGAGAAAGAGATCAACCTGATGGGCGTGCAGGCGCTCGGCATCGGCATCGGTACACTGGTGCACAGGCTGGGCGTGCGGCCCGACATCGTGGTCGGGCATGATTTCCGCGGCTATTCCGCCGCCATCAAGTATGCGCTGATCGCCGGCCTGATGGCGTCGGGCATGCGGGTCAGGGATATCGGGCTCGCCCTGTCGCCCATGGCCTATTTCGGCCAGTTCGCGCTCGATTGCCCGTGCGTTGCGATGGTCACCGCCTCGCACAATGACAATGGCTGGACCGGGGTGAAGATGGGTTCCAACCGGCCCATGACCTTCGGCCCTGAGGAGATGGGTGCCCTGCGCAACATCGTGCTCGGTGGCGAAGGGGCGATGCGCGAGGGAGGGGCCTACCAGTTCGTTTCCGGCTTTGCCGAAACCTACATCGCTGACCTGCTCAAGGATCGCCGCATCACGCGCCCGCTCAAGGTGGTTGCGGCCTGCGGCAACGGCACGGCAGGGGCCTTTGCGCCGCAGATGCTGGAGCGCCTCGGTGTCGAGGTCATCCCGCTCGACGCCGAGCTTGACCACACTTTCCCCCGCTACAACCCCAACCCCGAAGACCTGAAGATGCTGCACGCCATCGCCGACAAGGTGCGCGAAACCGGTGCCGATGTCGGCCTCGGCTTTGATGGCGACGGCGATCGCTGCGGCGTGGTCGACAACGAGGGCGAGGAGATCTTTGCCGACAAGATCGGCGTCATGCTGGCGCGTGACCTGGGCAGACTGCATCCTGGCGCGCGCTTTGTCGTCGATGTGAAGTCGACCGGCCTTTTCGCCACCGATCCGGTGCTCCAGGAGCTCGGCGTCCAGACCGATTATTGGAAGACCGGGCATTCCTACATCAAGCGCCGTGTCAACGAACTCGGCGCGCTGGCCGGTTTCGAGAAGTCGGGTCACTTCTTCTTCAACACGCCGGTCGGGCGCGGCTATGATGACGGTCTGCTGACCGCCATCGCGGTGATCGAGATGCTCGACCGCAACCCTGAGCGCTCGATGGCCGATCTGTATCGCGCCGTGCCGCGCACATGGGGTTCACCGACGATGTCGGCCAAATGCGCCGACGAGATCAAGTATGGCGTGGTCGACGATGCCATCGCCCGCTTCAAGGCCATGGCTGCCGCCGGCGAAGGGGCGGATGGCCACGGCATCCGCGATCTCAACCTGGTCAACGGCGTGCGTTGCACCATGACGGATGGCACCTGGGGGCTGGTGCGGGCCTCGTCCAACAAGCCGGAGATCGTCGTGGTCGTCGAGAGCCCGGTTTCCGATGCCCGAAAGCACGAGATGTTCCGCCTCGTTGACGGCATTCTCAGGCTCAGGCCGGAAGTCGGCGACTACAACCAGACGCTGTAGTGGTCCGGCCGGACGAAGCCGGGCTCAGACCGGTACACACAGGGGTTGGCCGGTGCGCTCGACCTGTTCCGTGCCGTTGTCGCGGTTGCCCACACGCGGCCGGAAGTACAGCATCTTCGCATTCATCTCCATCGCCGGGCTGATGATGCCCTTGAAGTCCAGAACCGTCGTGGTGACGATGTAGGAGATGCCCGGCTCGGCCATCTGGAGGTTCGGCATGGGCACGACAGTGCCCTTGGTCAGCCCGCTGATGGTCTTGAGCAACGGTCCTGGCCGGCCATCTTCCCTCGCTTCGCTCCAGCAGACGCGCGCGATCTTGTCGCTGCCGACGATCACGCTGGAAATCGTCATGCGCGGCAGCTTGCCGTCGTAAGGAGACAGAACCACGGCGCTCGCGGTAAAAATGTTGTCGAGTTGCGCGGTCGTCAGGGTCGCTGTCTGCGAGGACAGGTCTGCGAGCGTCTTGTTGAGGTTGACCATGCGCCAGTTGATCGACACCGCGTGGCTGACGTCGACGATGCCGATCAGCAGCAGCAGCATGATCGGCGCAATGAATGCGAACTCGACGGCCGCAACGCCGCTGTCGTCACGCTTGAGCCGATGGCGCTGGCGGTTCAGGCGAGACAGCAGCGAGGATGTGCCCCGCGTGCCGGCACTGTCCAGGGCGAGGGGGGCCGGTGTGGCCGGGCGGCGGACGCGTCGCAGGAGGTGCTGCAGGCTGATCATGGCTGTGGCCTCACAACACGTAGGGTTCAGCCTGGAAGGCCACGACGGCCTGCAGGACGTTGGAGCCATCATCGAGCACCGCCATCGTTCCGAAGAAGCCCTGCACCAGAACCGGCATCTTGAGGGCAACGCGCACGACAGCCACTTCGGATGGCGCGACCGGGCGCATCTTGAAACTTGCCGTATTGATCGTGTTGCCAGAGATCATCGATGCGGCCGTATTCGGCGGGAATGAGGTGCCCATCGGCTGAACATCGACGAACAGTCGGGTCGCGCAATCGCTGCCGAGCGCCATGTTTTCGCAGATCGCGTCACGGAACTTGGCCGTCTGCTCGGTGGTCGTTCCCGTGTAGACGTTACGGCTTTCCCCTGTCAGGATCGTGCGCGCCGCCTGTGAGGTGGCCTCCTGCAGGACCTGACGCGTCCAGAATAACATCGACGACTCGACGATCATCATCAACATCATGAAGAACGGCATGGCGAGCAGTCCGAATTCGATCGCGGTCGCGCCCTTTGCATCCTTGCGGAAGCGCGTGAGCACGCCACGCGGACGGATCAGGTACGACCGAACAAGATCCCTCAACATGGCATTCAATCTCCAGCTTTCGCTGAGGAATAGCCAATATTGTTTTCGGAAGTGTTAGTTTGCCGCAAGGCTCACAAACAACGGCATAAACCGCTGTTTAACCACGCTCATCGTGCGGGCGCGGACATCTGGTTGCGGCTGGTGGCCTGACCGCCGACATCGCCGAAGAACTTGGCGGAGTCGCCGAGCTGGATCGCGGGCTGGCACTGGGGCGCGCAGGAATAGGATTCGCGGTCCATGCCGCGCTGCACGGTGACGACAGCGTCGGTCGCCGCACGCACCGTCACGCGCGATTCAGCCAGCATGCCGCCAGAGCCGTCGAGAGCGATGAAGTTGGTGACGCCGAAGCTCTTGCCGGTAACAATCAGGATGCCGTTCTTCTGAACCGCAATGTCGGCGATCATCGGGTTGCCCACAATCACGGTCTGGGTCTTCTCAGGCAGCTTGATCACCTTGGCGTGGTCGACAACCACAACCACGGCATCCAGGCGTTCGGTGGCTTTGGCTGGCAACATTGTTGCTGACCAGATCCCGAGCGCGGCAAGGCTGACGGCAGCAGGCATGAGGATTGCCAGTGAAAGTCGTGCCAGCGAAAGACGTGCCAAAGACGGACGGGCGGTCATTGGCCCGCCTTGATCGCGAAACTGTTCCGGCATCGGCATCATGTGTCCTGGCCCCGTGTGATGGGATCGATCACGGATTGTATGCGCCTTGCATGGTGAAGAATTCGATAACGCGCCGCTCTGCGATGCACGGCAGGTTGCTGCATGGCGCCCTAAGCGGTGGCGCGTGCTGCGGACAGCGCCTGCGCAGAGTGTTGCGGCCCGCTGGAAAGGCATTGGCCGGCTGTGCGATTTGCATCGTCCCGATCGATCATGGCCGTGCTTGAGCGCAGTTTGGCATGATATCTGCGGTTCGCGGTCGGACTATAAATAAAAAAGACATCTATTCAAAAATTTTACAAAGATTGATCGCCGAGTGATAAAATATGATTTCAATTATGATTTCGTAAAGGATGATATACTAAGTATAATTTCAACTAAATTAGCAATTAACCATATACAATACATGATACTGTGATGACAAAAGCGATATTTGATTTAACCGATATGCAAGATATGGCATGTAAGATCAATTCAGTCGACGATCTTCGGGCCTTAACACCGGCGACGATCGACGAAACCGTGGTGTAAAAGGAGTGTTCCCATGAAGAATCTGATGAATCGCTTTGCCAAGGACGAGTCTGGCGCAACCGCAATCGAGTACGGCCTGATCGCCGCCCTCATCGCCGTGGTCTGCATCACCGTCTGGACGAACATTGGTACGAACCTGAATTCCAAATTCCAGGAAGTCAACAAAGGCCTCGGCGGGAAGTGATGAAGAACCGTCCAGGTTGACGCATCGGCGTCGCCGGACAACGGTGGACCGCTCCTGGAGGGCGGTCCACCTTCTCTTTTGGCTTCCTGTGCTGCCCGGGTGCAGGCACGGCCGTCGCCCTTCCTGTGCCGGATACCGGAACGACACCTCCCGCATGCCCAGATGGCCGGAGCGCGGATCACTCCTGTCGGAGATTTTTTGATGTCGATCATGACACTCGCGACTTTGCTGATCTTTCCAGCCCTGATGGCTTATGCGGCAGCCAGCGACCTCGTATCGATGCGCATCTCCAATCGTATTTCTCTCGGCCTGATCGCAGCCTTCGTCGTGTTCGCGCTGGTCTGCCAGTTGCCGCTGGCGCAACTTGGCCTTCATCTGGGCGCTGGCGCACTCGTTCTGGTTATCTGCTTCGGCATGTTTGCCGCCGGCTGGATCGGCGGAGGCGATGCCAAGCTGGCCGCTGCGACGGCGCTGTGGATCGGCCCCGAGCTGCTTCCGGCCTATGTGATGATTTCGAGTGTCGCAGGTGGCCTGCTGACCTTGTGGATCCTGACCATGCGCACCTATCCCTTGCCGCGCTTCGCCCTGGGCTGGACCTGGCTTGAGAGGCTGCACTCTCCGAGCAATGGGGTGCCCTATGGCATCGCCCTGGCCATGGCCGGACTGTTCATCTTTCCCTACTCCACCATCTGGAAGTCGGTCGCCATGATTGGCTGACAACGGCAGGTTTGCCGGCCGGGTTGGATTTGACGGCGCGACGGGTGCGTCATCAACGCATGGTTAACCATAATTTGACGATTGGCCGGCATGGTGATGTCTCAAGTCGTCATTACGGGTGGTCACCATGTTGGGAATCTCAGGCGCCAGAGCCGTTGTGTTGGGCATTTCGGTTCTCACCATGTTGGTGGCCTATGTCTTGATCGCACCAGGCGAAGGACCATCGACGGTCAAGGTCGTCAGGGAAGTCGAACCCACCCGAACCGTTGAGGTGCTGGTGGCCGTTTACGACCTGCCGCTCGGCAATATGGTCACGCAGAATGATGTCCGTTGGCTCGCCTGGCCTCAGGACAGCGTGCCAAAAGGAGCCATCAGCAAGGCAGAGGCAGCCACGCTCGAGAAGGAAGTGATCGGGGCCCTCGTGCGCTCGTCCTTTGTCGCCTTCGAGCCGATCCGCAAGGAAAAGCTGATCCGTCCCGACGGCTCGGGCTTCCTGTCGGCAGTCCTGCCCTCCGGCAAGCGCGCCATCGCCATTTCGATCGACCGCGCCGGCAACAGCACAGCGGGCGGCTTCGTGCTCCCCAATGACCGCGTCGACATCATCAAGACCGGGCGGCAGGACACGGCACCCTCCACGGTCGAGAGCTTCGTCAGTGAAACCATCCTGACCAACATCCGGGTTCTGGCCATCGGCCAGAACATCCAGGAGCGCAATGGCGAGAAGGTCGTGGTTGGCGAGACGGCGACGCTCGAACTTGATCCGCGCCAGGTCGAAACCGTGACCCTGGCCCAGAAATCCGGGGCCATTTCGCTGGCACTGCGCAGCCTGGCCGATGCCGGCGAGGTCGCACCTGTCGACACTGCCGGGCGTCAGGGCCTGACGCTCGTGCGGTTCGGCATCACAACCCAGTCAGCAAAGCCGTGAGGACATCATGAACCGGTCTGTCAGCCCGATGACCCTTCCCAGCCTTGCCAATGCCATCCGGCGACGTGCGCTGCCAGGACGTGCGCTGCCAGGACGTGCCCTGCCAGGACGTGCGCTGCCAGGACGTGCCCTGCATTGGGCCGCTGCTTCGGCGGCCGTGCTCCTGCCACTGCAGCTGGCCATTGCCGAAGCGCAGGCCCAGAGTGGCTCCTCCAGCCATCGCATCACCACGCGCAGTTCCGGTTCGGGCGCTCAGCGCCTCGATCTGTCGATCGGAAAGTCGCTGATCGTCGACCTGCCGCGCGATGCCAAGGAAGTGTTCGTGGCCAATCCGCGCGTCGCCAATGCCGTGGTGCGATCGGCCCGCAAGCTCTTCATCATCGGCGTGGCCGACGGTGCCACCTCGATCTTCGCCATGGATGGCGACGGCCAGCAGATCGCAGCGCTGGAAATCTCGGTTGGGCGCGACCTCAACGTCCTGCGCCAGACCCTGCGCACGGCCCTTCCGCGCGCCGAAATCGAGGTCAAGCCTGCCGGCGATTCGATCCTGCTGGTTGGCCAGGTGCCCACCGCTTCAGACGCATCACAGGCCATGGACATCGCCAAGGCGTTCGTCGGGGTCAGTGCCGGGGCAGTCGGTGCCAGTTCCGGCGCGGTGATCAATTCTCTGACCATCCGTGGCCGCGATCAGGTCCTTCTCAAGGTCACCATCGCCGAGGTCTCGCGCCAGGCGATGAAACAGCTCGGAGTCGATGCGCAAGGAAGCTGGGTCACCCGAAGCTTCAATCTCGCCGCGAACATCAACAACCCGTTCACTGTCGGGCTGTCCCAGCCGGAATCCAGCTTGACCCTCGGCAACAGCCCAAACGGTTCGGTGCTGCGCGCCATGGAACGTGCCGGCGTCTCGCGCATCCTGGCGGAGCCGACCCTCACGGCTGTTTCCGGAGAAGCGGCGAAGTTCACCGCCGGCGGCGAGTTGCCCGTACCTGCCAGCCAGTCCTGCACGCCCTCGGCGATCCCCGGCGTCGCACCAATCTGCCAGATCGGCGTTGAGTACAAGCCCTATGGTGTGTCGCTGAACTTTACCCCCATCGTTCTTTCCGAAGGCCGCATCAGCATGCGTGTGGCGACCGAGGTCACGGAGGTGGACGTTGAAAGCTCGCGTTCGATCGGTGCCATTCTCGTGCCTGCCTTCCGCGTCCGGAAGGCCGACACCACGGTCGAGGTCCCGTCCGGCGGCACCATGATGACCGCCGGTCTCATCCAGCAGTCGTCGCGTCAGGCCATCAACGGCTTTCCGGGCCTGCTGAACCTGCCGATCCTCGGCGCGCTCTTCCGCTCGCGCGATTACCAGCGCAACGAAACCGAGCTGCTGATCATGGTTACGCCCTACCTGGCGAAGCCGGCCGATCCCAGGCAGATCGCCCGGCCGGATGATGGCTTCGTCGATGCCCATGACGCCCAGTCCATCCTGCTTGGCCGCCTCAACAAGATCTACGGCAGTGGCAAGCCAAGCGCCGGACAGGGCTATCGCGGCCGCATCGGCTTCATCGCAGATTGAAGGGGTTGATCACTGCCATGACACGTCTCGACACGTCACGTTCCGGAGCCCCCATGATGCCGCATGCCCGCACATTCGTTGCCGTCGTCGTGCTCGGCCTTTCGCTGGGAGCCTGTGCGGGCCGCAAGACGGAGATCACCGGCTCCGTGCTGCCTGATTACCGCGAACGCCATCCCATCGTGCTCACCGAAGCGCCGCGCTCGCTGGACATATACGCCGGTGCGCGACAGCTCGACTCCCGCCAGTCCAGCGACCTTGCCGCCTTCGCCGCCGAGTATCGGACGCATGGCCGCAGCCAGATCATTGCCGAAGTGCCGACTTATGATGGCCGCAGCACGGCGGGACACCATGGGTTGCACGCCGTGCGCAGCGCCCTGTCACACAACGGTATCGCCGGCTCTGTGGTTCAGGTGCGCGGCTATCCGGCACCGGACCATACCATTGCGGCACCGATCCGGTTGTCCTTCGCCAAGCTCCAGGCACAGGTGCCCCATTCGTGCGGCCACTGGCCGGATGACCTCGGCACATCGAACTGGCGCGTCTCCGCCCAGAACACCTCGTACTGGAACTTCGGCTGTGCCACGCAGAACAATCTTGCGGCATTCGTGGCCGATCCGCTCGATCTTGAGCGTGGCCGCCCCGAGGGCCGCATCGATACGGTCCGGCGCATGACCGCGATCGAGAAGCTGCGCGCCGGCCAGGATCCGTCGACCACCTACCGCGATACCGCAACCCGCATCAACCAGTCTGTCGGAAACTGATCATGACCTACGACAGTGAAGGATCGTCTGACACCAATGCAGAAGTGATCGCGCCGGTTCCGCGCATCTCCCTGCAGGCGTTCTGCGAGAGCCATGATGTGGCGGCGGCGATCCAGGCCGCCATCACCGATCGGCGCATGCAGAAGACCATCTCGAAGGTCCATATGGGCGGGCCTGCCGCCGCAGTGGAAGCCTTCCAGGATGCGCCAACGCCCAATGCGCTGATTCTCGAGAACACGCAGGACCGGGCGCAGCTCTTTGCCCATCTCGAACGCTTGTCCGAGGTCTGCGATGCCGGGACGCGCGTCATCGTGGTTGGCCATGTCAACGATATCTCCCTGTTCCGCGAACTGACGTCGAGGGGTGTCAGCGATTACCTGATCGCGCCGATCGGTGTTCTGGATGTCGTGCGTTCGGTCTCCCAGCTCTTCGGCGCCCCCGGTGCGGCCAGTCTCGGCCGCACGATTTCGATCGTTGGCGCCAAGGGTGGGGTCGGGGCCTCGACCGTGGCCCACAACATCGCCTGGGCCATTTCCCAGAGTTTCAATGCCTCCACCGTGCTGGTCGATCTCGATCTCGCCTTCGGCACCGCCGGGCTCGACTTCAACCAGGATCCGCCGCAGGGCGTGGCCGATGCCATCTTCGCGCCCGACCGCCTCGATCAGGCGCTGGTTGACCGGCTGCTGTCGCGCTGCTCGGAGAACCTGAGCCTGCTCGCCGCTCCGGCGATCCTCGACAAGACCTACGACATACCCGAGGAGGCGATGGACCACCTCATCGAGATCCTGCGTGGTCTCGTGCCAACCATCGTCATGGATGTGCCGCATGTCTGGAACGCCTGGACCAAGCGCATGATCATGACATCCGACGATATCCTGATCGTCGCCACGCCCGATCTGGCGTCCCTGCGCAATGCCAAGAACCTGATCGACCTGTGCCGGCAGACCCGCACCCACGATCGTCAGCCGCAACTGATGCTGAACCAGGTCGGCGTGCCCAAGCGGCCCGAGATTGCCGCAGCCGAGTTTGCCAAGACCTTCGGCCTTGAACTGGCTGGCACCATCCTCTTCGATCCGCAGCTCTTTGGCACTGCGGCCAACAACGGCCAGATGATTGCTGAAGTGCAGCCAAACGGACCGATTGCCCAGCACTACGTCAAGCTCGCGGCAAGCCTGATGGGGCGCATCGAAGCGAAGAAACCCAAGCGCAGCCTGATCGAGCCACTCGTGGCGAAGCTCCTGCGGCGTAAAGCCTCCTGATCCGTCAGAACAGGCGAGGACTGAACCATGTTCGGCAAGAGAACGACGAGCGGCCCCGCAGGCCCCGCAAGCCCGCCACCGGCGGCAGCGATGGCGCCGCGCGGGATGGCGTCGGCAGCGGTCGTGCGCCAGGTCGATCCGGTCCGCCAGCCAGAGCCTCGGCGCGTCGCGCCCGCGATGCAGGAGATCGTGCGGTCGGAGGAGTTCTACCAGACCAAGAGCATGATCTTCGGCGCGCTGATCGAAGCCATCGATCTGGCCCAGCTGGCGAAGCTCGAATCCGACAGCGCACGCGAGGAAATCCGAGACATCATCAACGAGATCATCTCGTTGAAGAACGTCGTGCTGTCGATCTCCGAGCAGGAAGACCTGCTGGCTGACATCTGCAACGACATCCTTGGCTACGGCCCGCTCGAGCCCTTGCTGGCCCGCGACGACATCGCCGACATCATGGTCAATGGCCCGAACAAGACCTACATTGAGGTTGCGGGCAAGATTCAGCAGACCACCATCCGTTTCCGCGATAGCCAGCAGTTGATGAACATCTGCCAGCGCATCGTCAGCCAGGTTGGTCGCCGCGTCGATGAATCATCGCCGATCTGCGATGCGCGCCTGCCCGATGGCTCCCGCGTCAACGTCATTGCCCCACCGCTGGCCATCGATGGCGCTGCCCTGACCATCCGCAAGTTCAAGAAGGACAAGCTGACCCTCGACCAGCTCACCCGCTTCGGCTCGATCTCGCCGGAAGGCGCGGCGCTGCTCAAGATCATCGGCCGTGTGCGCTGCAATGTCGTGATCTCCGGCGGCACCGGTTCGGGCAAGACAACCTTGCTCAACTGCCTGACCAACTACATCGACGAGGACGAACGGGTCATCACCTGCGAGGATGCGGCCGAACTGCAATTGCAGCAGCCCCATGTGGTGCGCCTCGAAACCCGCCCGCCCAATCTTGAAGGCCAAGGCTCGATCACCATGCGTGATCTGGTCAAGAACTGCCTGCGCATGCGTCCCGAGCGGATCATCGTCGGCGAAGTCCGCGGCCCCGAAGCCTTCGACCTGCTGCAGGCCATGAACACCGGCCATGACGGCTCGATGGGCACCTTGCACGCTAACTCCCCGCGCGAAGCACTCTCCCGTATCGAATCGATGATCACCATGGGCGGTTTCGCGCTGCCCTCGCGCACCATCCGCGAAATGATCGTCTCGTCGGTCGATGTGATCGTCCAGGCCAGCCGCCTGCGCGATGGCTCGCGCCGCATCACCCACATCACCGAAGTGCTCGGCATGGAAGGCGACGTGATCATCACCCAGGATGTGATGGTCTACGACATCTCGGGCGAGGATGCGAACGGCAAGCTGATCGGCGCGCATCGCTCGACGGGCATCGCGCGGCCGAAGTTCTGGGAACGGGCACGCTACTACAACGAAGAGAAGAACCTCGCAGCTGCACTCGACGCCATGGAAGTCAGGCCCGAATCCCGGTAGCCCGCGCTGCGCGCCGCTCCGGCGGCGCATGCGACGCAGGCGGGGAGCAGGCCGAAGCACCGGCGAGCAACAGCGATCAGGGCCCTGCCAATTCCGGCAGCGGCCTCGATGATCGGGGATGGGAGTTTCCGGCATGCTTGACACCCTTGCGCCTGTCCTGCTGATCGCCGCCGCCGCTGCGGGCATCGCCTATGCGCTGCTTTTTCCGCTGTTGTCCGGCCAGGCCCGCTCCGATAGCCGGCGCCGGGCCCTGGCGCTCACGCCCGAGACGGTGCGGCCCACCCGCAATGCCGGCCCGGCCCGGAACAAGCGCGATCAGGTTGCGCAGAGCCTCAAGGAAGTGGAGCAGCGCGAGAAGGCACGCGGCAAGCTCACGCTGGAGGACAAGTTCTCGCAGGCCGGCCTCAGCATTGACCGCAAGATCTTCTATATCGCCAGCCTTGCCAGCGCCGTGGGCGTCGGGCTGCTCGCCTTCACCATGATCGGCTCGTCCATGGCCGTCATTCCCGGCCTGATCGTGGGTGGTCTGGGCTTGCCCAACTGGTATCTTGGCATGCGCAAGGCCAAGCGGATCAAGAAGTTCGTGCAGGAATTCCCGAACGCGCTCGATGTCATCACGCGCGGCCTGAAATCCGGCCTGCCGCTCAACGACTGCATCCGTATCATTTCCTCGGAGGCCGCGGAACCGGTCAAGTCCGAGTTTCGCGCCATGATGGATGCGCAGGCGGTCGGCCTGTCATTGGGCGAAGCCATCGAGAACCTCTACCGCCGCATCCCGGTCCCGGAAGCCAACTACTTCGGCATCATCATCACCATCCAGCAGAAGAGTGGCGGCAATCTGGCTGAGTCGCTCTCCAACATGTCCCGCGTGGTGCGCGAGCGCCGCAAGCTGAAGAACAAGATCACGGCGCTGAGCGCCGAGGCCAAGTCGTCGGCGGGCATCATCGCCTGCATGCCGGTGGCCGTTGCTGGCCTCGTCTACTTCAGCACGCCAACCTACATCGAAAAGCTCTGGCTGACACAGGCCGGCCAGTTCACCCTGGTGGGCTCGGCGATCTGGATGCTGATGGGCGTCATGGTGATGCGCAAGATGATCAACTTCGACGTCTGAAGCGAGGCCAACATGATCGATTTCATCATCCAGAAATTCATCGATCCGCAGTTCATCGCTTCGATGATCTTTGCCATTGCCGCTGCAGCCACCGTGCTGACGCTGGCGATGCCTTATCTCAGCAACGATGGCCTGAAGCGCCGGATGAAGTCTGCCGCCAGCGAGCGCGACAACCTGCGTGCACGCGAGCGAACCCGTTTGCATCAGGGCTCCCGCCTGCGCCATGAGCCCAAGGCCTTCATGAAGGACGTGGTCGAGCGCTTGCAGCTTGCCAAGCATCTTGGGGTGGATGATGCCCGCGCCAAGCTTGTGCAGGCCGGCTACCGGGGCCAGGGCGCGGAAATCGCCCTGCTGTTCTATCGTCTGATCGCACCGGTGGCAGGGCTGTTCATCGGCGCATTCTATTTTCTCTACCTTGACGCGCTGAGGCAGAGCACCACGGTCAACCTGTTGGCCACAATGGCGTCGGTCTACATCGGCCTCAAAATGCCCGAAGTGCTGCTCAGCAACCAGATCGCCAAGCGGCAGGTTTCGATCAAGAAGGCCTTTCCCGATGCGCTCGACCTGCTGCTGATCTGCGTGGAATCCGGCATGTCGATCGAACATGCCTTCCGCCGCGTGAGTTCCGAGATCGGCTCCATGTCGATCGCGCTGGCCGAGGAACTGACCCTCACCACGGCCGAGCTGTCCTATCTTCAGGAGCGGCGGATGGCTTTCGAGAACCTGGCCGCCCGAACCGGTGTCGAGTCGGTCAAGTCGGTCACCACGGCGCTGGTGCAGGCGGAGCGCTATGGCACCCCGCTCGGCACCGCCTTGCGCGTGCTGGCCCAGGAAAGCCGCGACATGCGCATGTCGGAAGCCGAGAAGAAGGCCATGTCACTGCCCCCCAAGCTGACCGTGCCGATGATCCTGTTCTTCCTGCCCGTGCTGATGCTGGTCATCATGATGCCGGCCGTGATCGGCGCGATGGGGCTGAAATAAGCGCAGAATGTCCTCGCGGATTGTCCTCGCAAAGACATCAGCCCTACTGGATTGCATAACGTGGGCCGGCTTCAGCCGGCGGGCTTCGGCGGCGCTGTCCGCGCTGCGGCGCTGCCCTCCGGGCGTGGTCCCGCAGGCTTGCCGCCTTGCCGCAGCATGTCCCAGCTGTTGGGCTGGCTGACCATCTGGCGAAGCTGGGCCATCGCCTTGGCCACGTCTGCCGGCGGCAGGTCGGTCGCCGCGACACGTTCCGCTTCGGCGAAGCGGCCCTGAAGTCCCAGCACCAGAACGAGGTTCTGACGCACGCGCTTGTCGGCCTGTGGATGCCGTGAGGCCTCGCCCAGTGCGCGCTCGGCCTCAGGCAGCCGCTTCGAGAGCGCATAGGACAGGCCAAGGTTGGACAGGATCGTCGGCTCGCCGGGATTGATTCTCAAGGCGGCCTCGTAGAAGCCCTGTGCGCGCTGGTGGTCACCCAGTTGATCGGCGACGGCACCTTGCGCCGACAGGATGCGCCAGTCCGGTCTTTCGGGCAGATGGGCCCGGGCCAGCACCTCTTCGGCCTGCTTGAGCTGCCCGGCATCCATCAGCGCCCGTCCGAACGCTCCCAGCAGTTCCATGTCCTTCGGATGGCGCAGGATGATGTTCTGCAAGACGGCCACCGCCTGCGTATTCTGGCCAAGGGCCCGCAGTGCCCGGGCATAGCGGAAGGCGGCTGTGCGGTCGCCCTGATTCGCGTCGTAGCGCTGCTGCCAGGTTTGCAGTTCCGAGCGCCACTGCGCCTCTGTCACCGGCGTGGTCGAGCCAGCCAGCGAGCCTGTGATGTCCGGCAGTCCGCGGCCCACGCAGCCACTGAGCGCCAGCGCCAGCGCCGCCATCGAAACGATGCCACGCAGCCTGAACGGGTTGATCCGCCCCATGATGTTGCCTCTGCTCCAGCCCGATCCTGTTCCCCGCCACCTGGCAGGTGGCAACGTGGACCCGATGGTCACCTTGGTGATAAATCGTTAACCCTAACGGAGTGTTAAAGGTGGCCCCTGCCATCACCGCTCCCTCCCGGAAGGACCGCGTCTTGACTGACCTGCTGATCACATCCTCGCCAACCGTCATTCCTGTCCATCTGTGCAGCACCAGCGATTGGGACAAGGTGAAGGCGCGCCTGCCGCGGGCGCTTGAAGCCTTTGCGGAAGCCTCCGGATTTTCCGGACAGAATGGCCGGCATCTGGTCATGCCGGACAGGAGTGGCAACATTTCTGCGGTGCTGCTGGGCGTGGAGCCGAGCGATGCCCGCCACCGTGATCCGTTCGGACCAGGCAGGCTGTCCGGCGTCCTGCCCGCCGGTGACTATGCCTTCAGGGGCAAGCTCGCCGATCCAGCTGGCGTGGCGCTGGCCTGGCTGCTCAACCCCTACCGGTTTACGCTCTATCGCGAACAGCCCCTGCCGAAGGCGCGGCTGGTTTGCCCGCGCGGAGTCGATCAGGCCGAAGTCGTCAGGCTTGCAGCCGCCGTCGCAAGCTCGCGCGATCTGGTCAATACGCCGGCCAATGATCTTGGTCCCGATGAGATCGAGGCCGCGATCAGGGCGCTGGCAGCCGATCACGGCGCGCATGTCGCCGTGACGCTCGGCGATGACCTGCTCACACGCGGCTTTCCGATGATCCATGCCGTCGGCCGCGCTTCGGTGCGCGCCCCGCGCCTGATTGACCTGACCTGGGGCAAGCCCGATCATCCCCGCGTGACGCTGGTCGGCAAGGGCGTGGTGTTCGACACGGGTGGTCTCAACATCAAGCCCGAAAGCGCGATGCTGCTGATGAAGAAGGACATGGGCGGCGCGGCGGCGGCCATCGCGGCAGCCCGGATGGTGATGGGCGCGAAGCTGCCCGTTCGCCTGCGCCTCCTGGTGCCGGCGGTCGAGAATGCCATTGCCGGCAATGCTTTCCGCCCGGGCGATGTGCTGGCCAGCCGCAAGGGCCTTTCGGTGGAAATCGGCAACACGGATGCGGAGGGCCGGCTCATCCTGGCCGACGCGCTCGCCCTTGCTGATGAAGACGAGCCGGCCTTCCTCGCCGATTTCGCCACGCTCACGGGTGCTGCCCGCGTGGCGCTCGGCCCCGATCTGCCGCCATTCTACACCCATGATGACCGGCTTGCCGCAGATCTGGCCCGCCTCGCGCCCAAGGTCAACGATCCGGTCTGGCGGCTGCCGCTCTGGGGCCCCTACGACAATCTGCTCGAATCGCGGATTGCCAGTCTCAACCATATTTCGAGCGGGGCTTTCGCGGGTTCGATCACAGCCGCGCTGTTCCTCAACCGGTTCGTGTCGCGCGCCGCGTCCTATGTGCATTTCGACATCTTCGCGTGGAACCCGTCTGCCAGGCCGGGCCGGCCCGATGGCGGCGAAGTGCAGGCGGCTCGGCTGATCTATGCCTGCCTCAAGGAACGCTACCCCGCCCCTTGAGGCTTCTTTCACCATCAGCGCGCATTCTGCGGCGGTTTCTGGCTGGCAAGGACGACATGCAGGATATCAGACCGGCACAGGCGCTGTTCATGTGGCGCGACGTCAATCTCTCGCTGGTCCGCGCCGGCGCCCCGGATCTGTCCTCGCGCCAGTTTGCCATCCTGCTGATCATCTATCTGGATTTGCCGCCACATACTGTTCGCGGCCTTGCCGAGCGTCTGGCGGTCACCAAACCGGTCATCACGCGCGCGCTCGACACCATGGGCAAGCTTGGCCTGGTCACCCGCGAGCGTGACCCGCTCGATCGCCGCAATGTCATCATCAAACGGACGGTGGCCGGCGCCCAGGCCGTGGACCATCTCGCTGGTCTGATCGTCACCCACCTCAAGGATCTGAGCCGCTGATGACAACCCTCGATCGCCGCCTGCATGCCTTTCGCCCCGATCTCGCCGACCTCGCCCTGAAGGGCCGCGTCGAGGCCGAGCGCTTCGTTGCCGGCGAGGCCATGCAGGTGATCACGCACACCGCGCCGCTGCATCGCGAGCCGCGCAAGGATGCGCCCCTCGACACGGAGGCCCTGTGCGGCGAACGTGTCAGCGTGTTCGAACTGGCCGAGGGCTGGGCCTGGTGCCAGCTCGCCTCTGACGGCTATGTCGGCTACCTGCCCGCCAAGCGCCTTTCTGCTCCCTCGCCCCAGGCAAGCCACAGGGTCAATGCCGTTCGCAGCTTCGCCTATCCCGGCCCCTCGATGAAGCTGCCCCAAGCCATGACCCTGTCACTCGGCTCGCGCGTGCATCTTCTCGACCGGCAAGGCGATTTCGCCATTGTCGCCGGCGTCGCCGGTCTTGCCCGCTCCTATGTCTGGGCCCAGCATCTGAAGGCGCTCGATCGCCATGAGCCCGATCCGGTCAGTGTGGCGGAACAACTGCTGCATGCGCCTTATCTGTGGGGCGGCAAATCGAGCCTGGGCCTTGATTGTTCCGGGCTGGTCCAGCTGGCCCTCGATGCCGTCGGCATCGCCGCACCGCGTGACAGCGACATGCAGGAGCGCAGCGTCGGCGCGCCGCTTCCGCTCGGTGATGGCCTGCCGCCCCTGCGGCGCGGCGATCTGGTGTTCTGGAAAGGTCACGTCGGGCTGATGCAGGATGCCCACCAGCTGTTGCATGCCAACGGTCACCATATGCTGGTCGCCAGCGAGCCACTGCAGGTCGCCATCGACCGGATCGAGACAAAGGGCGGCGGCAAGATCACCAGCATCCGCCGGATGGGTTGACGCGCCCGGCCCTGCCCGGCAAACCCCTTTCCACAAGGTGGTCTGGCCATGCCAGCCGCGCCAGGCAAGGTTCAGGAACAGGGAACAGGCGCGATGCGGATTCTGCTGACGGGGTCGTCCGGCTGGCTCGGCCGGTTCCTTGCGCCCCGGCTGCGTCAGGCCGGTCATGCCGTGATCGGCCTCGATGTGGCACCGGGCGCATGCACCGATGTCATCGGCAGCGTGGCTGACCGGGGGCTGGTCGAGCGCACCTTTGCGGATTTCCGCATCGAGGCCGTGATCCATGCCGGAGCCCTGCACAAGCCGGATATCGTCCGCCATCCGGTGCAGGACTTCGTTGATGTCAATGTCACCGGCACACTCAACCTGCTCATGGCAGCGGCCCGCGCTGGCCATGACCGCTTCGTCATGACGTCGACAACCTCGCTGATGATTTCGCAGGCCATCCGCGATGAGCGCGCACCCGAAGCGATCTGGCTCGACGAGACGACAGGACCGCTCGCGCCGCGCAACATCTATGGTGTCACAAAGCTGGCGGCGGAAGGCCTGTGCCGCCTGTTCCACGGCGAGCATGGTCTCAACGCGATCGTCCTCCGCACCGGCCGGTTTTTCCCGGAGGAGGACGACACGCTCAAGGGCCTCTCCGGCCCCAACCTCAAGGCCAACGAGTTCCTCAACCGCCGGCTGACGGTTGAGGACGCCGCCGAGGCCCATCTTGCTGCGCTGGAGCGCGCGCCTGCCATCGGCTTCGGCTGCTATGTCATTGCCGCGCCCACGCCGTTCCGGCGCTCGGATGCCGCAGCGCTGAAGCGCGACGCCGCGGCGCTTGTTGGCGCGCTTTTTCCGGATGCCGCGGCGCTCTATGCCGCGCAGGGCTGGCAGTTGCCGGCCCGGATCGGGCGCATCTACGACGCCGGTCTGGCCGAGCGCGAACTTGGGTTTCGCTGCCAGACCGATTTT
>JAPLOV010000206.1 GCA_026400565.1 Hyphomicrobiales bacterium | reverse complement strand
GCCGGAATCGCGCGCATCGCGGCGCCGGATATCGGCGAGCACCGTGTCGAAATCCGGCGCACCGGGCTGGCTGGCCAGTTCCTTGTGGCGGCGCGCTGCCCGCACCGTGGGGCTTGCCGTGACGAACAGCTTCACCGTCGCATCAGGGCAGATCACCGTGCCGATGTCCCTGCCATCCAGCACCGCGCCGGCTGGTGCCCGCGCAAAGCGCCGTTGCAGGTCGACGAGGGCTGCACGCACAGGCGGCATCGCGGCCACCACGGACGCCGCCTCGCCCATCTCAGCGCCGCGCAGGCGCGTTTCGGGCAGGTTCGCTGCATCAAGCGCCTCGGCCGCCGCCACTGCCGCGTTCACATCCGAGAGCACATGCCCCTGATCCAGAACCGCGCGGGCTGTGGCGCGATACAGCAGCCCGGTGTCGAGATGTGGCAAGCCGTAATGGGCGGCCAGACGCCGCGCCAGCGTGCCCTTGCCGGACGCTGCCGGGCCATCGATGGCCAGAACGAGGGGGGCGCTGGCCATGCTCAGCGGCGGCCTTGCCCGAGAGCAGCCAAGCGAGCAGCCACGCGCTGAATGGCCTGCCAGGCGGGGGCCGACCCCGGGAGGAAGCAGGAGCGGTTCGGTGGGCATTCAGACGGAGCAGGAGCGTGCGGCACGGGGCGGGACCATAGCTTGCCAACCGATCCGGCCGGGCGCTGGGTAGAGGTCCGCTTTACACGCTGGCCGCCGCCGCGCCAACCGCCCGGACCTCGCGCGGGGTTGAAAAGAATTGACAGAACCTGCCTTCAGGGACTAACGCCACGCAACCTTACACAACCTATAGACCCAGGAAGCAGAACCGTGGCCAAGCCGGAACTCGGTATAAAGCGCGTTTGCCCCGTCACGGGCCGCAAATTCTACGATCTCAACCGTGACCCCGTTGTCTCACCCTATTCCGGGCAGGCCTATCCGCGCGCTTATTTTGAGCCGCAGGCCAAGGCCCCGGCGCGCGAGGAAGCCGACGAGGAAGAGATCGAGGTCGCTCCCGTCGAACTCGTGGCCCTCGAAGAGGCCGACGCTCCGGATGCCGGAGCCAAGGATGTCGTGGCCGTCGAGGATATCGACGAGGACATCGTGGCCGATGACGAGGAAGACACCTTCCTGGAAGCTGATGAGGAAGACGATGACGACGTGTCCGACCTCATCGACGGCGACATTGTCGACGACGAGGAAACCTGATCGTTCCAGATTAACCGCTCATGGCACATTAACCGCTCATGGCACTTGATGCCGCAGCGAAGGGCGTGTAGAGACCGCTCTTCGTGGACGGCATCGGCGGAAGGTTTGCCGCCTGCACGTCGACATTCTGTGCAGCAGATTGTTTCAAGACCACGGGCGCGTCCCATGCGTCCGTCCGGATGGGGCCATAGCTCAGCTGGGAGAGCGCCTGCATGGCATGCAGGAGGTCAGCGGTTCGATCCCGCTTGGCTCCACCATTCTCCTCAATTTCCCCTAGGAAATTCAGGTTTTTAGGTAATATCAGTCACTTACGCCCTGTCGCTTGGTATACAACCATGGTATACAGGAGGGCATGAGCAAGATGGCTGATGACCAATACATCCAAAAGATCGGTCATAGGTTTTGGTATTATCGGCGGGTGCCGACCCATCTCGTC
>JAPLOV010000162.1:9008-10826 GCA_026400565.1 Hyphomicrobiales bacterium | reverse complement strand
GGTCAAGGCCGGCGCGGTCGAGATCAAGTAGACGCGCCTTCGGCGCGAACCGTGAAAGTGTGGCGTATCCAGCATGACCGCGACCATCGCCATCATCGGCCGGCCCAATGTCGGCAAGTCGACCCTGTTTAACCGGCTTGTCGGGCGCAAGCTTGCGCTGGTTGACGACACGCCCGGCGTCACCCGCGACCGGCGAGAAGGGGCGGCCACGCTCGGCCCGCTGCGCTTCACCATCATCGACACCGCAGGGCTTGAGGAAGCGCAGGAAGGCTCGCTCGCCCACCGCATGCGGGCCCAGACCGAAACCGCGATCGCCGATGCCGACATCATCCTGTTCGTGATCGATTCCCGCGCCGGCATCACCCCGACCGACCGGCCCTTTGCCGAGCTGGTCCGCCGCTCTGGCAAACCCGTCATCCTGCTCGCCAACAAGGCGGAGGGCAGCAAGGGGGCGGCCGGCACCTACGAGGCCTATGAACTGGGCCTCGGCGAGCCAATCCCGTTTTCGGCTGAGCATGGCGAAGGCACGGCCGATCTGGCCCAGGCACTGATCCCGCTGATCGGTATCGAGGATGATGACGAGGCTGCCGAGGAAGATGATGGGCTGTTCGACGACGAGATCGTCGACGGCGACATCGAGATCAGCACGGCTCCGCCCGAGAAGCCGCTGCGCGTCGCCATCGTTGGCCGCCCCAATGCCGGCAAGTCGACGTTGATCAACGCCATGATCGGGGAAGAGCGCCTGCTGACGGGGCCGGAAGCTGGCATCACGCGGGATTCGATTTCAGTCGACTGGGAATGGCGCCACCGCCGGATCAAGCTTTTCGATACGGCTGGCATGCGCAAGCGCGCCCGGGTCACCGAAAAGCTGGAAAAGCTTTCGGTGTCAGACGGGCTGCGGGCGGTCCGCTTTGCCGAGGTCGTCGTTGTTCTGCTCGACGCGACCATTCCCTTCGAGAAGCAGGATCTCACCATCGCCGATCTGTGCGAGCGTGAGGGCCGCGCCGTGGTGATCGGCCTCAACAAGTGGGATCTGGTCGCCGACCAGCCTGGACTGCTCAAGCAGCTCCGCGAGGAATGCGACCGCATGCTGGCCCAGTTGCGCGGCGTGCAATGTGTGCCGTTGTCAGGCCTGAGCGGGCAGGGCCTTGACCGGTTGATGGAGGCCGTGATCAAGGCCGCCGACACTTGGAACACCCGCATCTCGACCGCGCGGCTGAACAAGTGGCTGGCCGATGTGCTTTCGCACCATCCTCCGCCAGCGGTGTCCGGGCGGCGCATCAAGATCCGCTACATGACGCAGGCCAAATCCCGTCCGCCGACCTTCGTGCTCTTTGGCAATCAGCTGCTCGATCTGCCGAAGGCCTATTCGCGCTATCTGGTCAACGGCCTGCGCGAGACCTTCAACCTGCCCGGCGTGCCGATCCGCATCAACGTGCGGGCCAGCGACAATCCCTATTCGGACGGGCGCGGCAGCGGCAGCGATCGCGACAAAAACCGGTAAGGCCACAACCCGGCAAAACGGCCTCAGGCCGGCGCTTGCGGGGCCTTGATTGTGCCGGTCGGCACGTCGTAGATCATGCCGCTCTTCGTCCAGCCCGGTGACAGGAGGTCGGCAATGCCGCCAGCCACCTCTTCGGGTGTGCGCAGGGTCCTGGGATCCTCGCCCGGCATCGCCTCTGCCCGCATGCGAGTTCGCAGTGGGCCTGGATTGACCAGCATCACGGTCATCGCGGTAGTGGCCGTTTCGGAGGCATAGGTCCGTGCCAGCGCCTCGACGGCGGCTTTGGAGACCGCGTAGGGTCCCCAATAGGCCGT
>JAPLOV010000162.1:0-9000 GCA_026400565.1 Hyphomicrobiales bacterium | reverse complement strand
CGCCCTGAGCATGCCATCCATCGCCTTGATCAGACGCCAGTTCGCCGTGACATTTGTCTCCATCACGGCGTGCCACTCCTTGGGCAGCACATGGCCCAGCGGCGACAGCGGCCCCAGCATGCCGGCATTGCCGAACAAGATATCGAGCCGGCCCCAGCGCGCGGCAATCGCCTCGGCCAACCGGTCGAGCGCCTCGAAATCGGTGAGGTTGAGCGGGACCAGCGTCGCACTGCCGCCCAGCGCGGTGATTTCGTCATCAAGGTCTTCCAGCGCGCCCTGGGTGCGAGCCAGCGCAACCACATGCGCCCCGCGGCGCGCAAGCTCCATTGCCAATGCACGGCCAATGCCGCGCGATGCGCCGGTGACGAGGGCAACACGATCCTTGAGAATGGCCACTCTCTGCTGCTCCTCAGCCCGCTTCGGCCAGAAGGGATAATTGCTGCTTGCTGTCGCCGGTCTGATCGGTCAGGCCGGTGGGATAGTCCCCCGTAAAGCAGTGGTCGGTGAACTGCGGGCGCAAGCTGTCCCGTCCGCCCGCATGGCCCATGGCGCGGTAGATGCCGTTGACCGACAGGAAGGCCAGCGTATCGCAGCCGATGTAGGCACGCATCTCTTCGAGCGAATGGGTTGCGGCGAGAAGGTTGTCCTTCTGCGGCGTGTCGATGCCGTAATAGTCAGGATGCGTGATCGGGGGCGATGAAATGCGGAAATGCACTTCGCGGGCACCCGCCTCGCGCATCATCTTGACGATCTTAACCGAGGTCGTACCGCGCACGATGGAATCATCGAGCAGCACGATGCTCTTGCCGGCCACCACGCTGCGATTGGCGCTGTGCTTCATGCGCACGCCCAACTCGCGCACCGATTGGGTCGGCTGAATGAAGGTGCGGCCGACATAGTGGTTGCGGATGATGCCAAGCTCGAACGGGATGCCGCTGGCATGGGCATACCCCAACGCCGCCGGTACGCCGGAATCCGGCACCGGGATCACCACATCAGCATCGGCGGGAGCTTCGGCGGCCAGTTCCGCGCCCATTCGCTTGCGCCGTTCGTAAACGCTGACGCCCTTCATCAGCGAGTCGGGCCGCGCAAAATAGATCGCTTCGAAAATGCACGGACGCTCCTGCACGGGCGGGAACGGCTTGTGGCTCTCGATGCCGTCATCGGAGATCACCACGGCCTCGCCATTCTCCACCTCGCGCACGAACTGCGCGCAGATGATGTCGAGGGCGCAGGTCTCGGAGGCCAGGATGAAGCGGCCATCGAGTTCGCCGATTACCAGCGGGCGGATGCCGAGCGGATCGCGCGCGCCGATCAGCTTCTTGTTGGTCAGGCCAACCAGCGAATAGGCGCCCTCGAGCTGGCGCAGCGCGTCGACGAAGCGGTCAATGAAATGCGCCTTGCGGCTGCGCGCCACCAGATGCAGCACGACTTCCGTATCCGAGGTCGACTGGTAGATCGCGCCGTCACGGATGAGTTGGCGGCGCAGGCTGAGCCCATTGGTCAGGTTGCCGTTGTGCGCCACCGCGAAGCCGCCCTGGTCGAGTTCGGCGAACAGCGGCTGGACATTGCGCAGGATGGTTTCGCCCGTGGTCGAATAACGCACATGGCCGATGGCTCCGAGCCCAGGGCGACGGTCGATAACCTTCTTGTCCGAGAACGTATCGCCCACCAGCCCAAGCCGGCGCTCGGAGTGGAAGCGGCCCGCATCGAAGCTGACGATGCCGGCTGCCTCCTGCCCACGGTGCTGCAGAGCGTGTAGGCCTAGAGCGGTGATTGCAGCGGCATCGGGATGGCCGAAGATGCCGAACACGCCGCACTCCTCGCGCAGCCTGTCGCCATTGACATCGCTTGCCAGATTGCCTGCCAGATTGCCTGCTTTTGCCATCAGACCCACCTCAACCCCGGTTTCAGTGATCATGCCCATGTCCGATTGCACCGGTCATGGCGTGCCCCGATCAGGGCCGTGCCGGTTGGGCACCTTGCCTCTGCGCATTGTCGATGGTCCGCTGGAGAGCCGCGCGATCAACCTGCGCTCCTTGCGTCGGTGCCGGCGCTTCGGTGCGGCGCTGCGGCGGCGCAACCGTGCCGGGCGGGCGCGGCTCTTCCGTAGGTGCATCGGTCGGCGCGCCGGTCTTCGGTGCGAGATTCTTGATGAAGCTGGTATCGATATCCTGCGGCAGCATCGAAAGCAGCGACTTCCCGGATGATTCAAGCAATGGCTTTGTCTTCGCGTCGCGCACCCAGTCCGGCTGGCGGCTGTCCGGAACCAGCGTGGTCCACAGCAGGAAGCCGACAACGGCCAGCAGCACTCCGCGCGCTGCCCCGAAGGCCAGGCCCAAGGTGCGGTCCAGCGCGCCGATCCGCGAATCAAGCACGAAGTCCGAGATGCGCGCGGTGATCAGCGAAACGATCACAAGCGTGACGAGAAAGATCGCCGCAATCGCGATCACGAGAGCGATGGTGTCCTGCTTCACATGCTGCTTGACGAAGGGCAGCAGCATCGGGTGCAAGCTCCAGGCCGCGACAGCTGCCGCTACCCAGGAGGCAATCGACAGAACTTCGCGCGTGAAACCCCGCACGGCTGCCAGAAGAGCAGACAGTACGACCGCGCCAAGGACGATCAGATCAAGAATGGTCAAGGACATGGGAAAGTTCGCCGCTTCTGGAACCGGGAGACGCCAGCGCGTCGAAACCGGCGCTGGAACATCTCGTCTATAACTGCTGTTCGGGTCTGCGTCACGTCTTGCCGCTTATGTTTCCTCATCTGTGCGTGATGTTCGCTGCGGCCGCTTTGGGCTCCGTGCAGCGATCGACGCCACCAGTTCCGAGACATGCGGCGTCGCGGTCAGGCGCATCCCCCGCATGTCTGTCGCATCGGCGGCGGCCGGCGCAACGACGGCCGCAAAGCCGAGCTTGCCAGCCTCCTTGATGCGGGCGCTCGCCAGCGAAACAGGCCTGACCGCACCAGACAGCGCAATTTCGCCAAAGAATACGGCATCCGGCGGCAAGACCGCCCCGGTCATCGAGGAAATCAACGCCGCCGCCACGGCGAGGTCGGCAGCGGGTTCCTGCACGCGCAGTCCGCCCGCCACGTTGAGATAGACATCGTGGCCGGACAGGCGCAGCCCGCCATGGGTTTCGAGCACGGCCAGAACCATGGCCAGCCGGCTCGGATCCCAGCCCACTACCGCCCGGCGTGGCGTGCCGAGGGCCGTCGGTGCCACCAGCGCCTGGATTTCCACCAGAACGGGGCGGGTGCCCTCCATACCGGCAAACACCGCAGCGCCCGGTGCCGAGAGGTCGCGGCCAGCAAGGAACAGCGCCGAGGGGTTGGCGACCTCCGCCAGCCCGCGCCCGGTCATTTCGAACACGCCGATCTCGTCGGTCGGCCCGAAGCGGTTCTTCTGGGCGCGCAGCACACGGAAGGCATGCCCGCCTTCACCCTCGAAGGAAATCACCGCATCGACCATGTGTTCCACAACCCGGGGGCCGGCGATCTGCCCATCCTTGGTGACATGCCCGACGAGGATCAGGCAGGCCCCGCTGGTTTTAGCGAAGCGGATCAGCGCCTGCGCCGAGCCGCGCACCTGCGTCACCGTGCCGGGCGCGGATTCAACCTCGCCTGTCCACATGGTCTGGATCGAATCGATCACCACCAGCGCCGGCGCGCCGGCCTGTGACAGCGTGGCGATGATGTCCTCGACATTCGTCTCCGCGGCCAGTTCTACTGGCGCATCGACCAGGCCCAGCCGCTCGGCCCTGAGCCTGACCTGCGCCACCGCCTCTTCGCCGGAAACATAGACAACCCTATGGCCGGCCTTGGCCAGCGCGCCACAAGCCTGCGTCAGCAAGGTGGACTTGCCGATGCCGGGATCGCCGCCGATTAGCAGCACCGAGCCGCGCACGAAGCCGCCGCCCGTGACCCGGTCCAGCTCGGCCATGCCCGACAGGGTGCGCGGCGCATCACGCGTCTCGCCCCTCAGGCTTTCGAGCGCGAACACCCGGCCCTTGGCCCGTCCGGAAAGAGAACGCCCGCCGCCCGGCAGGGGCGGTGCGGCCCCCTCCTCGACGATGGTGCTCCACTCGCCGCAGGCATCGCAGCGCCCCTGCCAGCGCTGGTAGACGGCCCCGCAGTTCTGGCAGTTGAAGGAGGGACCGCGCCGCGCCATCACTGGCCCGAATAGCTGCGCTGGTAACGCCGGCCGAGGCTCGTCAGCATTTCATAGCCCACCGTCTTGGCGCCCGCAGCCACCGTGTCGAGATCGAGCCCGTCGCCGATCAGGACCACCTCGGCCCCGCGCACACTGTCTGCTGCCGGCACATCGCTGACGTCAAGGACGATCAGGTCCATCGAGACGGTGCCGGCGAACGGGCACAGCACGCCGCCAACCAGCGCGTGGCCACCAGGCAGGGCATCGGTGTAGCTGGCATTGCGGGGGTAGCCATCGGCATAGCCCAAACAGATCGTGGCCAGCTTGCGCGAACCGCGTGCGTGCCAGCGGCTGTTGTAGCCCACGCCCTCGCCGTCGGCGACGACGCGCGTTTGCAGGATGCGTGCGGTCAGTCGCACCACCGGCTGCATCGGGTTCGGCTGCCCCGGCACTGGGTTGCCGCCATAGAGCGCATATCCCGGGCGGGTCAGGTCATAGGGCGGCGCGATGTCGAGGAAATGGCCCGACGAGTTGAGCAGCGACTTGCCAGCCTCCGGGAACACATCGGCCACGTTGGCAAATCGTGTCACTTGCCTGAGATTGGCTGGATCATCCGGCACTTCTGCTGCACTGAAGTGCGTCATCACCAGCCTGATGTCGAGCCGTTCATGTGCAGCGCCGTCGATCATGCGCTGCAGGTCACTGCTGCCGAGACCGAGCCGGTTCATGCCAGTATCGACGTGCAGGGCGCATCCCCGGCCGCGGCCTTCCAGCGCCCATTCCGCGATCTCTTCCGGCGCTCCCAATACGGGCCGGGCCCCGATGGCGTGGTAAGCGGATGCAGAGCCGGGCAGCAGGCCGTTGAGGACATAGATCGTGGCCGATGGCGCGACCTTGCGCACACGCCTGGCTTCAGAGAGATGCGCCACAAAGAAGGTGCGGCATCCGGCCCGGCCCAGCGCCGGCACCACCTCCTCGATCCCGCAGCCATAGGCATTGGCTTTGACCACGGCACCGCATTCGGCGATGGGCACACGGCGTGCCAGCCGTCGCCAGTTCTCGGCCAGCGCGTCAAGATCGATCGCCAGATGCGCGCCAAACTCGCTGCCGGAGGCCTGGCTCATGTCATTCGAGCCGCTCGGGCAGATGATCGGCCGCAGCCAGATCGGAGAAGCGCGTCACTTCCGCATCGAACTGGAGTTGCACCGTGCCGGTCGGGCCGTGGCGCTGCTTGCCGATGATCAACTCGGCTTTGCCGTGGATCGAATCCATCTCCGCCTGCCACTTGAAGTGCTCCTCGGTGCCGGGCTTCGGTTCGCGGTTCTTCACGTAGTATTCCTCGCGGAACACGAACATGACCACATCGGCATCCTGTTCGATCGAACCTGACTCGCGCAGATCCTGCAATTGCGGGCGCTTGTCGTCGCGCGATTCCACCCCGCGCGAAAGCTGGGACAGCGCGATCACCGGCACGTTGAGTTCCTTCGCCAACGCCTTCAGCCCGGTGGTGATCTCCGTTACCTCCTGGACGCGGTTGTCGCCCTTCTTGTTCGAGCCGGACAGCAGTTGCAGGTAATCGATGAACAAGATGTCGAGCCCGCGCTGTCGCTTCAGCCGCCGCGCCCGCGCTACCAACTGGGCGATCGAGATGCCGCCTGTCTGGTCGATGTAGAGCGGCATCTTCTCGATCTGCGCCGCTACATCGGAGAGCCGGAAGAACTCGCTCTCGGTGATCTTGCCCTGGCGGATCTTGTAGGACGAAATCGCCGACTGCTCCGCGACGATGCGGGTCGCCAACTGTTCCGCCGACATTTCGAGTGAGAAAAACCCGACAATCGCGCCGTTGGTAGTCTTCAAGGTGCCGTCGGGCAGACGCTCGGAGGCATGCGCTTTGGCCATATTGAAGGCGATGTTGGTGGCCAGCGAGGTCTTGCCCATGGCCGGGCGGCCCGCGATGATGATCAGGTCCGAATTCTGGAAGCCGCCCATGCGCTGGTCGAGATCGCGCAGTCCGGTGGCAATGCCAGACAGCCCGCCATCGCGCTCATAGGCCCGCGCCGCCATGTCAATCGCCGTGGTGATGGCGCTCGAAAACGGCTGGAAGCCACCCTCGTAGCGGCCCTTCTCGGCCAGAGCGAACAGCTTGCGCTCGGCCTCCTCGATCTGATCGCGCGGAGGGGCATCGACCGGGGAGTCATAGGCGGTGTTGACCAGGTCCTCGCCGACCGTGATCAGGTTGCGGCGAATGGCGAGATCATAGATTGTCTGGCCGTAATCCTGGGCGTTGATGACTGTCGTGGCCTCTGCCGCCAGACGGGCCAGATACTGAGAGACCTTGAGCCCGCCAAGATCGTCATCCTGCAGGAAGGTCTTGAGCGTGATCGGCGTGGCGATCTTGCCGGCGCGGATCAGGCTGGCCGTGGTCTCGTAGATTTTGAGATGAACGGGCTCGAAGAAGTGCTCCGGCAGCAGGAAGTCCGAAACCCGGTAGAAGGCGTCGTTGTTGACCAGGATCGCGCCCAGCAGCGCCTGCTCCGCCTCGATGTTGTGCGGCGCGACGCGATAGGTCGTCTCGTCAACAGAATCGAGTTTTGCCGCCAGAGCGGTCACGGTCGCCATTGTCCAGCCCAATCGCAGTTGTTGGTTCGAAGCCCGCCCTGCTCAGACCATCCCTTGTGGCAAAAGGACAGTGGAAATCAGGGCCCATCGATTCGTGCCCGGTGATGATACCGCAATCCACAGCCTCCGACTCGAAAGGCCGCCCGGAGGCGGCCTTTGCTTGAGTGTGGCCAATTCGCTGCATGGCTTTGAGGTATGGGGAGCAAAGCCATTCAGGCGGCTCCCTTGCCTCACATTTCGGCGTTGGGGCCGGCTTCTGCGAGTGCAGCGCCGACCTCGAGGCCGAGATCGTCGAGGTTGAACTCCTCGCGCACCGAGGCCACTTCGCCGCGTGCCTGACGTTCGGCTTCCTCGGCGCTGCGGGCCACGTTGACGGTGATCTTGGCATCGACCTCCGGGTGCAGCACAACCGCGATCGTGTACAGGCCAAGGGTCTTGATCGGGGCATTGATCACCACCTGCCCCTTGTCGACGCTGAAGCCGGCTTCGGTCAGCGAAGCGGCAATGTCACGCGCCGTGACCGAGCCATAGAGCGAGCCAGATTCGCCAGCCTGACGGATGAGCACGTAGCTGGTGCCGTCGAGCTTCTCGGCGACGGCGGCTGCTTCGCCCTTCGCTTCGAGGTTGCGCGTTTCAAGCTGGGCGCGCTGGTCGGCGAAGCGCTGCTTGTTGGCAGCGGTGGCGCGCAGCGCCTTGCCGCGCGGCAGAAGGAAATTGCGGCCATAGCCGTCGCGGACGCGGACAACTTCGCCCATCTGGCCGAGCTTGGCAACGCGTTCGAGCAGTTTGAAGGTGGCGGTGAACTGCGCCGTGCCCCGAGGCGCAGCAGGCAATCGACAAAACCGAATAGGGCAATCAGCGGCAGCAGGATGGTCCCGCCGATAACCAGCCCGAGATAGACAGCAACCAGCAACCCTCCGCGCATGGGCTTGCCCATGGACATCTCATGGATGCCGGCAAGGCCATTGAGCATGAAGCCCGAAAGGGCAGCGCCAATGATAGCCATGCCGAAGAAGCCAAAGAAGCCGGGCAGGAAGGCCAGAACGAGCGCGGCAGCGGTGACGGCAAGCGCCTCCTGCGGCAGGTTCGTGGCGGGAAGGAACGGCCATGGCCGTGGCAGGCGACCGGAAAGGTGCACCGCCTTGGCCGCCATCCACAGGTTGGCCGCCAGCATCGGCACGAACGCTGCCCCGGCCACGAACGGGGCCCAGACCGCGAGCACCGATGCCACATCCTCGACGGTAAAGCCGGAAGGCAGGTTGGGCGGCGGCATGCCGGGCACGGCGCCGGACAGCACGGCCGTGATCGAACGCTGCATGGCAACACGGTAGGCCTCATGATCGCCGGCGACAGCCATGGCACCCATCAAGGTCACCAGGGCCGAGGTGCCGATCACCCAGAGCAGCAGCCGGCCGGCCGGGTACCATTCGGTCGTGCCGTTCTGATCGGTGCGGCCCAGCAGGGCCTGATAGGAAATCGCCCAGGCCGGCAGCGCGATGCCAATCGCGAAGGCAAGCCCTGCCTGATAGCGCAGCGCCAGCGCGATCGCCGCCGCGCCGGCAACGGCTGCAACCAATCCCGACAGGTGCCGCCAGCCGAGGGCCACAATGAAAACGGGAAGAGGCGCTGCGTAGGACAGCAGAAAGGCCAGTGGCGATCCTGTGATCACCACCGCAAACAGCAATGCGGAAACGAGGCCTGCGCCGATACCGGCGACGATGAAGCTCATGGTCTGTCCTGCTGTCCCGCAACTCGGACATGTCCGGTGCGGTGAGAAGCGTTTTGCTTCAACGAACCCGGCAGGTTTTCACCGCCGGGCGACGTGGGGGCGTCCGTGCGCGACGTGCACGGACCAAGATTACGATCAGCTGATCACGTAAGGCAGAAGGCCGAGAAAGCGCGCGCGCTTGATGGCGGTTGCCAGTTCCCGCTGCTTCTTGGCGCAAACGGCCGTGATGCGCGAAGGGACGATCTTGCCGCGCTCGGAGATGTAGCGCGACAGCAGCTTGACGTCCTTGTAGTCGATCTTGGGAGCGCCTTCGCCCGTAAACGGGCAGGACTTGCGGCGGCGGAAAAACGGACGGCGTGCACCAGCGGTCATGATCAGAACTCCTCGCCAACTGCTTCTTCGTCACGGCGGCGCGGCGGACGGTCATCGCCGAAGCGCTCACGATCGCGGCGCTCGTCGCGCTCGCGCTTCTGAAGCATGGCGGACGGGCCGTCCTCG
>JAPLOV010000195.1 GCA_026400565.1 Hyphomicrobiales bacterium | reverse complement strand
CGTGGTCAGGCCCACCATCACGCCGCCGACGAGGCCGGGCGGCAACTCGGTCGGCAGATCCTTGGAGGAGTGCACGGCGATATCGACCTTGCCGGCCAGTTGCGCCGCATCGATCTCTTTGGTGAAAAGCCCCTTGCCGCCGGCCTCCGACAGGGCCCGGTCCTGGATCGCGTCGCCCGTGGTGCGGATGATGTCGAGCGGGAAATGCCCCACAGGTCTCGACAGCGCCGCGCTCAGCCGCCCTGCCAGTTCATGGGCCTGGGCCAGCGCCAGCGGGCTGCCGCGCGTGCCGAGCACCAGCGGCCTGTCAAGTTCCATCGTGCCGACCATCATCGCAAGTCCAGTTCTTCATGGCAGGCACTGAAGCCCGCAACCAACGGAAGGCCAATACCGATTGCGCGGCCTGCCCTGTTGGCCACTCTAGCTGAGCACACTATAGAGTTTCCAGCCCTGACCGCCCCCGACATCGGTTTGCGGCCCCAACTTGGGAATAGTACGGATGCGCGTTCTCGGAATTGAGACCACTTGCGACGAAACTGCCGCTGCCGTCGTCGAGGTGGACGCCGCAGGCAAGCCGCATATCCTGTCCAACGAGGTGCTCAGCCAGATCGCGGCCCACGCGGCCTATGGCGGTGTCGTCCCGGAGATCGCGGCCCGTGCCCACCTTGAGGTCATGGACCGCATCGTCGAGCGCGCGCTGCGCACCGCCGGCTGCGAATTGTCCGATCTCTCAGGCATCGCGGCAGCCGCCGGCCCCGGCCTCGTCGGCGGCGTGATGGTGGGCCTGACCACGGCCAAGGCACTGGCACTGGTGGCCAGCAAGCCCTTCATGGCGGTCAACCATCTCGAAGCACATGCACTCACGGCCCGCCTCACCGACGAGGTTGCTTTTCCGTATCTGCTGCTGCTGGTCTCGGGCGGGCACACGCAGTTGCTGGCGGTGCGCGGCGTCGGCGACTATGTCCGGCTCGGCACCACCATCGACGACGCGGTCGGCGAAGCCTTCGACAAGGTCGCCAAGATGCTGTCTCTGCCCTATCCCGGCGGCCCTTCCGTGGAGCGCGAGGCGCTTCAGGGTGACCCGGAAGCTTTCGATTTTCCGCGCCCGATGCTGGGCCGGCCGGAGCCGAACTTCTCGCTCTCGGGGCTCAAGACCGCCGTGCGGCTCGCCGCCGAACGCATCGCGCCCCTGTCGGATCAGGCGGTCAGGGACCTGTGCGCGTCCTTTCAGGCTGCTGTCGTGGATGTCATGGTCGAGCGCACCCGCGTCGGGCTCAAGGCCTTCAGGGCCGAGATGGGCAAGCCGACCTGCCTTGTCGTAGCTGGCGGGGTGGCCGCCAACATCGCCATCCAGCGCGGCCTTGCGCGGCTCGCCACCGAGGCCGGCCTCAGGCTGGTCGCGCCGCCTCTCGCCTTGTGCGGCGACAATGGCGCGATGATTGCCTGGGCCGGGCTGGAACGCCTGCGCATTGGCCTCACCGATGGTCTTGATGCGCCGCCACGTCCGCGCTGGCCGCTGGAAGCACGCAAGCCCGAGCCTCCTTTGCCGGCCTTGTCCGCACTGCCGGGCGAGATCGTGATGACACCATGACCCTGTTCCAGCAGATCGCCGTGGTCGGAGCCGGGGCCTGGGGCACGGCACTCGCCAACGCTGCCGCCCGCGCAGGACGCGAGGTCACGCTGATCGCGCGCGATCCCGATCATGCCCGGGAGATGGCCGGCGAGCGGCAGAACCGGCGCCGCCTGCCCGGCGTGATGCTGGAGGCCGGCGTCATCCCCACTGCCGACCTCTCCCGTGCCGGAGCTGCGCGCGCCGTGCTGCTGGTCACCCCGGCCCAGACCTGCGCTGCGATGGCCGAGGCCCTCGGACTGGTGATGAAGCCTGCGACGCCGCTGGTCCTGTGCGCCAAGGGCATCGACCGCGCGAGCCGCCTGTTCCTTGGCGACATCATCTCTGACCTGCTCCCGCGCCAGCCCTTCGGCGTGCTCTCGGGGCCTAGCTTCGCCGAGGATGTCTCACGCGGCCTGCCCACCGCCGTGGTGCTCGCCGCAGCCGATGCGGTGATTGCGGAGGCGCTGGCCGGAGCGCTGTCGGGCACGACCTTTCGCGTCTACCACGGCACCGATGTGCGCGGGGTCGAGATCGGCGGCGCCGCCAAGAACGTGCTGGCCATCGCCTGCGGAGCAGTCATCGGACGCGGCCTTGGAGAGAGTGCGCGCGCGGCGCTGGTGGCGCGCGGCTTCGCCGAACTGATGCGCTTTGCCCGGGCCTATGGTGCCGAGCCGCAGACGCTGATGGGCCTGTCAGGGCTGGGCGACCTGGTGCTCACCGCCTCCTCGCTCAAATCCCGCAACCATGCCTTCGGCGAGGCGCTGGGGCGAGGCCTCGGCGTGGCGGAAGCCAGCGGCGGTGCCGATTGCCCGTCAAGTGGCCGCGCTTGTGGCGGGTGAGGTCAGTCTTGACGCGGCCATCACCGCCCTGATGTCGCGTCCGGCCCGCACCGAGGTCTGACCACGGCGACGCGCCGGCTTGCGCCCGGCGTGCCGGACCCTATGTTGTGGCCTCACGCCGGAAGGACATCATGGATCTCATCAGCAAACTGGCCAAGGGCTTCGCAGCCGTGCAGGCCACGGTTGGCTCGGACGAGCTGGGGCCGCAGCAGCCGCTGAAGCTCGAAGCCGGCGGCACGCTCAACCTTCAGGCGCGCCGCAAGCGCGAGGACAAGCAGCGCTTCGTAAGGCTCGAAACCCCGCTCGGAGAGGGTCTCGCGCGGATCGATCTGAGCGCCGCCGATGCCCGTGCACTGGCCGAGGCGCTGACCACCTTCGCCAACTCGGTGGCTGATGATGCCAGGCCCATCGGGCATCTGCCCGGGCCCGGGGCCTGAGCCAGACCATGGCACACTGGCTATACAAGTCCGAACCATTCAAGTGGTCGTGGGAGGCGCAGGTCGCCGCAGGCAACAAGGGCACGTTCTGGGACGGCGTGCGCAACCATTCGGCCAAGCTCAACCTGATGGCGATGCGCCTCGGCGATCAGGGCTTCTTCTACCATTCCAATGAAGGCCTTGCCATCGTCGGCATCGTGGAGGTGATCCGCGAGGCATATCCCGACCCCACGGCCGAGCCCGGTGAGCCCTGGGTCGTGGTCGACCTTAAGGCGGTCAGGCCGCTGCCGCGCCCCGTGGCCCTGGCCGAGGTCAAGGCCACACCCGCGCTCGCAAAGATGAGCCTTGTCACCTCGATGCGCCTTTCCGTCCAGCCCGTCACCCCTGAGGAATGGGCGCTGGTCTGCAGGATGGGCGGGCTCTGACGCCTCCAGCCCTGTGCGGAACACACCCTTTCGTCTGCCTGGCGGATGAGTCCAAAGTCGCTGGCCAAAAGTGCGACCGCCGGCGCTCTTGCCCGCGGGCGGCTGTCCGTATAGCCATTCCGAAGTCACAGGAAGAGAGCCGCATGCCGACCGGGGCTGCCCCCGCTCCAGGCGACAAGCGGCCCAAGCGAGGGGATGAAACATGTCGGACAAGCTCTACCCGGTGTCGAAGGAATGGGCCAGGCGCGCCCATGTCGATGACGCGTCCTACCAGGCGATGTATGCCGCCTCGGTGAACGATCCCGAGGCATTCTGGCGCGAGCATGGCCAGCGCATCGACTGGTTCAAGCCCTACACCAAGGTCAAGAACACCTCCTACAAGCCCGGCAAGGTCAAGATCGCCTGGTTCGAGGATGGCATGACCAACGTCGCCTACAACTGCATCGACCGCCACCTCGCCAAGCGCGCCGATCAGGTCGCAATCATCTGGGAAGGCGACGATCCGGGCGTCTCGAAGAAGATTACCTACCGCGAGTTGCACGGCGAGGTCTGCCGCTTTGCCAACGTGCTGAAACTGCACGGGGTCAAGAAGGGCGATGCGGTCACGATCTACCTGCCGATGATCCCCGAGGCGGCCTATGCCATGCTGGCCTGCGCCCGCATCGGCGCTGTCCATTCCATCGTTTTCGGCGGTTTCTCGCCAGATTCTTTGTCCAACCGCATCGAGGATTGCGACTCCAGGGTCGTGATCACCGCCGATGAGGGCCTGCGCGGCGGCAAGGGCGTTCATCTCAAGAAGAACGTCGATGTCGCCGACTCGAAGGTCAAGGGCGGCATCAAGAAGGTCATCGTGGTCAAGCACACCGGGGCCGACATCGCGATGCATCCGGGCCGCGACGTCTGGTATCATGAGGAAGCGGCCAAGGTGACGGCCCACTGCCCGCCAGCCGAGATGAAGGCGGAAGACCCGCTGTTCATCCTCTACACCTCCGGCTCGACCGGCCGGCCCAAGGGTGTGCAGCACACCACCGGTGGCTATCTCGTCTATGCCGCGATGACCCACCAGTATGTCTTCGACTATCAGGAGGGCGACGTTTACTGGTGCACCGCCGACGTGGGCTGGGTGACCGGCCACAGCTACATCGTCTACGGCCCGCTCGCCAACGGCGCGACCACGCTGATGTTCGAGGGCATCCCGACCTATCCGAGCATCTCGCGGTTCTGGGATGTGGTCGACAAGCACAAGGTCAACATCTTCTACACCGCGCCGACCGCCATCCGCTCGCTGATGGGCGCCGGCGAGGAGCCGGTGAAGCGCACCTCGCGCAAGTCGCTGCGGCTGCTCGGTTCGGTCGGCGAGCCGATCAACCCGGAAGCCTGGGAATGGTATCACAGGGTGGTCGGCGACAGCCGCTGCCCGATCGTCGACACCTGGTGGCAGACCGAGACCGGTGGCATCCTGATTACCCCGCTGCCGGGCGCAACCGCGCTGAAACCCGGCTCGGCCACGCGGCCCTTCTTCGGCGTCAAGCCGGAGATTGTCGATTCGGATGGCAAGGTCCAGAGCGGGCCCTGCGAAGGCAACCTCGTGATCGCCGATTCCTGGCCAGGCCAGATGCGCACGCTCTACGGCGACCATGGCCGGTTCATGGAAACCTACTTCTCGACCTATCCGAACAAGTATTTCACCGGCGACGGCTGCCGGCGCGATGCGGATGGCTATTACTGGATCACGGGCCGCGTTGACGACGTGATCAACGTCTCGGGCCACCGCATGGGCACCGCCGAGGTCGAAAGTGCGCTGGTGGCGCACCCCAAGGTCTCGGAAGCGGCCGTCGTCGGCTATCCTCACGACATCAAGGGACAGGGCATCTATGCCTATGTCACGCTGATGGGCGGGGAAAAGCCCGAAGCCGATCTGCGCAAGGAACTCGTGCAGTGGGTGCGCAAGGAAATCGGACCGATTGCCTCGCCCGATCTCATCCAATTTGCTCCGGGCCTTCCTAAAACGCGATCGGGTAAAATCATGCGTCGTATTCTACGCAAGATTGCCGAGGACGAGTTTGGCAGTCTCGGCGACACGTCGACCCTCTCGGATCCGGCGGTCGTGGATGATTTGATTGCCAATCGCCAGAACAAGCGCGGTTGAGTGAGTTGAACTCGATACCATTGTAACCCCGCGCTTTGGCGCGGGGTCATTTGCTTCTTTAACAAAAGCAGTTAGCGGCTTAAACTTAGTCTTGCTTTTTTTCTG
The DNA here is from genome assembly GCA_026400565.1 of Hyphomicrobiales bacterium. Taxonomy (GTDB): domain Bacteria; phylum Pseudomonadota; class Alphaproteobacteria; order Rhizobiales; family Beijerinckiaceae; genus Allobosea. The sequence continues at coordinate 170 of JAPLOV010000195.1, read as the reverse complement.
GCTTCCAGATTTTTAACGCGCGTTTCAGCAATGAATTTTGATAGATCATCTTTATTCAATTTAGGCTCAATATCAGAATCGGCGATTGTTAGGCGTCCAAAATTATCTTCATATGCAGCAAGCGTATCGGTGAGGACGCGAACCAGAGATTTAAATTGTTGGGGCGACAT
>JAPLOV010000037.1:2798-12471 GCA_026400565.1 Hyphomicrobiales bacterium | reverse complement strand
AATCGCTGCGCACTGTTTCAACGACACGCCGAAGTTCGTTGATCATTGATTCCTGCAGGCCGCGCATTTCGTTGCGTAGCGCCAAAGCCTGAATATGATCACGGCCAAAACGACTCGAGATATCGTTTTCACGCTTTTGGATGTCAACGAAGCTGCTCCGCAACCGCGCAATGATCGGGTTACTGTTGATTTCGGTGACGGTGGCCTCTGGCATCCGACCATTTCGCGCGCTGTTCATGATTTCAGTGACGCGATCGAGACGGACCTTGGTCTCAGCGGTCTCGGCGCGCGCCTTCATCATCTGCTGTGCGGCATCGCTGAGCTGCTGATTGGCAAGCGTGCCGCCCTGGCCGACATCAATGATGTTGTTGTCTGTCCGGTAGCGCAGCACCTCGCGCTCGGCGAGGTTTGCCTGGTTGCGCAGTTCATTGATGCGCTCCTGCATCCAGACTGTCGCACGTCGTGTTGATGTGTACTTGGCATCGAGCTGATCCTCGATGTAGGCCTCGCCCATGCCGTTGGCGACCTTCGCCGCCCACTCACGGCTGGTTGAACGAAAGCTGATCTGAATGATGTAACTACGTCCAACACGGCTTGCCCCGGCACCCCCACCAAGAATAGCTGTGGCGATACGCTTGCGCTGCTCTTCCGAGTAAACTGGCGCGGGAGCGGGTTTGTAGCCCAAAAACCCCCAGATATCATCTTTAAACAACTGCCAAGGTGTCTTTGCAGAGCCGTTGAAATCCGGAACGTCATGCAGCTTCAGATTGTCGACTACCTTGACCAAAATGGCACGGGATTTGATCAGTTCGATCTGGCTGTCGATAGCTGAGGTGTCGAGAAAAAATGAGCCCTCCCCCTGTGGTGAGGTATTGTCCTGATGGCGGGTGTCGATCAGCAGCCGCGTGCTGGCCATGTAAATCGGTGTCGCAAACATCAGATAGACGTTGCCAAGCACAAATCCGAGCACCGTCATCAAAATGATGAGGTACTTGCGACGCTTGAGGAATTGCAGCACATCGAACAGGCCGACTTCGAGCCCGCCGCCCTGCCCCGAAGCAGTGTCTTGCACCGGGTAATCGTGGGCTCGAGTTGCCCTCTGTGGCAGTCTTACGTCAAGCATGTCGCTTCAAACCACCAACTCTGTCAACGGACTTCGGCAAGGCTGAAAACCGCCAGAATTGCCGACAGGAGCACACTCAGAACGGTTCTTGTGTCATCAGCGTCTTGGCAATGGAAAAGCCCCGCAGCATTGCGATCAGGGAGAAGTCGGAGGAGAAATCGTAGACGTCGAATCCCCTTGCAACCTGCTTATTGCTGAACCACCGCCAGCGCCGCCACCTTCATCGCCTCCGGTGCCGCCGCCGCCGCGACCGTCGCTATTGGCACCGGGAGCACTGGCAATCGATCCAACCGGTCCAAGGGCCAGCGGAGCCGCGGCCGGAGGAATTGATCCACTGAACAAGGCGGCCACGCCACCTCCGCCGAAGACTGAGAAACCGGTAAGGACATTAGGGTTGTTAAGTGCCACAACCCGTGTCTGGATGTCAGACGCAAACTCCGCGTCACGGACGTAAAGCAGTCGAGCAAGACCCAGCCCGCTACCCAATGCCTCCTGCTGAGCACGAGTTCCTTGAGGGACGAGAGCCAGGATATTGCTCAGCTGCCCCTTGTCCGCCACAAGAATATCTCGAATTTCGGCGGCCAGCGCACCTCCACCAGTTGGGTTTCGCGAGATTGGCCCTGCCGGATTAAGCTTGAAGTCTTCAAGAAACTTAAGGGCTCGTGGGCTCACATTGATCAGCACGCCGCCATTGGCTGGCGGGGCCTGAGCCCCGGCGTTGCCAGAACCAAAGCAGATCAGCAGACCGAGGGCACAAGCCAACAGATCGGACGTACGCACGCTGATATTCCTCTTCAAGCTAAACTCGACCATCGCTGATCACTAACAGAATGTTACCACGGTCACAAGTCAGGCGCACGCGTCTCAAAGGGCAAGGGACAAGCTCAATCTAGTTTTTCTGCGGATCAAACCGCTCTCGACGATGAATTCGCGCTCAAATGGTTAATCAAGACAAGTTCTCCAGAAACTGAAAGCAGCTCTCGATGTCGGTGGTTTGCAGATGTCGCCTATCATGTGCCTCACGCATCAGCAGCGCAACATCGGATTCTGGAGGCCCGACGAACAGTATCGGTTTTCCGCTTTCAAGGCAGGCGTAAATCTTGGACGGCAGCACATAACCCCAGTAGGCATCGCCGAGCAAAACCAGATGAGCATCGGCTGTGATGAGCAGTCGGCCAAGCCGATCCAAATCGACCGGCCCGGAAACATGAAGTGGCAAGTCATGCTTCTGGCAAAAGGCGACGACGTCCTTGACGCGCGCGCCTATGCCGTTCACCCAAAGCCTGACCCGGTTCGAGCCAGATTGGATATGTCTCCGATAGGCCTCGCAGAATACATCGATCGGGTGCGCAACACCCAGATTGCCGGAGTAAAGCAAAATCCTGGCTCCCGGCTCGAACGGCGACTCGAGCGGCTGCATGCCTGGATCAAACTTTACTGGCGAGCCGTCCCGCACCAGCGTGATCCTGGATGCAGCGAAGCCGTCTTCCATGAGACGACGCTCCTGATCACGGCCAAGCACCTCGAATTGATCAGCGCGGGCGCGGATTGTCTTGAAGACGGGAGCCAGGAAGCGGATCCATGATGCCTGTCCGCTGGCAAGAATGGTTTCTGGATAGAAATCCGTGATCCGGTAGATGAGATGTTGCCGCCACAGCAGCGCATTGATCATGATCATCAGGCTCGAAAGGAAGGGTGGCGAGCCCGTGACCACAAGATCGCCCTTTCCGCGCCCCTTGAGTGCACGGTGCGTCGCCATGATCAATCGAACGTTCATGCGCATAGCCCATAGACCGCGGGTCAAGAGCCCTGTCTTGGGAGTTGCCGATGATCGCGCGTCGATGCGAACGATCGACAGGTGACCTTGGCCAATATGCGTATGGTCAACTTCAGCTTTCTGGCGCCCAAGACCAACAAGCGCAACATCTTTGCCCTGGCTTGCCAATTGATGCGAGCGCACGTGCATATACTGGCCAACTGCACCGAACTCAGGCGGAATCCAATCGCAGACGATGGTCGTAGCGCCAGTTGACGTCACTTCGCCATTGAGAAATGACGCGGCTACGTCTTGATTGGCGTTCAGGCGATCTGCATGGCTCATGCGGCGATATTGCGCATAACTTGCGCATGCACCCAGTCGTAAGTGACACGCATGCCCGCCGCGAGCGGGCGGCTCGGGGCCCATCCAAGTCTTTGCTGGATGAGCCGATTATCTGAATTCCGGCCGCGTACGCCTGTTGGCCCATCTATGTTTGCAATCGAGATGCGCTTGCCCGACATGTCAATAATCATGTTGGCAAGACCATTGATCGTGATCATCTCTTCCGAACCGATGTTCACCGGTCCCTCGAAGGCGGAACGGGCAAGGCGCAAGGTTCCCTCAATGCACTCGTCGATGAACAGGAAGGATCGTGTCTGCTTGCCATCACCCCAGATTTCGATCGCGTCCCCCTCGCGGGCGACCGCAACCTTTCGGCATAGTGCAGCTGGTGCCTTCTCCTTGCCGCCACGCCATGTCCCCAAAGGACCGAAGATGTTGTGATATCGAGCGACTCGGCACTGCATGCCATGGTTTCTGTTGTAAGCCAGATAAAGTCGTTCCGAAAACAGCTTCTCCCAGCCGTATTCGCTGTCCGGTGCGGCGGGATAGGCCGAGTCTTCCGAACAGAGCGGATTGTCCGGGTCTTCCTGATTGTGCGACGGATACATGCAAGCGGAAGATGAGTAGAACACACGCTTGATATTGCGCTTATGACACGCATCAAGAACGTTCAGATTGATAGTCGCAGAGTTATGCATAACATCCGCATCGTTTTCGCCGGTGAAAATGTAACCAGCGCCACCCATGTCCGCCGCCAACTGATAGACTTCATCGAAATGCCGATCAATGACAGAACGACAGAAACTCTGGTCCCTCAGATCACCAACAGCAAAATCATCTGCAACAGTCTCTTCGTACTCATGGAATTTGATATCCACGCCACGCACCCAGAAACCTTCGGCTTTTAGTCGTTTAACAAGATGCCCGCCAATAAACCCGCCGGCTCCACAGACCAAAGCAGTTTTCATCACATAACTCCTCTGAACTAAAATTTTCATAGCGTGCTACATATAACTCTGTCCTTTGGAAAGCTTGTTGTCGCAAGAGCGTTACCGATCGGCGCGCTACTCGCACTTCAGAGCCCTCGATCACCTCGAAAACCATGGCGCTGCCGTTGCGACGATCTTTGCAATGTCGCAGTTGAGCGGTTGCCAGCCAAAGGCAGCTTTCGCCTTGTCGGCTCGCGCCACCAGCTCTGCCGGATCGCCGGCGCGGCGCGGCATGAGCACATACGGCACATCCCTTCCTGTCACCGCCCTGACCGCAGCAAGCAGTTCCAGAACAGAAACACCGCGGCCGGTACCGAGGTTGAAGATGTCGCTTATCCCGCCATTGATCAGGTATTCGAGCGCAAGGACATGCGCCGCGGCAAGGTCGCTGACATGGATATAGTCGCGAATGGCGCTGCCGTCCGGCGTCTCATAGTCGGTGCCGAACACGTGGAATGCCGGCCCGGCACCATAGGCGGCCTTCAATGCCAAAGGGATCGCATGGGTCTCGGGGTGGTGGCGCTCGCCCAGTTCGCCATCTTCATCCGCACCTGCAGCATTGAAATAGCGCAGCGCCGCCCATTTCAGACCAGATGCCAGGGCACACTCGGCGAGCATCCGTTCGACCACCAGCTTGGTGAAGCCATAAGGATTGATGGGGTTGGTCGGCGATTCCTCGTCAATCGGAAGTGAAGACGGATTGCCGTAGGTCGCACATGTGGAGGAGAATACGATCTGATTGATGCCGTTGCGGCGCATTGCCGCCAGCAGCATCGCTGTGCCTCCGATGTTGTTGTCGTAATACTTGAGCGGGTCTGATACCGATTCCCCGACATAGGCATAGGCCGCAAAGTGGATCACAGCCTCGGGTCGATGCAGTCTCAGAACCGCATCGAGCCTGGCGCCATCGCGGATGTCGCCAGGCTCGAAAGCGCCCCACTTGACGGCATTGCGATGACCATGAACGAGGTTGTCGTAGACGATCGGCGTATGGCCGGCCCGGGCCAACGCCTTGCAGGCATGGCTTCCAATAAACCCGGCACCACCAGTGACGAGGACCGTAGCCATCAAGCCGCTTTCAACAACTCGTCAAAATACGCGATCGTCTTGGTCAAGCCTTGCCGGAGTGCAACCGTTGGTTCCCAGCCCAGCGTCTCCTGCGCCTGGGTGATATCCGGGCGGCGCTGCTTCGGATCATCCTGCGGCAACGGGCGGTGCACGAGGCGTGATTGTGAGCCTGTCAGCTCCTTCACGATCTCAGCCAGTTCGCGCATGGTGAATTCGCCAGGATTGCCGAGATTGATCGGCCCCGTCACATCACTTGGCGTTTCCATCATGCCGATAATGCCCTCGACCAGATCGTCGACATAGCAGAACGAGCGCGTCTGCTCGCCATTGCCATAGAGCGTGATGTCCTCGCCCCTCAGTGCCTGGACGATAAAGTTCGACACCACCCGTCCGTCCGAAGGGTGCATCCGTGGCCCGTAGGTGTTGAAGATGCGGATCACCTTGATGTCCAGATTGTGCTGGCGGCGATAGTCGAAGAACAAGGTCTCGGCGCATCTCTTGCCTTCGTCATAACATGAGCGCGGTCCGATCGGGTTGACGTTGCCCCAATAGCTCTCCGGCTGCGGATGCACGCTCGGGTCACCATACACCTCCGATGTCGACGCCTGCAGCACGGGGATCTTCAGGCGCTTGGCGAGGCCGAGCATGTTGATCGCACCGACCACGCTGGTCTTCGTCGTCTGCACCGGATCGAACTGGTAATGCACCGGCGAGGCGGGACAAGCCAGATTGTAGATCTGGTCCACCTCGACATAGAGCGGAAACGTCACATCATGTCGCATCAATTCGAAGCGCGGATGCTGCAGCAGATGCCCGATATTGCCACGCCGCCCGGTAAAGAAGTTATCGACGCACAGCACATCATTGCCGCGCTCAAGCAGCCGTTCGCACAGATGCGAGCCGATGAAGCCGGCACCACCGGTAACAAGGACGCGCCCGCCAAAGAAGTCTTTCTTACTCAAATCAAACTCCTTTCTCATTATGAGTTGTTCATATTTAATATGTAAATTTCAATATCAAGATAAATAAGTTCGGGAAAATTCTCTAAATTCGGAGTCAAGCTCTCTTGGAACAACAATAAGTTCACCGTCTATCCAATCAAATTTTTAAATTTCGGCATCATCGCTATCGCCTAGACGGTACAAAACATGATCTGGATAAAGTGCATTTCGCAGCTCATCCTTATCGCAGAATCCGCTCTTCTCAATTGCAAGTTCTTCAATTATTTTGTCACCATTTCTGACGCTTACAGAAATATTATCAGCATCGTTAATTGACCATCTTAGCGATCGAGAACCATTATTCCCGACAAGGCCTGAGCCAAGTTCTGCTGCGCCATCACTTTCGCCCAACGCAATCTGATGAACATGGACGTTCCCAATGCCGTTAAGGTTCAGGTTACTGCTGAATTGCAATACGCAATCGGGGTTAGGTTCAAACGCATGCACAGCATCGACTTTCGACGCCAAACACAGACTATGCTGCCCGACGTTTGCCCCAACGTCCAACATAATGACTGAACCACGCACACCTCGAAGAAAGTCTGCGGCTTTTAATAGAAATTTGATCTCATTCTCGGCATACGCACCGAAGAAAAAAATATTACGGTCTATATGCTGATTCAGATATCCTCGATATTTGATATTTCGAACATTTACCTCGAAATTATAATTTTCATGAATATTGTTAATACCCATTCTGGATAACAATCCACGCTTGAATGGAATGTTAGTGTGGCCAATGAAACGCATGAGCTTGTGCGCTATGCTCAGCTTCAACATGACATATCTTTCAGAAGACGATCCATATAGATGCACGAATATGCCTGACAGACTCGATTTGGTTGGCTAAGCATTGGAATGTATCGCCCGATGCGCCCGCTCACTCCGCCGCATTCAGCATCGCGATCGGGATCTCCTGCCCGGGACGTCCGATGCTGACATATCGGAAACCGTGCCTGGCCACTTGGCTGCGCCGGTAGACATTGCGCAGGTCGACCAGCAGCGGGTCAGCCATGGCACCACGCAGCCGATCGAAATCAAGCGCGCGGAAGCTTTCCCACTCGGTCACGATCACCAGCGCATGCGCGGCCTTGGCAACATCGTAAGGGCCGTTCATGAAGGCCACGTGATCCATGTGCTCCCTGGCGGAGTCCATGCCTTCGGGATCATGCGCCTGGATGATCGCGCCGGCATCCTGCAAGGCCTGGATGATGGCGATGGAGGGAGCATCGCGCATGTCATCGGTGTTCGGCTTGAAGGTCAGCCCCAGGATTCCGATCGTCTTGCCGCGCACATCGCCGCCGCAGGCAGAAATCACGCGGCGCGCCATGTTGCGCTTGCGCTGTTCGTTGATCGCCACGGTGATTTCCACCAGCCGCAGCGGGCTGTCATGATCCTGTGCGGTCTTGACCAGCGCCAGCGTGTCTTTCGGAAAACACGAGCCGCCATAGCCGGGGCCAGGATTGAGGAATTTTGAACCAATCCGGTTGTCGAGCCCAATGCCGCGCGCCACGCCTTGCACATCTGCGCCCACCTTTTCGCAAAGGTCGGCCATTTCGTTGATGAAGGTGATCTTCATCGCAAGGAACGCGTTGGCGGCATATTTCGTCAGCTCCGCCGTACGCCGCTCGGTGAAGGTTACGGGCGCGGCGTTGAGATAGAGCGGACGGTATACCTCGGTCATCACCTCGCGCGCACGCTCGTCCTCAAGCCCGACCACGATGCGGTCGGGCAGCTTGAAGTCCTTGATGGCGGCACCCTCGCGCAGGAACTCGGGGTTCGAGACCACAGCGACGTCGGCGTGCGGATTGGTTGAACGGATGATGCGCTCGACCTCATCTCCTGTGCCAACCGGCACAGTTGATTTGGTTGCGACAACCGTGAACCCCTTGACCGCTTTCGCGACCTCTGCGGCAGCAGCGTAGACATAGGCAAGATCGGCATGGCCGTCGCGATGGCGAGCCGGCGTGCCGACGGCGATGAACACCACATCCGCCTCAGCAACAGGGCTTGTCAGATCAGTCGTGAAATGGAGCCGACCGGCACGGACATTGCTCGCCACCAACTGGTCGAGCCCTGGCTCATAGATGGGCATGCGACCGGCCTTGAGCGCCTCGATCTTGTCGACGGCGACGTCCACACAGGTAACCTCGTGCCCGAAATCGGCAAGGCAGGCGCCGGACACCAGGCCGACATATCCGGATCCGATCACAGCAATCCGCATGCAACAGCACCTCTTGCGTCACCTCGGTGGCCAAACCGGTTGTGACGCTGTCACCGGCCACCCTTCACCCGGACCAGCGCCCGGGCACTTCTGACCTTTGACTTGACGTCTGTTGGCCAAAAGCTCAAGTTCAAGGTTGATATTGAGTTAACGCAACGATTTTGTGGCGAAACGCCTGTGCCTTTCCTGGATCGACAGCGTAAGGCGCGCTCATACCCCTGTTGTGCGGACTGCGGCACGGTGCCAGATGTGCGGGTTGGAAGCCGACTGAAGCCCGACCCAGCGAAGATTTGTCTGCGCGGCCGGCAACACGCGTTGGCTCAGATTGTCGAGCACGAAGTCGCCGAGACGGGTGCGGGCGACCAGAACAAGGTGGTCTTCACCGCTGGGCGCCACGACCTTGGCGAGAAGGAGCGCGCGGCTTGACCAGCCCTTTTTGAGCAATTCAGCACGCTTGGTCACAGCATAATCGTCACAATCGCCGGCACGCGGCGCGATCGTCCAGATATCATTGAGAAGCCCTGGCGCATCGGCTTGCGGACGGATGGCACGATTGACCGCGCGGTTGACGATGTCGAGATCCTTCACCATGGCCTCGGTTGCCGCCATCCGCTTCGGCCTGAAGATCGGGTTCGAGACCTTGCACTGATCGCCATAGGCGAAGCAGAAGCGGGTATAACCGAGCGGAGTTAAGATCGGCCCAACGGCTGCCACATAATTGGGATGTTCGAGGAGCTGGCGGCTGGCGCTGAGCGGCGTCGCTGTTGCCTCGATCGCGCCAAACATCGCCAAGGATGCCAGCACAACTTTACCATATGAATTCTGGTAACGTTTTACAAGAGTTTTGAGAACTGCAAACATAGACTGGCTCCAGCTTTCGCTCCGGAGTCAGACCTAACGTAATGATCCTGATATCAGGTTTGATAATTTATGCGCTTCTGATTCAATATTTCTACTTATTATTAAGCATCAAATCTGCACATCAATTAGGATTAATCGGATGCTACCAGCGTTTATGATGTTGCAGTATGCGGAACGTGCGACCGGAGATTCAATCGCCCTGGGCTGTGAGCCGCAGCCGCCAATACGATGCCGGGTCTCGTCATTTGATGAAAAACGGGAAGGCTCTTCCGGAGAACATCAGATCTTGGTCCATCGCAGGCAAGC
>JAPLOV010000037.1:0-2775 GCA_026400565.1 Hyphomicrobiales bacterium | reverse complement strand
TCAGGCTTGTCGGATGGCGCCAGGCTCCCGGATCTGTCCGGTTGCGCCTCGACGCCTCACAGCCCTGCGGGACGCACCTGGATCACGGTGGCTTCGTCGCTCTCAAGCATGATACATGACAGCAGGCCTGTCGCATACGCACCAGTGTCGAGGCCAATGCGGTTTGGCCTGAAAACAACATCCCTTGCCGGGGAGTGCCCATGCACGACGGTAACCCCGAAATCGTGGTTGCTATCGAGAAACTCGGAGCGAATCCACAGCATGTCACGTTCGCTCTGAGCTTCGAGCCGCAAGCCAGGGCGCAGGCCAGCATGGACGAAAAAATAGTCCCCGGCCTGATAGAATTGCCAGAGCTTGCTGAGAAAATTCATATGCTCCTGTGGAACCTTGAGCAAGAACTCACGCCACATTCGGGCAAGCGCCGAGCGGTCACCTTGCAGCTGACGCGGAATGCCATAACTTGCAAGAGTAGCGCCACCACCGACCGATCGCCAGGCTTCAAATGCGTCTGGCGATGCGATGAAAGCCTGCATGAGCCACTCGTGATTGCCCCTGAGGCAGATTCGCATTCTGCGCGAACAGGTGCGCGCGGCAAGCCAGTCGACAACACCTGCAGAAGCGGGGCCGCGGTCGATGTAGTCACCCAAGAACACCTCATGGGTATGAGCGGCATCCAGGACTGCCTCTAGCCTCTCAATTTCGGCAGATAGCGCCTGCAACAGATCAAGCTGGCCATGAATGTCTCCGACGACATAGATTCGCCGACCACCCGGGAGCAATCGCCCGGTCTTGATGGGCTTGTGTACAACTGCACGAAGTTGACCAGCCTTGAGATCAGTGATGCTCACCAAAGCACACTCATGTTCAGCATCGTTCCCCTGCGCAAGAAGTATGACAAATGTGAAATATCAATCAAACATGGCTCTGCGGAAGCGACACGTCGCACTGCGTTGCGGCAGCGACATAAGTGATCAAAGTTGCAAAAATGCAACAATTTAATCATATCATCACCATTACTCCAGTTAACAGACGGTTAGCAATTGCGGCAGCCGAGCATTCCTGCCAAATGACCATGTTATGATTTTTCAGGATTGAGCATGGCTTTTTTGCAGCGATCGAAGCGGCTCGGTGCCGTGCTCGCAGTGGCCTGTGCGGGTGCAGGATGTTCAATCCTCCCCGCAGCCGGACCGTATGGCGATGTAGTCCACGGAAGCGCGACTGTGGCAGTCTATGGTGCCCAAGAAGACAGATTGCCGTATGCCGTCGTTGATATTACGCCCGAAGCGCTGCGCGTCATCCCCGTGCGGTCGCAGAATTCTTTCAGTGGCCGATTTACAGACCGCCGACCTGCCCCAACCTTGACGGTGGGAATTGGTGACACGATTTCTGTGTCGATCTTTGAGGCGTCCGCAGGCGGCCTGTTCATTCCAGCTGAAGCGGGCTCTCGCTCAGGCAACTTCATCGCGCTTCCGAACCAGGAAGTTGATCGTCAGGGCAATATTTCAATCCCATATGCCGGCGTCGTGCCGGCTGCTGGCCGCACCATTCGGCAAGTGCAGCAATTGATCGAGGAACGCCTGCGCAATCGCGCAATCGAGCCGCAAGCCGTTGTTTCGATCACTGAGCGGCGCTCGGCTCAGGTCACGATCCTGGGCGACGTCGGCTCCTCGCGCCTCACGCTCAACCCGCTCGGTGAGCGCATCCTCGATGTCATTGCCCGCGCCGGCGGCACCAAGTTTGCGGGCTACGAGATGTTCGTCTCCCTTCAGCGCGGGAAGGAACGTGCAACGGTTACCTTCAATCAGCTTCTGTCGTCGCCCGCCGACAATATCTTCGTGCTTCCAGGCGATACGATCTACGTGTTCCGGCAGGCCCCAACCTTCCTGGTTTTCGGTGCGACAACACAGCAGGGTCAGATTTTCTTCGAGAAAGAAAACCTGAACATGGCTGAGGCTCTGGCCAAGATCGGTGGTCTGATCGACACGCGTTCAGACCCGGACTCTGTGTTTGTCTTCCGTGTTGAAGAGCGGAAAATCGCCGAGAAACTTGGTGTTGATGTGAGCAAGCTCGGCCATGGCCATACCGTACCGGTTGTCTATCGGACCAAGTTGCGCGATCCAGCCGGGATGTTCGTGACCTCGGGCTTCCAGATGAGGGACCGTGACATCATTTATGTGGCGAATTCGCAATCTGTCGATTGGCTGAAGTTCATCAACTTCATCAATTCGAACATCAACTTCGCCACCAACGTGGCCACAATCCCCACGATCGGGAGCAGCACCACGACAACACGTCTCGTGACGACCGGCGGTTCCCTGACGACGACGCCATAAGGCATGTCAGTCGGGCCGGCACCCCCGTGATTGGGTTGGCGCCGCCTGGGTTTGTGAGAGATCGCGGATGCCATCACAGAACCGCAGCCTCGGATCTGACGACATGAGATCGTCGCCGGATCGGACGCATATGCAAGCGCATGGCGGCAGACGCGATGTCTTTCGAAAAGCCGGACATATTCTTGCTCTCGTAGGGACGGGGGTGGTTGTTGGTGTTGTGGTTCTGGCACCGTTCCCCTTCGCGTCCGTCGAATGGGGATGGATCGCCTGGTGGGGTATCCTTCTGGCGATCTCGACCCCGTTGCTCGACCACTCCCACCTGATGAAGTCGCAGGTGAGATTTCTGGTTGCCGTCATGGGCGCGTCGACGGTGCTTGCCACCTTCCTTCTGATGCAAGCGACCGGTTTTCTGGGCCTGCTGCCAGAGCACCTGCTTTTCAGG
>JAPLOV010000094.1 GCA_026400565.1 Hyphomicrobiales bacterium | reverse complement strand
CGTATTCCAGCAGCATGGCGAAGGCGACGCCCTTGGTGGCCGCAGAGGCATCGAAACTCAGATAGAGCGGGATGATCACCATCGCAGCCCAGAAGGCCGAGATCTTGCCATAGTGGTGTTCCCAGACGTGGTGGAACAGCAACGGGCCGGTAGCGATGCACAGGAGCAGCCCGGCAAACGGGATCACCCAGAGCAGGGACATGCCGCTGCCATCGATCGCGGCTGCCGCCTGAGCCTGCTCGGGAAGCACCACGAAGGCCGCCGCCAGAAACGCCGTCACCAGATTTGCCAACATCGAATTCTCCCGGAGCCCTGCCCTGCAACGCCGGCCAGCGATTGCTGATCCGCGCAATTTTTATGCTTTGCGGGCCTTAAACCTACCTGCGAGGTCTAGCAATTGTTTCCTGGCTGGTGCATGGGACTGCGCGCGACAATATAAACCTTTCAAAACACTCGACGCGGCGCAACCTGGAGCATCTTTCGCATGTATCGCAGCCTTCTTGCAGGTGGGTTCCTGATCATCGCCTGCAGCACTGACGTATCGGCACAGGTTGCCATCGACGATATTCGGCTCCAGTTGTTCAAGGAGCGTTCCGGTTCGCTGTCCGAGAACGTTGCCGGCTCCAGGAAGACCTTCGTGAATACCCCCAAGGGTGAAGGCGACATTGGTGAGCCCGCCGAGGCTGTGCTGGTGACCCTTGCCTTCACCGGGCCAAAGAATGGCAGAGCATCCGACAAGATCGCACGGGACATGGCCTCGGTGACCGTCACGCAGGTCGCCAAGACCGGGCCGCGCGTGCTGCTCAAGCGCGCCTATGGCGGTTTCCAGTTCGGCGAGGATGGCAAGAGCCACAAGGCCTTCCTGCTGGACAGCGCCACGTGCGGTGCGCTTGAGGTCGATGTCAGGCTCGGGCGTTCGCGCAAGACCACAAAGGTCAACTTCGCCTGCGATGACTGAGCGGCGCTGCCGATCACGGTGCCAGTCTTCACCGGCTGTTCATGGCCTTTGTGGCAGGCTGGACCCTGTGCCGGCTTGCGCTGGTAGGGAGCTGGGCCGAACGGATGTGTCGCTTTCTCGCCTATCAGGGCATTCCTGTTTTCCTTGAGGAGTTCGTGTCCTCGCCGTGCCATTCGCTGGTGCACCAGTCGATCCACGCGACCGAGGCCAAGACCGGCACGAACGGCGACGGCTTCGGCCTTGGCTGGTATGGCGACAGGCCGGAACCTGGCCTGTACCGCGAGATCCGGCCGGCCTGGTCCGACGAGAACCTGATGTCGATTGCCCGGCAGGTGCGCTCGCCGCTGTTCTTCGCCCATGTCAGGGCAGCGACCGGAACCGCCTCGACTCGCGCCAATTGCCATCCCTTCTCCCATGGCCGCTGGCTGTTCATGCACAATGGCCAGATCGGGGGCTATGCCGCAATCAAGCGCAGGCTCGAAGCGCTGATCCCGGACGAGCTGTATGCAGCCCGAACCGGAACGACCGATTCGGAAGCCCTCTTCCTGATCGCACTGGGCCGGATCAGGGCTGGGACCGATCCGGTCACGGCCATGTCAGAAGCCCTTTCAGCCGCGGTGGCGCTGATGCGGGATGCCGGCGTCAGCGAGCCGCTCCGGTTTGCGGCAGGGCTCTCTGATGGCGAGACCATCCACGCCTTCCGCTGGTCGAGCGATCCCAAACCACCGACGTTGTATTATTGCGAGCAGGCCACCCACGTCGTGATCGCGTCCGAGCCGGTCGATGAACGCCGTGACTGCTGGAAAGCCATCCCCGCCAATGGCTGCCTGGTGGTGCGGCGCGGCAAGGTCGAGGTCCGTCAACTCGCCATCGGGCTGGTGCTGGCGGCCTGAAGCGGGGCTGGCCCCCTTGGCCGGCGATGTTGCATCTGCCGCCGCCTCGCGGCAGATGAAGCCCAATGCGCGACTTCGACACGCCCCTGCCGATCGATGAGGCCCTGCCGGGGCTGATCGCGGCCTTGCGCCAGAACCCCAATGCCGTGCTGGTCGCGCCGCCCGGTGCCGGCAAGACGACCCGCGTGCCGTTGGCACTGCTGGACGAGCCCTGGGTGGCAGGCCGCAAGCTGATCATGCTGGAGCCAAGGCGGCTGGCGGCGCGTGGCGCGGCCGACCGCATGGCGAGAACGCTGGGCGAAGCGGTTGGCGAGCAGGTTGGCCTCAGGGTGAGGCTGGGCTCGAAGATCAGCGCAGGAACCCGGATCGAAGTGGTGACCGAGGGTGTTTTCGCCCGCATGATCCTCGACGATCCGATGCTGGATGGGATCGCAGGCATCCTGTTCGATGAGTTTCACGAGCGTTCGCTCGACGCCGATCTCGGTCTCGCTCTGGCGCTCGATGCGCAGGCCGGGCTGCGCGAGGATCTGCGCATCGTGGTGATGTCCGCGACATTGGACGGCGCGCGGGTTGCCGGTCTTCTCGGCGAAGCTGCCGTCATCCGGAGCGAGGGCAGGGCCCATCCGGTCGAGACGCGCCATCTGGGCCACAATCCGCTGGTGCGCATCGAGGACGAGGTTGTGTCTGCCTGCCTGGCAGCACTGGCGGAGGAGACCGGGTCCATTCTCGTGTTCCTGCCGGGGCAAGGCGAGATCCTGCGCACGGCAGAGCGTCTGGCACCGCGCTGTGTCCACCTGCCCGTCGACATCGTTCCGCTTTATGGGGCGATGGACATGACGGCACAGGACAAGGCCGTGAAGCCTGCCGCACCTGGACGCCGGAAGGTGGTGCTCGCCACGTCCATCGCCGAGACCTCGCTGACGATCGAGGGTGTTCGCGTGGTGATCGACGCCGGACTGGCCCGCGTGCCGCTCTACGAGCCTGACATCGGCGTGACGCGGCTGGCGACGATCCGGGCCTCGCGCGCGGCGGTCGACCAGCGCCGTGGACGTGCGGGCCGCACCGAGCCCGGCATCTGCCTGCGCCTCTGGGACGAGGCTGCGACGGGCGCTCTGGCAGCTTTCACCACG
The DNA here is from genome assembly GCA_026400565.1 of Hyphomicrobiales bacterium. GTDB lineage: Bacteria > Pseudomonadota > Alphaproteobacteria > Rhizobiales > Beijerinckiaceae > Allobosea. The sequence continues at coordinate 2,996 of JAPLOV010000094.1, read as the reverse complement.
CCTGAGATCCTTGCGGCTGACCTTGCTCCCCTGTTGCTCGATTGTGCCGCATGGGGCGTCACTGATCCGCGCAGCCTCAAGTTTCTCGATCCGCCGCCGCTGCCGGCCTTGCAGGAGGCCGCCAGGATGCTGCGGGAGCTTGGCGCGATCGACGCGGACGGGCGCATCACCACCGCAGGCCGGCGGCTTCAAAGCCTGCCGCTGCCGCCGCGCCTGGGGCGCATGCTGATCGAGGCTGCGGAGCGCGGAGCAGGCCAGGTTGCCGCCGACCTTGCCGCTGTTCTGGTCGAACGCGGGCTTGGTGGCGACGGCCCCGATCTGACCGAGCGGGTCGAGCGCTTCAACCGGGATAGATCCCCCCGGGCTCTGGACATGAAACGTCTGGCCACGGGGTGGGCGCGGATGGCCGAGAGCAGCCGGTCGGCAGCGGCCCGGCGCAGCGGCCCCGTGACCCTCGGCGCCTTGCTTGCATTGGCCTATCCGGAGCGGATCGCCAGGGCGCGAGGGCGACCCGGCGCTTACCTGCTGGCCAATGGTCGCGGAGGGGAGCTGCCCGCCCACGAAAGGCTGGCCGCCTCCGGGTGGCTGGTCGTGGCGGAACTGACCGGCAGTGCGGCGGCCTCGCGGATCCTCTCCGCTGCCGCGCTTGACCCCGCAGATGTGGCACACGCGGCAGGCAGCGCATTGAAGGGCTTCGACGATACCGCGTTTGATGTGGCCGCCCGCGCGCTGCGGCGCCGGGCCGGACAGCGGCTCGGTGCCATCATCGTCCAGGAGCGGGTCATGCCGGTCATGCCGGACCTCGACAGCGCGATGGTGCTGGCCGAGGGCATTGCGGCGCTTGGCATCGACCGGCTTGGCTGGTCCCGTTCCCAGCTTGCCATGCGGGGCCGGGTCGGCTTTCTGGCAAAGGCCGGCGGCGATGATGGCAGCTGGCCGGATCTGTCGGATGAGGCGCTGGCGCGCGACGCCCGGACCTGGCTGGCCCCGCACATCATCGGCCGGAGCAACCTCGCCGCGATCGAGCCCGACGATCTCGCACAGGCGCTGGACAGCCTTGTGCCTTGGGACATGAGACGCCGGATCGAGACCGAGGCTCCGAGCCATTTCGAGGCGCCCACCGGAACGCGCGTGCCCGTCGACTACGAGGCTGCGGCCGGCCCGACCATCGCCATCAGGGTGCAGGAACTGTTCGGCCTGACGCAGCATCCGTCGCTGGCAGGAGGCAAGGTGCCTCTGGTTCTGGAATTGCTGTCGCCGGCGCATCGTCCGATCCAGGTGACACGCAATCTGCCGGGGTTCTGGCGCGGCTCATGGATGAGCGTGAAAGCCGAGATGAAGGGGCGCTATCCGCGCCATGTCTGGCCGGATGACCCCGCCAGTGCCCTGCCGACGGCGCGCGCCAAGCCGCGCGGCACCTGAGATGGGTCAGTTGCCCATGCGGTTGCGCCACATGTCCTCGCCCACCGTGCAGGACACGCGCGGCACACGCACCTGGGCCGGCATGATCAGCCGCGCTGGCTCGGAAGGTGCATCCGAGATCTCCATGATGAGCTTGGTCTTGATGGTCTGGATGAACTGGGCTTTCTCGGTGATGGGGATGACAAAGGCCCCTTGCCCGCCGATCACGCAATCCTCGTAATAGATGTCGAGTTCGCTGATATCGAGATAGCCCGGCTTGCGGATGGCGATGGGCAGGCCATTGATCGAGATGCCCTTGCGCAAGGCCTCGTCACGCGCCACCGTGACCACGCGACCTGAATTGTTGGGCCCGTCACCGGAGATGTCCATCACCTTGCGCAGCGCCCTGAACGGGGCCTCGTCGAGTTGCCGGACGGAGAAATCGATAGCCCCCGAGATCGACGTGCGCTGCCCGCGGCGGGTGGGCTGCTTTTCGATCTCCGCCGCCACCGCCAGCGCCGATTCAGGCGAATCGATCACGGTCCATGGCAGCAGATGATGCTGGATGTTGACGCCGGCCCACTCGAAGAAGCTGATCGCGATGCGTCCGGTCGCACCATTGGCGATGGCTTTGTGGACCTCCGGCGAACGCAAGGCCTCGACGTAGCCGGCGCGCTGGAGGGCCAGTTCCTCCAGGTCCATCGAGAAGGAAATGTCGACCGCGAGCACCAGCGCAACATCGACCTCGGTCGGCATGGCCGGCAGTCGCGGGGCAGGGGCTTGAGCGAGCCTTTGGGATGGCGGCTTGCCTTGCGCCACCACCGGTGGCGCGAGCGCGGCAGCGATCAGGAAGGCCAGAAACCCTGCTGCGATCCGCACATCTGTGCCCATGGCCCGCCTCCGCAATGCCGGACCCGCCTCCGGCAGGTCACAAGCATGGCTGATTGCCGACGAAAGACAAGCCTCGACGCCGGACTGGCGAGGGCGGTCTGTTCACGATCGCTTGCGTTCGCGGGCTTTGCTGCGCTCCTCATGCGCCCGATGCCAGGCGGCGCGCGTTGATCACGGCCATGGCCGCTGCCAGCGCCTCATCGATGTCGAGGGCGGAGGTGTCGATCACGACTGCATCATCCGCCGCCTTCAGGGGCGCGTCGGCGCGGCCGGAATCGCGCGCATCGCGGCGCCGGATATCGGCCAGCACCGTGTCGAAATCCGGCGCACCGGGCTGGCTGGCCAGTTCCTTGTGGCGGCGCGCGGCCCGCACCGTGGGGCTTGCCGTGACGAACAGCTTCACCGTCGCGTCAGGGCAGATCACCGTGCCGATGTCCCTGCCATCCAGCACCGCACCGGCCGGTGCCCGCGCAAAGCGCTGTTGCAGGTCGACGAGGGCTGCGCGCACAGGCGGCATCGCGGCTACCACGGACGCCGCCTCGCCCATCTCAGCGCCGCGCAGGCGCTTTTCGGGCAGGTTCGCTGCATCAAGCGCCTCGGCCGCCGCCACTGCCGCGTTCACATCCGAGAGCACATGCCCCTGATCCAGAACCGCGCGGGCTGTGGCGCGATACAGCAGCCCGGTGTCGAGATGTGGCAAGCCG
>JAPLOV010000238.1 GCA_026400565.1 Hyphomicrobiales bacterium | reverse complement strand
GCGGACCTGACGAGTTTCCAGCAGCACACCAAGACCGATGCCATCAACGCCGGCATTGTTCGACACGATGGTCAGACCCTTGACGCCGGATTCGCGGATCGCAGCAATCAGCGCCTCCGGAATGCCGCACAGGCCGAAACCGCCGGCCATGATCATCATGTCGTCACGCAGGAGCCCGGCAAGGGCTGCGGTTGCGTCTGGGTAGACCTTCTTCATGTCGCGGTCCTTCTGGCTTGCGCGGGACATTGCCGCCGCCGGGCGGGAACACACCGACGGATCATGATGCGTCTTCCCTCGCGCGCGCGCCCGTTGTCAACCCGGACACTGGTCGTTGGGGGGCTTGATGGCGGATGGATCGCGAGCAATCCGCCCGCGTGCTGATTCTTTCGGCACCAGGCGCAGGAAACTGTGACAAACGAGCCGGAATCCGTCGGCGATCTCGACATTCGGCATGGCACGGACTAGCTATCGGTAGGGGCCGAGACTGACCGGTGGCGCGCGTGGCAGCGCTGAATTGCGTGACCGTGTCAGGTCCGCATGGAGCCTTGTGCATGATCTTCGAACCCGCAAGAGAGCTCAGCGTGACAAGGCCGCAGCGCCGATGCCCGCATGCCATCATGCAAGGGATCGTTCTGTTTCGAGCCATGCTTGCAGTTGCGTCCTTGCCGGCAGTGACAACTCAGGTCGTGCCATGAGCCGTCGCTGGCGCCTTGCCGGCCTTCTGGGCGCGCTGGCCGCCGTTGCGGCAATGCTTGCGCCCTGGCATCTGGCAGAGCGCAGCGTCGAGCGCTACCTGCTGTCCCAGCTTTCGCAGAACCTTGGCGTCTCGATTTCGTCGAATGGCACAGGGGCGCTGGCCATCCTGCCATTGCCGCGGATCGTGGCCAACGAGGTCACGGTCGCTTCGGCGGACGGAGACATCAAGCTTCGGATCCCGCGGATGCGCGCAGATGTGCGGCTGCTGTCATTGGTTGGTGGCCGGCTGGAGTTTGATCACATCATTCTCCACGGCCCGCATGTGGACGTGACCTTGCCGGAACATGGCATCGAACCCCTGGAGTTGGCGCGTTCGCAGCTTGCCGCTGCCTGGCCGGCGATCCCGCATATCTCGGTACGCAACAACGGGGAGGTGTTCTTCCGGCGCGGACCGGGAATCGTCTCATCGGTTCGCGACGTCAACATCGAGGTCTCCGCGCGCGCGCGCGGCGAGGCTTTCGAGGTCGAGGGATCAAGCGTCTGGCGCGGGGAGCGGCTGAGATTTGCCTTTGCCAGCAATTCGCCCGAGCGCGCGACCTTGCCGATGGTGCGCATCCGCTCCGATCTCGTCAACCTCGATTTCGCAAGCCGCCGCAACGCCGGCACCAGCGCCGATGATCGCGCACTGATTGAGGGACAGCTGCAGGTTTCTGCCGCCTCGATGTCACGGTTGGGAAGCTGGCTGGCATCGGGCTCGCCGGTGCTGCTCCCGCTGGGTCGTACCGCGCTCGACGGCACGCTGAAGCTCTCCGGCAGCGGCGCGCAGATCGCCGACGCCACCCTGACCCTTGGCCAGGACCCCCTGACAGGGGCCATGGACTGGCGCGCGCGGGAGGGCCGCTGGCTGCTGACAGGCACGTTTGCCGGGCGCAGTCTCGATATTGGCAGGCCGCAATCGGGCATCGACGCGCGCCTGTTCGACCTGCCCGACCCCTCCGTCTCCGCACCGCTCGATGTGGACGGGTTGCTGGCCCATGATATCGATCTGAGGCTGTCCCTGCAGCGCGTGCGGTTGCCAGGTCTGGTGCTGACCGATGTCGCCGCCCAGATCATGGGCACGGACCAGCGGCTCGACATTACCGTGGCCAATGCGGACCTTTATCGCGGCACGATGCGCGGACGGGCTTCCATAGGGCGCTCGGACAATGGCATCGAGTTGCGCTCGCAGCTTGTGGCCGACAAGGTCGATCTCGCCCTGCTCAGCCAGGACATGCTGGACTCGCGGCGGATGAGCGGCATCGGCACTTTGCAATACCAGATCGAAGGCAGCGGCCGGACAGCGGCAGATCTCACGGCACGGGCACAGGGAAAGATCAGCTTCGGCGCGCGCAACGGCGACTTTCTCGGTACCAACCTGACGGAAGCGATGCGACGCCTGGAACGGCAGCCCCTCGCGGTGATGCGGGACTGGCGGGGCGGCAGGACCAGCTTCGAACAGTTCGCCTTTGGCGGCACGATCCAGGACGGGATTCTCGACCTGACCGAAGCCCGTGCCAACGGCCCGGGCTACCGGCTCGCGCTCAATGGCAAGGTCTCGCTGATCGAACGGCTCTATCGGTTGAGCGGAAGCGTGCAGAGCCAGACCGGTGGCGCACAGGTGACGTTCGATGTGGTGGGGCCCCTCACCGATCCGTCGGTTCAGGTCAACCTCAAGGCAATCATGGACCGCACGGTGACGCCAAGCCCGCTGTTTTCAAGGCAGGCCAACTAGCTCCCGGTCAGGAGCGCAGTTTTCCCGTAGCAGCCTGAGCGGCAAAGCCGGCATATTCGCCCATCGCCGCCAACAGCGGCGTTCCGAAGGCATAGACCACCATGACGATGGCGAGCGACAAGCCCACAACGACGCAGGCCAGCGCGGCACCGGACACTCGTGACTTTCGAAATCGCAACAGATTCTCTGACACGGCGTTCACCTGACCGAATCGACACCCCACATCGGTGATTCCCACACCAACTGACGGCCAAATCAGGGCCAAGTTCGGTCAGTCCTGCAGCGGCATCCGCAAGTGTTGCCATTTCATGAATGTCTCATGCTCCTGGCGCATAACGGATATCGGAACATGGGCCTAAAATCCACTTGGCGCATGACGTATATGAGGAATGTTGCAGCGCACCAATCAGCGCGCCAGACCATTCAGCCCGAAGGAAAACCGCCGTGTTCATCGCCAGCATCGTTGCCAAGATCCAGTCCTACCTGCGCTACCGCGAGACGGTGCGCGAACTCTCGCAGCTCAGCGACCGCGAGCTTGATGACCTGGGTATCATCCGCGGCGACATCATCAACATCGCCCGCCGGTACGCTGCCGCCTGAGACATCGTCTGATCAGGTCGTCTGATCAGCGCCCCGGAAGCCTGCCGCATGGCGGGCTTTTTGCGTCCAGCGCCACCCCCAGTGGTGGGCCAGCGCAAAAACGGATTTGCGCGGCCCGCCGCTTTTCACTACTCACTGGCGCATGGTCGAGCCTCATCCATCCTCCCGCGCCGTGCATGCGCCCGCTGTAGCGGATCGGCCCAGTACGGACACCTCGGCCTTCGAGCGGCTTGCGACCCTCAAGTCGGACGTGTTCTCCACCATCGATCGCGGCATCTGGCGCGACAAGGCTGGCGGGCATCCGGCGATCCGGCGCGATCTGACCACGGCGCGGTGGTGGGCGAAGCCGCTGGCCTGGCATTTCGGCGTGCGCGAGACACGGTCACTGGCCCGCGCCTCCGGCATTGCCGGCGTGCCGATGCTGCATGCGGCCTCGAACGGCATCATTATCCGCGGCTTCATCGAAGGGTTGCCCTTCCAGATGGCAAAGCCCCATGGCCAGACCCGGCTTTTCAGCGATGCCAAGCGGCTGCTGCGCCAGATGCGCCGGGCCGGCGTGTGCCACAACGACCTTGCCAAGGAACCGAACTGGCTGGTCACGCCCGATGGCCTCGCCGCCGTCACCGACTTCCAGCTGGCCTCGGTGCATGATCGGCGTGGCCGGCTCTACCGGCTGCTGGCCCATGAGGACCTGCGGCACCTGCTCAAGCACAAGCGCAAGTATTGCCCCGAGGCGATTACGCCGGGCGAAGAGCGCGTGCTGCGGCGCAAGAGCCTGCCCTCCCGCATCTGGCTGATGACCGGCAAGAAGGTCTACAAGCTGATCACACGCGACATACTGGGTGTGCGTGACCGCGAAGGTGGCGGCCTCAGGCTGCACCGTGAAGCGCCGCGCCTGGAACAGATCGCCGCGTCGCTCGACGGTGTCAGCGCCGCCGCGATCGTGGGATATCCGTACCGGCGCAAGGGCGTCGGCCTCTATGCTTTCGTGGAAAGTTCCGGCCTCAGCGCTGCCGACATCGTCACGCGGCTCAAGAGCCAGGATCATGTAGCTCCGCCAGAACTGGTGCAGGTCGTGGCCGCCTTGCCGCGCCGGACCAACGGCTCGGTGATGACCGACGTGCTGTCCCTCATTGCGACGAACCAGATCGATCTCCTCGCTCCGCTGCTGTCTGCGGCACCGGGCCAGAAGCCGGTGATCGATGCCATCATCGAGGGGCGGCTCAATGTCACGGACCGCTCGATCAAGGGCGTCTGAGCCGGACGGCAGGACGGGCATTCAAACGGTCCGGAAGGGTTGCCTCGGCCCACCGGCATGCCCTATCCGGGAGCGAACAGCAGGCAAGGTGCCATGAGCAGACAACCCATCCATGTCATCGGCGGCGGGCTCGCAGGGTCGGAGGCTGCCTGGCAGATTGCCAGTGCTGGCGCCCCTGTGGTGCTCCATGAGATGCGCCCCGAGCGCGGCACGGACGCGCACAAGACCGACGGGCTGGCGGAACTGGTCTGTTCCAATTCGTTCCGCTCCGATGACCATGAGAGCAATGCGGTCGGCCAGCTGCATTGGGAGATGCGGCAGCTCGGCTCGCTGATCATGGCCAAGGGCGACGCCCATCAGGTGCCGGCTGGTGGCGCTCTGGCTGTGGATCGCGACGGCTTCTCGGCGGCGGTCACAGCAGCCCTGGAAGCCCATCCGCTGGTCAGCATCGAACGGCGCGAGGTCGCGGGCCTGCCGCCGGCGGACTGGTCCTCGGTGATCGTGGCAACCGGGCCTCTCACCTCGCCGGCGCTGGCCGAGGCCGTGCTGGCGCTGACAGGTGAGAACGAACTCGCCTTTTTCGATGCCATCGCGCCCATCGTCTATGGCGTGGTTCCAGTCGCGCTACGACAAGGCCGGGCCAGGCGGCACCGGAGCCGACTATCTCAACTGCCCGATGAACAAGGAGCAGTACGAGGCTTTCGTCGACGCACTGATTGCCGGCGACAAGACCGACTTCAAGGAATGGGAGGCCAACACGCCCTATTTCGACGGCTGCCTGCCCATCGAAGTGATGGCCGAGCGAGGGCGCGAGACGCTGCGCCACGGCCCGATGAAGCCGATGGGGCTGACCAACCCGCGAGATCCGCTGGTCAAGTCCCATGCCGTCGTGCAACTGCGCCAGGACAACGCGCTCGGCACGCTGTTCAACATGGTCGGCTTCCAGACCAAGCTCAAATATGGCGATCAGGCCCGCATTCTCCGGCTGATTCCAGGCCTGGAAAACGCCGAGTTCGCCCGGCTCGGGGGCCTGCATCGCAACACCTATCTCAACTCACCGAGGGTGCTGGACGGGCAGTTGCGACTGAAAGCCGAACCACGGCTGCGTTTCGCCGGCCAGATCACCGGCTGCGAAGGCTATGTGGAAAGCGCGGCTGTGGGGCTGATGGCCGGTCGCATGGCCGCTGCTGAGTGGCATGGGAGGCCGGTGTCGCTGCCCCCGGTCGAGACCGCCATGGGCGCGTTGATCAACCACATCACCGGCGGGCATATCGTCACTATTGACGAGGGGCCTCGCTCCTTCCAGCCGATGAACATCAATTTCGGACTGTTTCCGCCCATCGGCGCGGCGCTGCGCAACGAGACCGGAAAACGCATGCGCGGCCCTGAAAAGGCGCTGGCACGCAAGCGAGCCCTGACCGCCCGCGCCAAGCAGGTCATGGCCAGCTGGATAGGTGGCGTGCCCGGAGCGGCATTCTGAACCAGCCACCCGGCCTAGCACCGCCTATGGGAGGCGCAGCAATTGTCAGATGGCGCCCTTGCCGGCGCGCGGAAGACCTGCGCCGGTCCTTGCAGCGGCAGGCAGCCCGGATCAATCAGCCGATGATCTTGAGATCAGCCGCGACAGCCTTGCCGGTGCGCTTGTCGGTCGTGATCTCGAAGCTGATCTTCTGACCGTCCTTGAGCGGGCCGCAGGCCGAGCGCTCAACCGCGCTGATATGAACGAAGACATCCTTTCCGCCGTCGTCGGGCAAGATGAACCCATACCCCTTGGTCGCATTGAACCACTTCACAGTCCCAGTCGTCATTCCAAGACCCTTCTCAAACGACAGGCGCCCGCATCGCCAGACGCCAAGAACACCGGCGGCCGCCACCGCCTGCGCAAGCCGGACCGGACTATTCAGCCACGTAAGCCTGCTCGCTTGTCGCGCAGAACGCACGTCGCCATCCAACCCAGCTCATGACGCTAGGTTATGCGGGAGAATTGGGCATATTCAAGACGAAAGGCACATATCTGAACGATTGTTCATCCGCGCGCGGCACGCCGTGCCTGACGCCAGATGTGCCACTGGCGATGCCACTGAGGGGTCTGAATAACGGTCGTGAAAGGATCATAGTCCGGCTTTTCCATGCGGCGGAGATAGGTTTCAACCAGCGATGTGGGCAGGAAAGCCGGCGCGATCTCCGGCGCGATCGTGCTCCTGAGGTCCCGTGTTCTGGCCAGATGATGGCGCGCCAATTGTCGCATATCCGCCATGGCTGACAGCACGCCCGGCCCGCCCCGCCCCGAAGCGATGTCGTCGCGGGTTGCGCCATAGGCCAGAAGATACTCTTTCGGCACATAGACCTGCCCGCGCATCGCATGCCAGGGAAACGCGCGCAGCAACCCTGTGACGGCATAGGCCACACCGGCATGACCCGCAGCTTCCGTGCCCCCCGGATCCTCGCCACCCGCGAGGATCAGGCTGGCGAGGCGGATCAACGCCGAACAGGTTTCGCCGCAATAGCCTTCAAGGTCAGCGACAGTCGGCATCGGATCATCGTAAAGATCGAAGATGCGGGCATCGATCAGCGCCACGAGCGCTGCAACCGGCAGGCGAAAGCGCTCGATCGTGTCCAGCAGTGCCATCGAAACCGGATTGGATTGCGCACTGCCCTGCGAAAGACCCGAGAGCGCATCACGCCACCACTGCAGACGCACCTCGCCTGGCAAAGGCTCGGAGACAACCTCGCGCACCCGCGAGACCTCGAAACTGAACGCATAGAGCGCAAACAGGTGCGGGCGGCTCGCCGCTGGCGCGAACAGGCTTGCCAAATAGCGGTCCTTGTCGACATCACGGATCAGCGCCTCGCAGAAGGCGTAAGCCTCCTCAAGATCACGGCTCGGCATGGGTGCCGCACGCGGTGTCGTCAGCGACATGGTGCTGCTTCCGGATCGGCGAGGGAACGGCTCGCCACTGCACTGGCACATGTGGCAGGCCAGCCGGTTTTCAAGTTCAATCGACGCTGATCAGCGCGGCGGCAACCTTGCGCCCTTCAGCCAGCAGGATGTTGTAGGTGCGCGCGGCCGGCGGCGTGGTCATCAGTTCGAGCCCGATCTTCAACTCGCGGAAACGCCAGCGCAAAGCCTCGGGCAAGGGCCTGAGATCGACGCCGGTGCCGAGCAAAAGCAGTTCGATGTCGCCTGCCTCGGCGAAAATCCCGGTGAACTGACTGCCTGTCCACGGCTGACGGTCGACGGCAGACCAGGCCCTGACGCCGGAGGGCAGCATCAGGAGCGATCCCTTGTGGCTCATTTCGCCAAAGCGGAAGCCGCCCGCGCCATAAGCATCGATCAGGTGTCGGCCCGGCACGAACCCGTCATAACGCGCTGGTCCGGCCATGGCGCCGCCCGTTCAGGCCCCAGAGCCAGGCGCAAGCACCTTGCCGGGAACTGGCTTTTCATCGCCCTTGATGCCGCCGCCGGTCTTCAGGCCCAGATAGATCAGGATCGGGGCCGCGATGAAGATGGACGAGTATGTGCCGATGACGATGCCGAACAGCATGGCGAGCGAGAACGAGCGGAGCACCCCGCCGCCGAAGATCGCCATGGCCAGCATGGCGAGGAAGGTGGTGGTCGCCGTGATAACTGTGCGCGACAGCGTCGCGTTGACCGCGATGTCGATGACATCGGTGAGCGAAAGTTTCTTGTACTTGCGCAACATTTCGCGGATTCGGTCATAGACCACGACCGTGTCGTTCAGCGAATAGCCCAGGATGGTGAGGATCACCGCGATCGACGTCATGTCGAAGGTCAGTTGCATGACCACGAAAAAGCCAATGGTTAGCACGATGTCATGCAAGGTGGCGATGACAGCGCCGACTGCGAATTGCCACTCGAAGCGGAACCATAAGTAAATCAACACCCCGATGATGCCGAAGATGACGCCGATGGTGCCGTT
>JAPLOV010000198.1 GCA_026400565.1 Hyphomicrobiales bacterium | reverse complement strand
CCCTCGAAGGGTTCTTCCACGGTGTTGAGATGCCCCGTCGCCTTCATGGCGCGGGCGAAGAAGCGCGAATACAGCAGATGCAGGATCGCATGCTCGACCCCGCCGATATACTGGTGGACCGGCAGCCAGCCAGACGGGCCGTCGACCGCAGAGAGCGTGGTTGGGGCACTCTCGTTCGCCGGGTCGGTGAAGCGCGCGAAGTACCACGAGGAATCCACGAAGGTGTCCATCGTGTCGGTTTCCCGCCGCGCTGGCTTGCCGCATCGCGGGCAGTCGCAGTGCTTCCAGGTCGGATGATGATCGAGCGGGTTTCCGGGCTTGTCGAAGGACATATCGGGCGGCAATTCCACGGGCAGGTTCTGCCTCGGGACGGGAACGGCGCCGCAATCGTCGCAATGAATGGCGGGGATCGGGCATCCCCAGTAGCGCTGGCGGGAAATCAGCCAATCGCGTAGCCGGAAGTTGACCTTGCGCTGGCCTACCGGCCTGCCACCGGACAAAGCCATTTCAAGACGCTGCGTCACCGCCTCGAAGGCCGCGTCGCTCTTCATACCATCCAGATAGCGCGAGTTGATCATCACGCCATCATCAGTGAAGGCCGTGTCGTCTATGGCGAATGTCGCTGCGTCGGCATCGGCCGGCATCACCACAGGAATGACCGGAAGAGCATACTTGCGTGCAAAGTCCAGATCGCGCTGGTCTCCCGAAGGGCAGCCGAAGATTGCTCCCGTGCCGTAGTCCATCAGGATGAAGTTGGCGACATAGACCGGCAGCGTCCACCCGGGATCGAGCGGATGAACCGCGCGGACTCCCGTATCGAAACCCAATTTCTCTGCAGTTTCGATCTCAGCTGCCGATGTGCCCATGCGCCGGCACATCTCGCAGAAGTCGGCCAAGGCCGGGTTGCTGGCGGCGGCCGCGCGGGCGAGCGGGTGGTCTGGCGCGACTGCCATAAAGGAAGCACCGAACAAGGTGTCAGGCCGTGTCGTGTAAATCTCGAGTTCCGTGAACCCGTCTGGAGCGGTCCCTGCTGTGAGGGCCCAGCGCAGCATCAGGCCTTCCGAGCGCCCGATCCAGTTGCGCTGCATCAGCTTGACCTTGTCGGGCCAGCGCTCGAGGCCATCGAGACCGTCCAGCAATTCCTGTGAGAACCGCGTGATCTTGAAAAACCACTGGGTCAGGTCGCGTTGCTCAACCTCTGCCCCCGAGCGCCAGCCCTTGCCGTCGATGACCTGCTCGTTGGCGAGCACGGTCATGTCGACCGGGTCCCAGTTGACCTTGGCTGACTTGCGCTCGACCAGACCGGCTTTCCAGAAATCGAGGAACATGGCCTGCTGGTGGCGATAGTAACTGGCATCGCAGGTGGCGATCTCGCGCGACCAGTCCAGCGAAAGGCCCATGCTCTTGAGCTGGCCTTTCATGCTGGCAATGTTGGCATAGGTCCAATCGCGCGGATTGACCTTGTTGTCCCGTGCCGCGTTCTCGGCCGGCAAGCCAAATGCATCCCAGCCCATCGGGTGCAGCACGTTGAAGCCGCGGGCCCGCTTGTAGCGCGCCACCACATCGCCCATCGTGTAGTTGCGGACGTGGCCCATGTGGATGCGGCCCGACGGATATGGGAACATTTCAAGAACATAATACTTCGGTCGCGGATCATCGTTCCGCGTCCGGTAAAGCTCCTGCTGGTCCCAGGCCTGCCGCCAGCGGGGTTCCACGTCTTTCGGATTGTAGCGCTCGGTCGTCATGTCGCTCGGTCTGGATCCAGGCCGCATCCCGGACAGGCGCGGCACAAACAAGAATGCCGCGCAAACGCCAGTTGCGTGCACGGTAGGCAAGCGACTAGGACACCATCAGGCGCACTTGGTCAACGAGGTTGCCGCTGGCGCGGCTTGAGATTTTCGGAGCTTGGTGAGCATGGACACCGTTGCACGGCTGAGGGAGGTCGAGAACCTGATCGCGCGCGCAGCCGCCGATTGCGACCGCAGTGCGGATGATGTGGTTCTGGTTGCGGTCTCGAAGCTGTTCGGACCCGAGGCCATCCGGCCTGTGCTGGAGGCTGGCCATCGCTGTTTCGGCGAGAACTACGTCCAGGAAGCGCTGGCCAAATGGCCGGCCCTGCGCTCGGATCATCCCGACGTGGTGCTGCACATGATCGGGCCGCTGCAATCCAACAAGGCGCGCGACGCCGTGGCGCTGTTCGACGTGATCGAGACGCTCGACCGCGAAAGCCTGGCCAAGGAACTGGCCCGCGAGATCGCCAGACAGGGCCGCTCCCCGCGGCTGCTGGTCCAGATCAACACCGGCGACGAGCCCCAGAAGGGAGGTGTCAGCCCGCGCGATGCCGATGCCTTCATCCGCCAGTGCCGCGAACGCTACGGCCTCGTGGTGGCCGGACTGATGTGCATTCCTCCGGCGGATCAGCCGCCATCGCCGCATTTTGCCTTGCTGGCACAGATCGCGCGGCGCAACGGTTTGCCGATCCTGTCGATGGGCATGAGCGCTGATTTTGCTGCCGCGATCCAGCTCGGGGCGACGCATGTGCGTGTCGGCAGCGCGATTTTCGGGAGCCGGAGCTGAGCCTTCAGCCCATGTTCCGGCTCAGAGCCGCGTGCCGATCCTGATCCGGACTTTCCGGCCAAGGCGCGGCAGCAGCTTGTGAAAGACAGCGCGCGGGGTGGCAATGCATCCTGCCGTCGGCGTCATTCCAGCGCGCGGCAGATGCCAGAAGATCGCGCTCCCGCGCCCACGCCGGATGGGTTGGTCGTTCCAGCCCAGTTCCACGACGATGTCATAAAGATGATCGGCACGCCACAGCCGTTCCTCGGCTTCGCCCGGTGGTCGGCTTATCAGCCGGTTATAGCGCCGGTCAGCCAGATCGTCACACCAGGCATCATGCGGGCTCATCAGCCGCCAGTCCAGCCGGGTCGGGGGCCGCGGCCCCTTGTCGGGCCGGAAGAAGACGCGCCGCACCGGCAAGGATGCCGAAGGAGTACCGCCGTCACCCTCGCGTTTCGAGACGACGATGCCGGAGCGCCCGAGCGCGCATGGAAAGACGCTGGCACCGGCGATGAGGTAGCCGCGCGCTCGATCACCGACAGAGCGCACGACCAGAAGCCGCGACAGACCCCGGATCGATGTTCTGGTGCCGGGCGGCTTCATGGCAGGATGATCCGGAGAGGCTGAAGCATGAGGGTCGACAACCGGCCGATCGAAACACCGGATTGGGAAAAACGCAATTGGCGGCAATGCATGACAGCGGGTCTTCCCGAGAATCCGGTTTCCACTTTCGGGCCGCTTGATCTATCGTTCATCGGCACGTGGTCATGCGTGATGGCTGCCTCCGCTTGCAGATGCCTGATCTGCGGTCCTACCCTCCGGTTTTTTCATGCCACAGACATTCAAACTTCTCCTGGTCGATGATGAAGATGTGTTGCGCGAGACTTTGGCCGAGCAACTCGCGCAGTATGAAGAGTTTGGCGTGGTTCAGGCGGCCAATGCTACTGACGCTATCCAGTCCGCCAAGGCGGAGCGAATCGACCTTGCCGTCATGGATGTCGGCTTGCCGGACATGGACGGGCGCGAGGCCGTGAAGCAGATGCGCCGGAACGGCTTCAAGAGCCCGATCATCATGCTGACAGCACAGGGCTCCGATGCCGACACGGTTCTGGGGCTGGAAGCCGGTGCCAACGACTATGTGGTCAAGCCTTTCCGCTTCGCCGTGCTGCTGGCACGGATCCGGGCGCACCTGAGACAGCATCAGGGCAGCGAGGATGCGGTCTTCCAGATCGGCCCCTACACCTTCCACCCCGGCTCGAAGCTGCTGGTCTCGGCCAAGGGCTCGAAACTCAAGCTGACCGAGAAGGAAACGGCGATCCTGCGCTATCTTTACCGTGCCGGGCGCAAGCCTGTGCCGCGCGATGTGTTGCTGCAGGAGGTCTGGGGCTACAATGCGACGGTGACGACCCATACGCTGGAAACCCATATCTATCGCCTGCGCCAGAAGATCGAGCCGGACACCAGCCGCGCCACGATCCTGATGACCGACCCGGGCGGATACCGGCTGGAACCATGATGACAGGGGTTGGACAGCCTGCGGTGGCCGTGAACGTTCCGGCGCTGTTCCGGCGTCCATTCGCGGAGTGCCGCCATGGCGCTTGAGCAGGATATCGAGGTGATGTCGGTCCAGCCGATTCTGGGCCTCCTGCCGCGCGAAGGCTTGCGGCTTCTGGCCTTTGCGGCGGAAACACGCATTCTTCGGACAGGAGACGTGCTGTTCCGCAAGGGCGATGTTGCCGATGGCGGCTATCTGGTCATCACGGGTTCGATCGCGCTTGATCCGCGTGACGATGGCTCGCCGGCAGCTGAAATCGCTACGCCGGGCTTCCTGCTTGGCGAAACGGCGCTGTTTGCGGACGTTGCGAGACCTGCCACGGCGGTTGCGCGCGAAACCACCACCGTGATGAAGATTGCCAGAAGCGTCATGAGCCGCGTCCTTGGCGAGTTTCCGGAGGCTGCCGCGGTAATGCACCGGGCGCTCTGCCAGCGGATGATGGCCCTGTCGGACGATCTGGCCCAGGTCCGTCATCAGCCGTACCGTGATCGGGGCATGATCGGACGGGCGCTCCCAGCCGCGGGCGTGCTTGTGGATGTCGGCCGAGTGCAGCGCGCCCGCCAGCGCAGGTGACAGCCAGACATGGTCGAGCCGGCGGCCCTTGTCTGCTGCTTCCCAATCGGCTGCGCGATAACTCCACCAGGTGTAGACACGTTCCGGCTCGGGCATCAGCTGCCGGATGGCATCGACCCAGCCATGGTCTGCGCGCAACCTTTCGAGGGTTCGGGTCTCGATCGGCGTGTGGCTGACGACATCAAGCAACTGCTTGTGGCTCCAGACATCGGTCTCATACGGCGCAATGTTGAGATCACCGACCAGGATCGCCTGCTGACCGGTCGGCTGGAAGGCCCGCGCCCAGGCGTCCATCTCGGCGAGGAAGGCCAGCTTGTGGGCAAACTTGTCGTTGATCGAAGGGTCCGGCTCATCGCCGCCGGCCGGCACGTAGAAATTGTGAATGGTGATGCCCGCGGCCTTGCGCGCCTCGCCGGCCAGAGTGACCGACATGTGCCGCGCGTCGGGCTTTCCGCACATCGGCATGGCCTGAGCATCCGAGAACGGCAGGCGCGACAGGATCGCCACGCCATTGTAGCCCTTGTTGCCGATGATCGCCTGATGCAGGTAGCCCAGCGCCCTGAACTGGGCAGCGGGGAACTTGTCGTCCGGCGTCTTGGTTTCCTGAAGGCACAGAACATCCGGCCGCTCCTGTTCGATCAGATCCCTGACGATCGGAAAACGCAGGCGAACCGAGTTGATGTTCCAGGTCGTGACGGCAAGTTGCATGGCGGCAAGTCCGCTGTGGGATTGAGGTCGCGCATCGGGGGCCAGGTGGTCATGCGCCGAATGGGGACGGGCTGACAAGATGCCCGATCCTGGAACCCACCGGAGAATCACGGCGAGACTGGCATTCACGCCATGGTCGTTGCTGCGCCGCATGGTTCGAAAAAGAGAGCGCCCAACCTCGGGGGAAGGCTGGGCGCTTGCGTTGTGACACGCGACCGCAAGGAGGGATGTCCTGCGGGGTGGGGGGATGGCCGCCTGATCCGGGGGAATCAGGCAGTCATACGTGTTTCCCCTTATAAACCTAGCGCACCGATCGATCGATTCAAGTGCCTAACGCGACTTTGGCCGAAGATTGATTTTTCGATTCCAATCAATGACCGGCCGGTTCTCGGCCACCCCAACCGGCAAGCGGAATCTGCCTCTGACACTGCCGATGCTGACACTGCCGATGCTTGCTTTGACAGCGCAGGTGGCATATGCTTATGACATATACAAACGAGGCCCTATCATGCCGTCCCCTTCACCAAAGCCCAGGGAAGCGAAGCTGTTCCGCAACAATCGAAGTCAGGCGGTGAGAATTCCCATCGAGTTCGAGTTGCCGGGGGATCGCGTCCTGATCAGCCGCGATGGGTCCAGGCTCATCATCGAACCCGTGACCAAGCTAGCTGCCATGGCTGAATTGCTGGCGCGGTGGAAGTCAGAAGCGCCGCTCGACCCGGAGGATGACTTCCCGCAGATCGAGGATATGCCCGCCATGCCGGAAGACATCCTGTGAACCGATATCTCCTCGACACCAACATCATCAGCGACCTCATACGCAACCCATTCGGATTGGCCGCACGTCGCATCGAACAG
>JAPLOV010000047.1 GCA_026400565.1 Hyphomicrobiales bacterium | reverse complement strand
GGAACCCATTCGGCCAATCGGAAGTCGGATTTCGTTGATCGCGGCGACTGGGGCGGGGCGATCGTTTTCTTCATTGTCCTTATCATCTGGCCGATCTCTATCATCTCCGCCTGGAACACAGCGCCGTTGCATTTTCTCGTCCCTTTTTCGCTTGTCTTTGCGCTGGCGGTCCCATTCCTTGTTCGGCAAGTGATGGGCGCGCGAACAAGGCGTATCGCTATCGATGCGCCAGGGCGTGCCCTTGTGCTGACAACCTGGCAGCCGTTTAACGGCGCACAATCTCGCAGCATTGCAATGGAAGACGTGCGCCGCGTGCTGTTCGAGACGGCAGATTCTGATGGTGGCTTTTCTTATCGCGGTTTGCTTGGTCTGGGCGCTGCCGATCAGATCGTTTTCACGCAAGGCAATCATCACGTTGCCGTTCGCGCAGAAGCCGAGAGAATGATCACCGCGCTGCGGCAGGTGCGACCTGCGCTGGAGATTGTGGAAACTCGCGGCTGAGGGTCGTGTCCCCGTTCGTGGAGCCGGATCCGACCACTGACCGCTATCGGGATTGGCCCTGCCTGCGGGCAGCGATCAATTGAGGATATCCAGCTTCTTCAGAAGGCCATAGGCCACGGCCGAAGCCAGCCCGCATAGCGCAAGAGCAAACCAGAAGCCGCCATCGGTCTGGGCAAATGGCACATCCCTGGTGTTCATGCCGAACGCGCCGGCCACCAGTGTCGGTGGCATGAGCAGTACACTCAGCGTCGACAGGACATGAAGGCTCCTGTTCGTCTCTGCGTTGATCTTCGAGACAATTTCGTCGTGTACCAGGCGCGCCCGATCCTGCAGCACGACACATGCGTGATCGAGTGAATCGAGATGCTGGGCGATCTGGGTCGCTGTTTCCGCAAGGCCGACCGGAAGCCGGCTATCAACAGCACTTTCAAGGCGATGGAACATGCCACGCGAGGCCAGAAGCTGGCGATGCAGCTTCATGACAAGACGCCGGACCGGGATCAGTTTCTGGCGATCATCATTGCGGCGCTTTTCAAGCACACGATCTTCGATTTCGTCAATTTGGTCCGCAATGGCTGACATCATGCGTTCGATTGTTATGCAGTACTGACTGACGATTTCCTCGATCAGGCCAACAGCCGCAGGAATGCTGTTGCCGGCCTCGATACTCTGGCGGGCAGCTTCGACAGAATGCAGCGCTGCCCGGCGCGTGCTGACCAGCACATGGTCATTGAAGGCAAAGTGCAACTTGCCGGTGCCATCCGTGATTCCGGCGAGATCGCGCTGGAGGTCAACAAAAATGCCATGGACCACCCCATCGGAAATGCAGACATTCACATGCTCGTCGGCAGTCAGGAGCGTTGCGCGCGCCGGCTCAGGGAAGCCATCGAAATCGGCGATGAAGCGCTTGGCTCGCTCGTCGGACAGTGAGAAGTGGAGCCATATCCAACCGTCGGTCCTGCTGCATTCGTTGCGCGAAACATTCAGGCCCAGGTTCTTCGCCGTGCCGTCATTCCGGAAGCGATACGCCCAAAGCAAGCCGGGAACGGCGGATCCGGGATCGGTCATTTCTTGCACCATGCTTGCTCTCCTGCATCCAAACGGCTTTCGCTCATATGTGGAAGGTACTGTCAACTTGCGGAACGGCAGCCATGCGAAGACGAGGCGGATCGTGTCCGCTGTCGGCTTATCAGGCTTGTGCAAGATGCTCAGCCTGCGGCTTGGCCGGCGACAGGTGTGGGCCGCCAGCGACCATGTGTCGGTCGATCTGTGAGTGTTGCTATGGCTCAGCCGGTCCAGACCGGGATGCCCATCAGGCGTGGATTGCCGAGCAGGTTCTGGGCGACGCCTGAGCTCGGAACTGCTCTGTTGGGCGGATCGGCAAAAGCGGTCGCAGCTGATCGTGACGGTTCGACTGGGCGATCACGCTGGATGCAGACAAAGCCTTCGGTCAGTCATAGCGATCGACACTGACGGCTTCGCCCCGTTCACGATTTCGGAGGAAGGATTGGGCGACCGCCTGCAGCAGCCCTGTCGACACAAAACCATAGAAGGGGCTTGAACGACCAGGCGCGCGGCGCAGGTCCGCTCCTGGCCAGGCAAAGCGCGAGTCTTCGGTGGTGATGACCCAAGATGGCGCCTCATCAACTCCCAGAGCAAGCTTGGCGCTCGGCGGCAGAAGCACGCCATGGTCGGGATCGGTGGATTTCGAATGGGTGATCGGCAAGGCCATGACATGGGTCCGTCCATCGCGCTGGTTGACTGCGACAGCGAGCGCAAGCGCGGGACGGTCATTGCGCGCTTCGATCTGGCCGGCCACGAATTCGCGATGCCAGAGATAGGCATAGTGGAACACCGCGCCGGGCTTGGGCGCGGCGCTGGAGGACGGCTTAGGCAGCATCAG
>JAPLOV010000217.1 GCA_026400565.1 Hyphomicrobiales bacterium | reverse complement strand
GCAGGTCGAGCTCGACGACATGACTCGGCAGCTTCAGGAGGCGCTTGCCCGGCCCTTCTCGGGAGTAAAGCCGGGCGCGGCAGCCCCGGCAGCCCCTGCCACTGCGGAAGAGGACAGCAAGGCAAAGAACGCCACACCACCGAAGAAGCAGGCGGAGAGCGAGACATCCGTCGCAGCGCCGCCACCGGTTGGCGTCGCCACGCCTGAGCCACTCGCGGCAGATCTCGATCGGGAAATGCAGGCTGCCATGTCGGCCAGCCTCCTCCCGGATGAGAAGATCGAACAGCGCACGGCAGAGACGGTGGTCAAGCCGCGCGATGCCATCGCTGCCCTCAAGGCGGCGGACGCCGCAGCCCCCATCCCCGCAGCCCCCGCCAAGCCGCCAGAGCCCACGCAGGCAAGCATGCAGGAAAGCACGCAGAAAAGCACGCAGGAAGCAGCCAAACAGGATGCCGCACCCGCGCCGGTCGCGGCGAAGCCCGAACCGGCAAAGCCGGCGGAACCTGCCCTCGCAGCGCCAGAAACCCAGCCGGCCAGGGCCGGGACACCTCAGCGCCAGGACACGGAATCCCGTGAACAGAAGCCGGAAGGCGAGAGCGTGGCGGATGAAAAGCCGGCAGAACCGAAGGACGCAACCGCCCCCGCATCCTCCGGGACGGGTCCGGATCCCTTCTCGGTCGATGCGATCGAGGCCGAATTCGCGCGGCTGCTGAACCGCTCGGCGACGCCCAAGACCTGAAGACGCCCAAGACCTGAAGACACCCTGCTCCTGAAGACACCCTGCTCCTGAAGACGCTCAAGACCTGAAGACCGCAACCCCGACCCTTTCACCATCGGGACGTTCGGCAGGCAGGATGGCCAACCACGGACAGGCCGGCCTGCCTTTGCCGGCGAGATGCTTTACCCTGCCGCAAAGGCAAGGTGAGTCGGCGCGCGAATGACGTTTCCCCCAAATGACTCTTCCGTTGATGGTGATGCCCGGGCGGGCCCGGCTCACCAGCCTCGGCGCGAACGGACGCGGCCCGCGGCGCTGGTCCGCCCTTTGCTCTGGCTCGGGCTGAGCCTGCTCTGGTTGGGTGCGGCCGGCCTTGGCGCTCCGGCCATGGCGCAGACCATGACGCTGGATTTTGGCGCTGGCGGCGGTGTCACCGAGCGGGCATTGCAGCTGATCGCGCTGATCACGGTGCTGTCGCTGGCGCCATCGATCCTGATCATGGTGACCTCGTTCACCCGCATCGTGGTCGTGCTGTCGCTGCTGCGGTCTGCACTCGGCACGCAGACGGCCCCGCCCAATGCAGTGATCACCGGGCTGGCGCTGTTCCTGACCGCCTTCATCATGGCCCCGACCTTCCGCGAGGCCTACACCGCCGCGGCCGTGCCGCTGCTGGCCAACCAGATCACGCCGCAACAGGCCTTCGAGCGGGGCGTGCAGCCCTTCCGCACATTCATGCTCAAGCATGTGCGCGAGAAGGATCTGGCGCTGTTCATCGAGTTGTCGAAAGAGCCGGCGCCTGCCTCGCCCGAGCTGGTCAGCCTTCAGGTCCTGGTGCCGGCCTTCATGATCTCGGAATTGAGGCGCGCCTGCGAGATCGGCTTCATGCTGTTCGTGCCATTCCTGATCATCGACCTCGTGGTCGCCTCGATCCTGATGTCGGTGGGCATGATGATGCTGCCGCCGGTCATCATCGCGCTGCCGTTCAAGCTGATCTTCTTCGTGCTCGTCGACGGCTGGGGCCTGGTGGCCGGCTCGCTTGTCAAGAGCTACGGGAGTTGATGCCCCTCGCGGCGTGGGCTGTCAGCCAGGACGGCCCGGCGTGCTGGCGGGTGTGGCAGCCGGCGCGGTGTCGGCCTGCTTCGGCGCACCGGCAGCCGGCGGCGGCGCATCGGGTGCTGCGCTGTCTGCCGGCGGTTTGGCATCGCCCGCCGGGGCCCTGTTGCGCAGGCTGGATGATAGATCCGGATAGCGCTTGCGGTAGTCGGACATGAATTCCATCAGCGTGTCGGCATTCGCCACCGCGCGGGCCAGTTCGCGCAGATCGCCGCTGCGGGTCCGGTTGGCCGCCGTGATGAAGGCGAATGTCCGGGCATCGGGCGTGCGCGACATCGGCGCGGAATACTTGGTGCGCAGACGGTCGAGCGACAGCGCTTCGTTGCCCATCACATAGGCAAGGCCGGCGCGCATGATGTCGGAGCGCTGGCGGTCGCCCAGCGGCTCGGCTTGCCGCCAGGCGTCGCCGAGCATGCGTTCGTGTGCTTCGCCAGTCTCACGCCAGCGGCGGGCGGTCCACAGGATATCCGCACTCAACCGGTCCACTTCCGGCCCCCGTTCGCCAGCCAGCACTTCCAGCGCGAGGTCGGTGCGCGACAGGTCGGACAGCGCCTTGGCTTCCAGCAACTGGCGGGCGCGCTTGACATCGCGTGGCAGCTCCGAGAGCCGGCTCGACGAGAGCGCGCGCAGGGCATCGGCGGGCTTGTTGTTCATCAGCCGGATCATGGCCAGCCGAGCAGCAACCGTGGCTCGCGCCGCGCCATTGAGGCGACTGTCGATCTGGTGTTGCAGCAGTTCGCCGGCCTGATCCAGCAGGTCGACCTCGACCAGACGGTCGGCCAGACGCCGGATGATCTCGTCACCGCGCCGGCCGATCGGCATGAATTCCTTGAAGTCGTAGAACAGGGCCAGCGTGTCGACACGCGGCAGCTGGTCGGCCTTGCCGGTGGTGAACAGCTCCTCGAACTGCCCAGCCGTCTCGTCATGAAGCTTGCGCGTGATCGGGTGGTCAGGGAACGAGGTATTGGCGCTGCGGGCCAGCGCAAAGGCGTCGCGCCAGCGCTGCTGGCGGGCGTAGATCGCGCCCAGTTCGCCCATGGCCTCGATCTCGACATCGTCGCCGCGCCAGCTCAGCGCCACGGTTTCCAGCCGCGCCTGCACCTCGTCGGGCTTGATCGATCCGTCGCGCTCACGGTCGGCCAACTGCATGCCCTTGAGCTGCGCACGCGCCGCGATCGGCCTGTGCTCGGACTCGAACAACGCCTTGAAGCCGGCCAGCGCCGCCTCAGGCCGCCCGCTGATGTCGTCGAGCTGGGCCCGAAGCAGTTCCACCTCATCGCGCGGAAGCCATGTCGGCGCAAACTTGCCCAGCGCCGTCAGCTCGCGCTCCGCCAACGCCGGGTCACGCATGGCAATCGCCGTGCGCGCCATGTCGAGGCGCACCAGCGCCTGAAGGTTGTCCGGATAAGCGTCGACCACCTCCTGCGAGCGGCGGAAGCCAGCCAGCGCGGCAGGGAACCGACCTTGTTCTGAATCCACCACGGCCTTCAGCAGAACAGCCTCGGCATCATCCTTCAGTGATGGCAGAGCAAGCGTCTTCTCGGCATCTTTGTTGCGCCCCATCATCACCTGCGCCATCGCACGGTACAGGTGCGGGCGGCGGTCATTGCGCATGTTGGGATCATCGGCCAGCAGCGCCGTGATCGGGCCAAGGCTCTCGGCATGGAGGCCGTTGGCAAGCTGGAACGCCACCAGCCGCAGACGCGCAGCGCTGCGCTCGGAGCGCGGCGCCTCGGCAGCCTTGCGGGTCATGTCCTGAAGCCGGTCATAAACCTTGCCCTGCCGCATCTCGGCCCAGGCTGCGCGGTCAGCGACAAGATCGACCTTGCTGCCACTATCCGGCGTCATCGGCGTGTCGGGCCCGATCGAGACCACAAGCCCGCTGGCACGCAAGATCGTCACCTCACCCACGCCAACCCGCACGATGACATCATCCGCGAAGGGTGTGACGACGGCGCCCTGCACCGTCTGTTCGAGCTGGAATTCGACGAAGCGCTGCGGCTTGGGCTTGGAAGCGCCGGGTCCGTAGGCGGTGGCGACAGCCAGGGTCTGGCCGCTGTCGCTGGCAATCCAGTGCACACCCGACACCTGCGCCAGCGGCAACGTCACGATCGACTGGCCACGCTCGTCGACACCGCGCCGCGCCACCAGTGGCTCGGCCGCCTGCACGCCCTTCTCGCCGGTGGTCAGCGACCAGCGCGTCCCGTCCGCCGCCAGCCGCACCAGCCCGCTGCGCTTGAACTGCAGGCGCACGACCGTGGCCTTGCCCTCGCGTATCACGGTGGCCGCATCGAGATGCGCGCCGGCAGCCGAGAGCAGATCGCGCGGATCGAGGATATCGATCGTGTCGAACACCAGCACCGTCTCGCCCCGGTCATCGAAGCCGGCAGCCGCCGCACGGCGCGGAAACACGAAGTCGAGGCGGATACCGTCTTCCTGCTCGCTGACCTCGAAGGCCACGGCCCGCGGGGCGGCCGGATCCGGAGCGGGCTGAGCCGTACGCGCGGGCGCCGGCTGGGGGCGCACGGCCTGGGCGGGCTGGACAGCAGCCGCCTGGGCGGCGCGCACGGGCGCCACTGGCACCACGGCTTCGGGCGCAGCATCGACGGCTGGCAGTGCCGGCGTGGCCCCAGCGGCGGCCTGCTGAGGCAAGGCGGGCGCTGGTCCGCTCGCAGGCGCAGGAGCCGCAGCAGTGGCGGATGGTGCTGCTGCCGGTGCCGGTGCCACTGGCGCTGGCGCAAGCGGCAAGGAGACTTCGCCGACAGGTCTGGGGCGGTTCTTGTCGGTGACATCAACCACCAGGCCGTCATCCTCGCGGAAGTGCTTGAGATCGAAACGGTCGGCAACCGAGAGCCGGAGCCTCACTGCCCCACCCGCGGCTTCGATCGAGTCGAGCCTGAGGCCCTCGGGAAGAACAGCGCGAAGTCGGGCAGGTTCCATGGTGAAGCCGCCCCGGATGGAGATGTCGAGTTTGTCGCCATCGCGGCGATGGTCGACCATGGCATCGGACGGCACATCGAACAACAGCCGCGACAAGGTGGGCAGTCGCGCAAGGCGCACTGTCACCTCGCGCGGGGCCGCCTGATCACGTGATCGGCTCAGTTCGCGCGCCGTCGCCTCGGCACGCCGCAAGCGCTCGCTCAACTCCTCCACCACCTCGCGCGGCAGGCCGGGCAGCATGCCTTGCCAGCCCTCTGGAATGAGATCGATGAACACCCTCTCGCCGGCTTCCAGCAGATTGGGGGTCAGGGTGCGGGTCAGGGCAAAGCGCATGCCCTTGCCGTCCGGATCCACCCGCACGACTGACACATAGCTGGGCAGTTCGCGCACGATTCGGTCTGCGGCGATCTCGACAGGCTCGCTGAACCCGACGATCAGCACCCCGTTGGAGATGCGGGCGGTCATTTTCTGGGCGGTGGGAAGGGTGAACAGCATGCGGCCGAAATTGGTCTGCTCGGTGCCCTTGATCACGGCGGGAGCACCCTGCGCGTTGGCGCGGACCAGCGGGACAGCCGCAACCAGCGCGGCAAGGCCGACGCCGAACAGGAAGGTGCGAACTGACCGCAACGCCGACAAGAGCTTACTCACGCAACCGGGACACAGCGCGGGAACAGTCACACCACCCGCCAGGACGACACTGCGCGAACCAGGTTAGCGTGCGGTTAAGGCTGCGCTTCGGCCCAGACCTGGGCGAGGACCGGGGCCATGCCAGCCTTCAGGCCGGAACGGCCAAAATGGCGGCGTTGCCGGCGCAGATCAATTTCAACGTTTTCATATCGCCGTGAATGAGCCCCTGAATCGGGCATTGGGTCGTTGTCTCGGCTGGCAAGTGTCGCTATAGACCCGCTGCGATGCGGCTGATCGAACGAGTCGGGGGACTTGTGGAGGGGTCGGGCAGCCGGTGACATCGTCTGCGTAACTCATCGACTTTCAGGGGCATGCCATGGCGAGAGAGATCATCATCAGCTCGGACTACAAGCCGACTGACGAAGAGCCCTTCATGAGCGAGCGTCAGCGGGTCTACTTCCGGCAGAAGCTGGTGCGCTGGAAGGAAGATATCCTGAAAGAGGCAAAGGACACGATCCTTGCCCTCCAGGCCGAAAACGAGAACCACCCCGACATTGCCGATCGGGCATCATCCGAAACCGATCGCGCCATCGAGCTTCGCGCCCGCGACCGCCAGCGCAAGCTGATCTCCAAGATCGACTCGGCCATCGCCCGCATCGATGATGGCTCCTACGGCTATTGCGAGGAGACGGGCGAGCCCATCTCGCTGAAGCGCCTCGAAGCCCGGCCGATCGCGACGCTCTCGCTGGAAGCCCAGGAGCGCCACGAGCGTAACGAGCGCGTCTTCCGCGACGACTAGACCTCAGACTGTGCCTTCCGGGACATCGGGTGTCCCGACATGGACCTTCCGTGATTCAGACCGGGGCTCAACCGGGATGACACACCATGCTTCAAGCCGCCTTTCACCGTCTCACCGCCGTCGCTGCGGGCTTTCGCAGTTCGAACCAACTCATGCTGGCCGGCACCCCGCTGGTTGTCGCAGCCCTTTTTGGCGGCGGGCCTGCTGGGGCGGGTCGGATCGGTCATCCAGGTCGCAATCTATGGCGTGCGCTCCGTTGGTGCGCTGCTCGGCGGCATCGTGGCGGCCCGCCTCGGCTTTGGCGCGGCCATGGCGCTGATCGTCGGCCTGTTTGCAGCTTCCCTGCTGGCGGTTCTGCTGTCCTCGCTCGCCCGCCTTCGGACGCTGCCGCCGCCCATCTCCTCTCACCTCTGACGCACGAAAACCCCGCGTAGGAGACGCGGGGTTTTCGTCAGTGGGCGGCAGCAAGGTGGGGAGCGCTGCTGCGCGCTGCGGTGACGGGCCGGCATGGGAAGCGGCAGGTCTCCGGTCAGAAAGGCCTGGCCCTGGCTGGGGAGCAGGGCGCGGCCTTGGCCTGTCACCCGCCGGCGTTGAGGGAGCGTCGCCGGCGCACGAGCAGGGATCGGGTCGGCGAGGTCAGAATGGCAGGAGGATATCCATCACCTGCTGGCCATAGCGCGGCTGTTGCACATCGGTGATCTGGCCCCGGCCGCCATAGGCGATGCGGGCCTGGGCGATCTTGGTGGAGTCGATGGTGTTGTCGCTGTCGATGTCCTCCGGACGGACAACACCGGCCACAATCAGTTCGCGCACCTCGAAGTTGATGCGGATTTCCTGCTTGCCCTCGATCACCAGGTTGCCGTTCGGCAGAAGCTGGGTCACGGCCGCTGCAACATTGGTCGACAACTGCTCGGAGCGGCGCACCGAGCCGGCCCCCTGGGTCGAGGTGTTCGAATTGGTCGAGATGAGCGAGTTGTTGTCGATCGATTCCGGCATGATCTTGGGCAGGTTCTCCTCGATGCCGAACAGGTTGGGAACGCCCATGCTGTCCTTGCCGGTGCGCGAGCGGCTGGTCTGGTTCTGCAGTTCAGCCTTGTCGGTGACGCGCACCTTGACGGTGACCAGATCGCCGATCTGGCGCGCGCGCTGGTCCTTGAAGAAGGCGCGCGAGCCCTGCCGCCACAGCGAGTTGGGGCCGAATGAGACATGCTCGGGCGTCGGCATCGGCATCCGTACCGGCTTGTAGCCGGGCTGCGCGGTCGGATCCTCGATGGCCGAGAGCGCGGGCGCGCGGCCGACATTGGCAAGCCGGTCGACGGCGCCACAGGCACCGAGCACGAGGCCGATGCTGGCGATGGCACCGAGGCGCAGGGCACGGCCGGCGGAGCGGTTTGGATGTGGCATCGTGTTGGTCATGGTCTGCTTCACCTTCAGTTGGCGCTGGCGACGCGGGCTGCGGCAGCGCCGTTGACCACGACACGGCCCGGACCACTGACAGTGCCTTGCAGCACCTTCTTGGATTGCACGTTGAGCACGGAGATCACGTCGCCCTGCGCGCCGGCCTCCTGGGCCCTGGCCCGCATGGTCAGCATCAGGCCGGGCGCCTCGAAGACCACGGTGACGGTTTCGTTGCGCGCCACGATTTCCTGGCGCTGGATGTCGGAGTTGCGGACAAGCTGGCCGGCCACCATCGCACGGCGGGCGGACTTGCCGATCACGGCCTGCATGTCGATGGCAAGATCGGTCAGTGCGCCATCACGCGGGCGGCGCTCCACCATGATGTCGCCTGCCTGCAGGATGTCGCCACGGTTGATCGCCCGGATCGGCACCACGACCTCGACCGTGTCGACCATCTGACCGGTGACGCGCGCCGGCTTCAGGCGCATCGCGGCGCTGCCGGGCATGATGAGTGTTGCGCTGACGCGGCGGGTGCGAACGTCATAGACCAGATCCTGGGTTTGCAGCAGGCCACGCAGCTCCGGCTCGACCACGAGGCTGGGCGCGCCATGATCGAGCGAAAGGCTTAAGCTGCGGGCATCGACGCCGTAGCGCTCCTCGATGCTGCGGCGCAGGGCCGCTTCGATGTCGGCCATGGTCAGCCGTCGCGCGGCGCGTGTCACGACCACCTGGGCCGTCCCGCCATCATGCACTGTCTCGATGCCCTGTGCCCGCACAGCCTCGACGATGCGCACGGACTGGATTGTCCCTGTCTCGCCCAGCGACGGAGCGCGGAAAGCGGGCTGGCCGGCCACGTCCTGCGGCAGGCCACTGACGAGGTCGCCGAGGGTGAGAATATCGCGGGTGGCCATGATATCGGCCTTGACCACCGGGGCCGAGGCTCCGAACGAAGCGCGCAGCATCGGCCGGCCCGTGCCGGTCTGGGCTGCTGCGGGCCAGGCCGCGAACGCGAGCGCGGCAAACGCGGCGGTGACGGCGAGTTTGGTGCTGATGCGTGTCATGATCTCACCTCAACCCCTGAACATCTGGCTGGTGGCCTGCATCATCTGGTCGGAGGCCGAGATGACGCGGGAGTTCATTTCGTAGGCGCGCTGGGCGGCGATCAGCGAGGATATCTCGACCACGGCATTGACGTTGGATTCTTCAAGATAGGACTGCTGCACCGAGCCGAAGCCCTCACCGCCGGGGTTGCCATCGATGGCCGGGCCGGAGCCGGCGGTCTCGACGAACAGGTTGTCACCGACCGATTCAAGGCCCACCCGGTTGACGAAGCGCGAGAGCTGGATCTGTCCGAGATCCTGCGGCGCGGTCTGGCCGGGGATCAGGGCCTGCACCTGACCACTGCTGCTGATGCTGACGCTGCGGGCATTCTGGGGCACGTTGATGCCGGGCTCAACGATGTAGCCATCCTTGGTGACGAGCTGGCCCTGGCTGTCGAGATCGAACGAACCGTCGCGGGTATAGGCCGTCCGCCCATCCGGCATGCGGACGCGGAAGAAGCCGTCGCCGCGCACCGAAAGGTCGTATTCCTTGTCGGTCTGGGTCAGGTTGCCCTGCCCCATCACGCGGCCGGTGGCCACGGTCTTGACGCCGGAGCCGACGAAGGTGCCGGCCGGAACCTGCGTGCCCTGGTCGGATGTCGCCGAGCCGGCGCGCCGCAGGTGTTCGTAGAGCAGGTCCTGGAAGTGCACGCGCTGGCGCTTGTAGCCATTGGTGCGGACGTTGGCGATGTTGTTGGAGATGACCTGGACGTTCAGTTCCTGGGCCATCATGCCGGTTGCGGCGGTGTAAAGAGCGCGCATGGGATGTCCTCCTCAATCAGCTCTGGAGATCGGCAAGGCGGCGGATCGCGTCGCGGCGAAGTTCATCGGTGCGTCCGACCATGCTGCTGATGCTGGCATAGGCCCGCTGCACCTCGATCAGGCGGCTCATTTCGAGCACTGGCTTGACGTTGGAGCGCTCGATCACCCCGGTTTCGACGCGGGCCTGCGGGCCGGCAGGCTGCGCCGGGGCCACGGACGAGAACAGGTTGGAGCCTTCATTCCTCAGGTCACGCGGGTTGGCGAAGCGGGCCAATCTGAGCTTGCCGCGGTTGCCCTGATCGGTGAGCACCGTGCCGTCCTCGGCGATGCGGACACCGGTTTCGTTGGTTGAAATCTCGATCGGGCCGTTCTCGCCGACCACCCGCAGGCCGCCCTGCGTCACCATCTGGCCGCGCGAGTTGATCTCGAAGCCGCCATCCCGGGTGTAGCGGGTCTGGCCATTGCCAAGCTGCACGGTAAAGTAGGCATCGCCGCGCACGGCCGCATCCAGCGGATTACCGGTGCGCTCGACCATGCCGGTCGACAGGTCGATGGGTGTGCCGCGGTCCACCACGAACGAGACGCGCTTGTCCAGGTTGGGAAAGGTCTCGGCCTTGGCCATCGGCTGGACATGCTCGGCGAAGCGCACCGAACGGGCCTTGAAGCCGTTGGTGTTGATGTTGGCCACGTTGTTGGCAATCACATCCATCTCGCGCCGAAGCGCCATCTGGCGTGAAACACCAACGAGAAGCGCATTCTCCATCGCATCGAACTCCCATGTCTTGCGCGAAAACCCGTGACGCTCCCCAGCGCGGATCTCGCACAGTGGACATCGCATCAGCCGTGACAACTTGGCGAAGACGGGAAAAACTTATTTTTATCAGATATTTGAAAGACTCCTTGGCTGACCTTGCAGCTATCCTTCTCCTGCCAGGGCGGCAAAGAGAGCCCGGCAGAAATTGCCCTGCTTAACGAGGCATTAACCATAAATTGCCAATGTGCTTGTCAGATCACGGACGGTGCAGCCGCATCCTCCGCCCTGTCTCACCAAGGCTTCCCCGGTCCGATGGCCAAGAAACCGAAAAACAGTGATGCCGATGCCGAAGCGCCCAAGGATGGCGAAGCCGCGGAAGGCGAAGCCAAGCCGGGCGGCATAAAGGGCCTGCTTCGCAACAAGCTGGTTCTGGCCGGCGTCGGCGTTGTGGTGCTTGGCCTGCTGGGCGGTGGCGGCTGGTTCTTCTTCCTGAAGAAGCCCAAGGTCGATGCAGCCGAACAGGCTGCCAAACCCCCTCCACGCACGACCAGCTTTGTCGACTTGAAGGAAATGCTCGTCAACATCGCCGGCAGCCAGCCCGGCGAACGCCCGAGCGTCATTAAGGTCAAGGTCGCGCTCGAAATCGCCGATGCCAAGATGGCTCCGGATATCCAGCCACTCCTGCCGCGCATTGAGGACATGTTCCAGGTCTATCTGCGCGAACTCCGGCCGGCCGATCTTGAAGGCTCGGCCGGCACATTCAGGCTGAAAGAAGAGCTCCTGCGTCGGGTCAACGCAGCCGTGCACCCCGCAAAGGTGGATGCAGTGCTCTTCAAGGAACTGCTGGTTCAATAGGCACGATCATGAGCGAACCACACGACAAGACCCCGGCTTCCGGCAGCGAGCAGGACAACCTCGCCAGCGAATGGGGGGCCGCACTCGCCGAGCAGGGCAACGAGGGTGGCGGTGGCGACATGATGGCGGCCGAATGGGCTACCATGCTCGACTCACAGACCAATTTCGACGATGCGGAAAGTGGTATCGACCGCCTGCTCAGCCAGGACGAGATCGATTCGATGCTCGGCTTCTCGGTGGGCGAGATGGGCGCCGGCGGGCGTGCCGGCATCCGGGCCATCGTTGATTCAGGCACCGTGTCCTACGAACGCCTGCCCATGCTCGAAATCATCTTCGAGCGCATGGTGCGGCACCTGTCGACCTCGCTGCGCAACTTCTTCAACGACAACGTCGAGGTCACGCTCGATGCCATTCGCTCGGTACGCTTCGGCGACTACGTGAACTCGATCCCTCTGCCGGCGATGATCGCCGTGTTCAAGGCCGAGGAATGGGATAATTTCGGCCTGGTTACGGTCGAGTCCACCCTCACTTATGCGGTGCTCGACACGATGCTCGGCGGGCGGCGCGGCGGCCCCCAGGTCCGCCATGACGGCAGACCCTTCACCACCATCGAGATGAACCTGCTCAAGCGCATGGTCGGCGTGGTCCTGACCGATGCGGAAACCGCGTTCAGGCCGCTCTCGGCGGTCACCTTCAAGGTCGACCGGATCGAGACCAACCCCCGTTTCGCCATGATCTCGCGTCCGGCCAACGCCGCGATCCGCGTCGATCTCCGGCTGGACATGGAGGGGCGCGGTGGCGCACTCCAGGTGCTGATGCCCTATGCCACCATCGAGCCGGTCCGCGACCTGCTGCTGGAAAGCTTCATGGGGGAAAAGATCGGGCGCGACCCGATCTGGGAAAACCACCTCGCGACCGAAATCTATCAGGCAAAGGTGCCGGTCGAAGCCGT
>JAPLOV010000221.1 GCA_026400565.1 Hyphomicrobiales bacterium | reverse complement strand
TCTCGGCATGGACACAGACCAGCGCCCGCTGTTCGCGGGCCACCTCCAGGACGTCGAGGAGCGTTTCGTCTTCCACCTTCAGCTTGTCATAAGTCATGAACAGCTTGATCGACGAATGGCCTTCCGCGATCAGGGCGGGCAGGTCGTGCCGCAAGGTCGCCTCGGTCGGGTCAGAGACGATCATATGGAAGCAGTAGTCCACCATCGCGCCGCGCACTGCCAGTGCGGCGTAATCGTCGACCACCTTGCGCAGACTCATCCCCTTGTGCTGCGCCGCGAACGAGATCACCGTCGTCGTGCCGCCGAACGCCGCCGAGGTGGTCGCGCTCGATCAGCACGCAATGGTAGCCGAGCGGCATCAAGTCGCGGGCCACGGTCAGGGAGGCAGGGCCGGCGCCGAGAAGCGCGACGCGCNTGTCGGCATTCATCAGCCCTCCGGCGGATAACTGCTCGATGTGGGCATGGCTGTCGATCCCGCCCGGCAGGACCAGCTTGTCCCGCGCATCGATGTTCTCGCGAGCCGGTCCGAGGCCGCTGCCCACAGCCACGATCCTGCCGCCCCGGATCGCCACATCGGCACGAAACACATCGCTGGCGGTGGCCACCGTTCCGTTGCTGATCACGAGGTCATGGAGTGGTGCTGGCATGGCAAGGGTTCCGGTGCTGGCATGGAGGCTTCGACGACCATTTCATGATGCCTTGATGCTGTCATCTGCGCAAAAGAGCATGGCCTTCGGCAAGTCTGCGCGGGATTGGCGGGTGACTCCCGCCGCGCGTTGCGTCACCATCCTCTGAAGCAAGGACAACTCTGCATGGCACCGCAACGCATTCTGGTGATCAATCCGAACTCGAACGAAGCCGTGACCCAAGGGCTGCGCGACGCGCTGACCGGCTTTACCAACCCGGCCGGCCCGGTAATCGTATGCCATACGCTCGCCGAAGGTCCGTTCGGGGTGGAGACGCAGGAGCATGTCGAGATCGTGGCACTGCCGTTGCGCCGGCTCATAGAAGCCGACACGGAGAGCGCTGCATTCGTCATCGCCTGCTATTCCGACCCCGGCCTGCATGTCTGCCGCGAGGGCACGACGCGGCCCGTGTTCGGTCGGCGAGCGGGCACTGGAGATGAGCGTTGCGGAAACCGCCTCGGGCGAGGGCACGCTGGCCCGCATGACCGAGGTGGGCGGGCTGCTCAAGGCCGATGGCGCGCGCTCCATCGTGATGGGCTGCGCCGGCATGGCCCGGCATCGCCAGCCGCTGGAGGCGGCGCTCGGCATCCCGGTCATCGACCCGACACAGGCCGCAGTCGCCATGGCCATCGGTGCGGTGGCCGTGGCCTGACAGCGGGGCTGTGCGCGACGCACTGTGCCGGAATGCGCGTTTCGGCCCTTGATCCGGGATGGCAAGCCTCCAACTAACCGGCTATTGTTCAAATTCTCTCCCGTTCCGCATGCCGACCGGTGTTGCGGACATTCACCAAAGCAAGGCTCAGATCATGGTCAAGGCAGTCCGCATTCATGCGCCCGGTGGTCCCGAAGCAATGGTCTACGAGGATGTCGAGGTTGGTCAGCCCGGCGAGGGCCAGTTGCTGATCCGCCAGACAGCGATCGGCGTCAACTTCCTCGACGTCTACCATCGCTCTGGCGCCTACCCGCTCGCGACCATGCCGGCCACCATCGGCATGGAAGCTGCCGGCGTTGTGGAAGCGGTCGGCAAGGGTGTGAGGGGCTTCAAGGTCGGTGACAGGCTCGCCTATTCCTGCCCGCCTCCCGGCTCCTATGTCGAAAAGCGGCTGGTCAATGCCGCGCAGATGGTCAAGCTTCCCAAGGAGATTCCTGACAAGATCGCCGCTTCAATCATGCTTCAGGGCATGACGGCGCGCTACCTGCTCAAGCAGACCCACAAGGTCCGGAAAGGTGACTGGATCCTTGTGCATGCAGCAGCCGGTGGCATGGGCCTGCTGCTCTGCCAGTGGGCGAAGCACATCGGCTGCCGGGTTATCGGCACAACATCGTCGGACGAGAAGGCGGCTTTGGCCCGCAAGAACGGCTGCGAGTTCCCGATCATCTATACGCGTGAGGATTTCGTGGCCCGCGTCAAGGAGATTACCGGCGGCAAGGGCGTCAGCGTCGTCTATGATGGCGTCGGCAAGGACACCTTCCTGAAATCGTTCGAATGCCTCGCCATCCGTGGCCATCTGGTCTCGTTCGGCGCTGCCTCCGGCCCGCCGGAGCCGATCTCTCCTGCCATCCTGTCGACCAAGTCGATGTCGCTGACACGCCCAACGCTGTTCCAGCACATTGCCACCCGGCCCGAACTTCTGGCCAACGCCCGCGATGTCTTCAAGGCGGTGATGTCGGGTATGCTCAAGATCCAGAAGCCTGCCGAATACAAGCTCAAGGATGCGGCCCAGGCCCATATCGACCTGACGTCGCGCAAGACCACCGGTCCGATCATCCTGATCCCGTAAGGCCTGTGCATCATGGTCAGGTCATGATCGTGTCCGACATCAAGCCGGTCGCGACTGCTGCCCGCAGGTCGGCGCAGGTCGACGTTTTCCCCTGAGCATGTCTCAACAGGTCACGCGGGAAGGAAAGATCCGGGCATGATCGTGGCGATGCGCCATCTGCTGACCGGCCTGGCGACAACCTTTGCAGGGGTCGTCTGGTCGGTGCCGGCGCTGACCATGTCTTTCGTGCTGTCGCCCATGGCCGACCCGGATTGCGGCGCAAGCTGCCCGCTCGTCATCGTCGCGTCTGGCGAGATCGAGCTGGATTCCAACGAGCGCTTTTTCAGTTTCGTGACCTCCGAGGTCGTCGGCCAGAAGGTCACCAGCGTCGTGCTGATGTCCTCGCCCGGTGGCAATTTGGTCGGCTCACTCCGGCTCGGCATCCTGCTGCGCCAGCTTGGCTTCTCGATCATGGTCGGGCAGGTCCGCAATGGCCGGTTCATGACGGCGAACTGCTTTTCGGCCTGCGCCTACACCCTTGCGGGCGGCAAGCGCCGGATTGTGCCGGAGGGCAGCAAGGTTGGCGTGCACAAGGCCTGGACCAAGGCACCCGGCGCCGGTAATGAGGCAGGCATCGACGGGTTGACCAGCGGTCGCATCCCGACCGGTGACTACCAGCCCATGCTGGAGACCTATCTTCGCCGGATGGGCGTGTCGGGCCAACTCGTTGCCCTCGCCAACGCCACGTCCGCGGATGACATCCGCGTGCTCAGCCGCAACGAACTGGCGCGGCTGCGCGTGCGGGACCATGGCATCGGCATTCCCGAGGCCGACCTGCCGAAGCTGTTCAACCGCTTCTACCGCGCCTCTAACGTCAGCGACCGGCGCTATCCGGGCATGGGCCTCGGCCTCTTC
>JAPLOV010000101.1 GCA_026400565.1 Hyphomicrobiales bacterium | reverse complement strand
TCCGCCGGCGACAACAGGCGCGCCGCAACGCCAAACCCCGCGGCCGTGCGGTGATCGTTGAGAAGCTGCGCTGCCAGCACGGCGCGCGGCATCGCACGGCTCCAGTCCCACAGGCTGAGCAGACTGCCCCATAGCCTCGGCGCGTCCGGCCCCTGCGGATAGGCATGCACGTTGCTCTTGACGGCCAGATGTTGCGCTCCCCAGGCCCCGGCCAGCAGCAGACAGCCTGCTTTCGGGTCGTCATGGCGAAGCTCGCCCCGGACAGGAGGCGCAGCCTCACCCGTGGCATGCAGCCGGTACGCGCGTTCCGCGCAGCGCAACGCATCAGGGATCGTGATCAGGGCGGCGACATCGGCTTCGCTGAGAAAACGCATGCGCCTAGCAGCATCCCAGCCGCTGAAGGTAGTGACCACGGACGGCCCGTTCGAAGGCAGGCAGCGCTGCATCGAACGCCGCACGGTCCGGCATGCCCGTACGATAGGCGGCCCGCAATTCAGCATGCGCGCCGTCAAGGTCGACACCCAGCACGCGACCACGGCTGACGATGGTGCGGCCATTGACGATGACCTCGCGGATATGGCTGCGGTTGGCCCGCGCAAATATCAGATCGAGAGGATCGACCGGCATCAGCGCATCGTCATCCAGCGCTGCCCGGTCCAGCACCAGAAGGTCGGCTGCCGAGCCCACTGCGATATCACCCCCGCGCGGCGCGCCAATGGCTGTCCGTCCGTTCTCCATCACCATGCGCAGGACATCCCGGGGCGCCAGTTCGCTGTCGAAGCCCCAGCCGGCATGCAAGGACCACAGCAGACGCAGTTCGCGCAGCGCATCGTCGTCCTCGTCGAACGCCTGCCCGTCGATGCCCAGTGCAACCGTGCAGCCGCTTCGAAGCATCTCGGCCACCGGTGCGATGCCGGATCGCAGCGCCAGATTGGAGGATGCGTTGGTGGCGATGATGCAGCCTGCTTCGGCGATCATCTCCAGCTCATCCGGTCGCGCCCAGACACAGTGCGCCAAAGTCAGGCGCGGCGACAGCAGGCCGATCTCTTTCCAGTGCCTGACCAACCCGCCAGGATAGGTATGGTCGGCCCAGTCACGCTGATACTTGGTCTCGAACAGGTGGGTCGTGATGCGACGTCCGGAGAGGGCCGAGGCCTCGGCTATCGCCTGCCACATGGCGTCCGAGCACCATTGCGGGCCGTTTGGTCCATACTGAACATCGACCATCGGCCCGCCAATCGCCTCGGAAACCGCATCGACGCGCGCCATCTGCTCATCAAGCGGCAGCATCGGGCCCAGAAAACGCTGCTCGATCTCGTCGCGCGCTCCGACGTCAAGAGCATTGAGGACGCCCGAATGGTCCCCGTAGACGAGCGGGTTCTGATCCCGCATGCCAATGCCGAAAGCCATGCGAACGCCGACATCGCGGGCAGCGCGGGCCACCTCCCGCGCCTCGGTCGGCAGGTCGGTGAAGCCCATGGCACGGGTGGCATGGACCATCACACCGCCTTGTCCACCAAGCGCAGCGCGGGCAAGCGGCGCGAGAGCCGCCAGATAGGGATCGACCGGCACCATCAGGGCCAGGCGATGGAGCCATATCTCCAAAGGCTTGCCGAAGCCGCCGATCGAACTGGTGCGCAGTGGCCGCGCGTGATCGTGGGCGTTCGTCAACGCTGGTAGAACGACAAGGTCTTCATCAGCGCGGCCGGCAGGTTCGATGCCGTTGTCGATGGCCATGATCGTACCGCCATCGACCGAGATCACCGCGTCATGGCGGCTTCCATGCGCATCAAGGCAGTGTTGTGCTGCGATCCTGCGCATGGATGTGGTTCCGACGGGATGAACGAGGGCTCAGTTCTTGGGTGCAGCCAACTTACGGTCGGCCAGCGGCGGCAAGAAGGAGCGATTGAAAACCTCGGCCGGGGTCGGTGCCCTTGGCAGAGCGAAGGCTTCCACGATCTGGGCGATGCCCCTGCCCATCCGCTCGTCCGACACGTCGCCTGCGCCCAGCTTCTCGGTTTCGGGCGTGAACATGTGCGACTTGTAGGTGAACTCGACGCGCCTCGTCTCGATGTCGGCATTGATCGTGGGCTCGACCTTGAACATCACCTTGCCGGCTTCCGGCGGATTTGCTGTGATTTCAATCATGGCGCGGTTGATGGCGCGCACCAGACCGGCGACGGCCTTGGGGTTCTCCTTGATCATCCTTTGCGAGACCATCACGCCGTTCGAGTAGGCCTCGATGCCGTGGTCCGCATACATGATGAAACGGTAGTCCTTGTCCGGATCAAGCCGCATGCCGATCAGGTTCATGTAGGAGGTCACGGTGAAAACAAAGCCGCCGACGACCTGATCCTGCACCATCATCATCTCCTGAACGTTCGGAGCGATGTTGACGACCTCGATCTTGCTCGCATCCAGCCCGTTAAGCTTGGCGAACAGCGGCAGCAGACGCACGGTGGCCGAGCCTGCGGGCGATGTCAGCTTCTTGCCCTCAAGGTCTTTCAGGGTCTTGATCGGACCGTTGGCCTTGTGGACGATCGCCAGCGGTGACTTGTTGTAGATCATGTAGACCATGACCGGTGCCTCGCCGGGGCGATTGGCAGCCTGCTGGATGATGGCGCCCATGTCGCCGAACCCGGCGTCGTAGGTGCCGGACATGATGCGCGTGACCGTTGCGGCGGAGCCATCACCCTGGTCGATGGTGACATCGAGGCCTTCGGCGGCGAAGTACCCCTTCTCCTTGGCATGGAAGTACCAGGCGTGGACGCCCTGGTAACGCCAGTCGAGCGTGAACCTGATCTTGGTTGGTGCCTGTGCAAAGGCTGGGGCAAGCCCTGACGAGAGGGCGCACAAGGCAACAGTCGCGGCGGCAAGGGCAGATTTCAGGAACATTCGGCGCATGTCTGTCTCCATTGAGCTGGGAAAACGGGCTGTTGCAGTCCTTCGGGATCCGTCAGCTGGCTGCCAGATCGGTCTTGCGATGTGCCCACCCGGTGACGCGGTATTCGATCAGCGAGAACAGCACGTAGAGCGCGACGCCGAGCCCAGCGAGGACGAACAGTCCCGCAAAGACGAGCGGCACGTTGAAGCTGGACGAGGCAATCATCATCATGTTGCCGATGCCCCGGTTGGAGGCCACGGTCTCAGCCACCACCGAACCGACGAAGGCGAGCGTGATCGCGACCTTCAGGGCTGCGAAGAAATAGGGCATCGAGCGCGGCAGGCTGACATTCCACAGGATGTCGAGCTTCGACGCCTTCAGCGTCTTCATGACGTCTTCGAGTTCGGGCTCCACGGTCGCAATGCCTGTGGCGACATTCACGACGATCGGGAAGATGCAGATGATCATCGCGGTCAAGATCGCCGGGACCGTGCCAGCCCCGTACCAGAGCACGAAGATGGGCACGACCGCGACCTTGGGGATCGACGAGAAGCCGACCAGCAACGGATAGGCCGTGTCGTAAGCGAGCTTGGATGAACCGATCAGCACGCCCAGCGCCAGGCCGATCGCCACACCAATGCTGAAGCCGACCAGCGTCGTGTAGAGCGTCTGGTAGGTGTGCGGCCAGATCGCTGGCCAGAACTTGATCAGCGCGGCAATGATCTGCGTCGGCCGCGGCAACAGGATGTCTGAGATGTTGCCCATCAGGCAGAACAGCTCCCAGAACACGAAGAAGCCGATGATCAGGGCCGTGGACGCCCCCTTTTCACGGATGATCTCGACGATGCGTTCCATCCGTCGCCTCCTCAGGCCGTGCCAGGTGCGTGATTGACAATGCCGGTCCCGCCGCGCGCGCCCACGATCAGGGCGCGAAGCCGCTGGTTGAGCGCCACGAAGTCGGGCTGAAAGGTCATATCGATGTTGCGGGGGCGCGAAAGTTCGACGATCTGGTCATCCAGAATGCGCCCCGGCCGCGAACTCATCACGCAGATGCGATTGGCCAGATAGGCCGCTTCGCGCAGATCGTGGGTCACGAGCAGGACCGTCAGCTTCTTTGACAGCCACAGGTCCTGCATGATCGCCCACAGCTCCTCGCGGGTGAACTGGTCGAGCGCGCCGAAGGGCTCGTCCAGAAGCAGCAGGTCCGGCTCATGGATCAGCGCCCGGCACAGGTTGGCGCGCTGCATCATGCCGCCGGACAGCTGGAACGGGTACTTCTCGCCGAAACCGGCGA
Source organism: Hyphomicrobiales bacterium (assembly GCA_026400565.1). Lineage (GTDB taxonomy): Bacteria > Pseudomonadota > Alphaproteobacteria > Rhizobiales > Beijerinckiaceae > Allobosea. Next base: position 7,440 of record JAPLOV010000101.1, on the reverse strand, counting down.
GCCCGACCTGTGTCAGCATCGCATCGACCCGGTCACGGAATTCGCCCTTTCGCTTTGAACGGAACTCCTGCCGGAACGGCGGCACGATCTTGAGCGGCAGCATGACGTTGTCGCGGATGTTGAGCCAGGGCAGCAGCGTCGGATTCTGATAGGCCATGCCGATGCGGATCGGCTTGGCCCCGATCTCCCGCCCCGACACAAAGACATGGCCCGTGCTCGGCTTCAGCAACTCGCCGACCATCTTGAGGATCGTGGACTTGCCGCAGCCCGAAGGCCCGACCAGCGCCACGAAATCACCCTCGGCGATCCTCAGAGAGGTCGGTGCAAGCGCCTGCACCGCGCGCGCGCCGCGACCATAGGTGATCGAGGCGTTCTCGAACTCGATGAACGTTGCCCCCGGCGAAACGGCTGTGCCGGCCCGCATCTCGCGGCCTTGTGCGCTCACGCTGTCGCTCCTGCTGTCACCGGCGCGGGGCCTTGCAAGACTGCGGCCAGCGTCTGATCCGCGTTGCGGACTTGGGCCGGCGGCATGCGCTGGATATCTGTCACCTGACGGCCCCAGCCGCTCGTTTCGGTGACGATTTGGCGGTCACGCTGCACAAAACGGCCGCGCACCAGGGTGTGGACCGGCACTCCGGTCACAGCGACGCCGTCGAACGGTGTAACCTTGCCACGCGACTGCAACCTCGACGCCTCGATGGTTTCCGTACGCTCCATGTCAACCACCGCAATGTCGGCATGCGCGCCTGCCTCGATCCGGCCCTTGGCCGGCCACAGCCCGAAGGCGCGGGCCGGATTCTCGGCGGAGATCTTCACGTAGTGCTCAAGCGTGATGCGTCCGGCTGCCACCTGATTGAGCATCAGTGGCATCTGCGTCTCGACGCCCGGGAAACCGCAGTCGGCGTCCCAGATCACGGCCTTGCTCTTCTCGGCCGGCGTGTGCGGGGCGTGATCCGTCGCAATCATGTCGACCACGCCCGATTGCAGCGCCTGCCAGATCGCCACGGAGTCGCTGTTCTCCCGGACGGGCGGATTGACACGGATGACCGAGCCGAGCCTTGCGTAGTCGCGGCTGTCGAGCAGCAGGTAGCACGGGCAGGTTTCGCCGGTGATCTCGACACCGCGTGCCTTCGCGTCGGCGAGGGGCCTGAGTTCCGCTGCTGACGAGATGTGCAGGACATGCACCCGTGCGCCCGTCCACTCGGCGAGTTCAGCGGCACGGCTGACAGCCTCCGACGCCACGATGGCTGGACGGGCCGCAATGTGCGCCAGAGGATCGTTGCGCCCGGCCTCCATCAGTCGCTTCTGCCGCCAGGCCATGATCGACGCTGTTTCGGCATGCAGCGAAATGCGCAGGCCTGAGGGCGCAATGATCTCGAAGCCTTCGAGCATGGCGCCGGTCGATGGCGACGGCAGGTTGCCGAAGGTGTTGCCCATGAAGCACTTGAAGGCGTTGACGCCGCCATCGATCAGCCCCTGCAGCTCGCCGATGTTGTCCTCGGCCAGAAGGCCATAGATGCCGTAATCAACATGCGACTTTTCAGCCGCCTGCTGCTTCTGGCGCAGTTCGGTAACGGAGCGCGTCGGAGGATGCGTGTTCGGCATTTCGAACACGGTTGTGGTTCCTCCCATGGCGGCCGCCGCGCTGCCGGTACGCCAGTCCTCCTTGTGGGTGTAGCCAGGCTCGCGGAAGTGCACGTGTACGTCGATCGCGCCAGGCAGGATGAACTTGCCCGACACATCGACGACCTCCTTTGCAGCCGGCATCGCCGACGGCTTGCCGACCAGGGCGATGAGCCCGTCCTTCATGGCAACGTCAGCCTTGAAGCGGGACTTGGAGGTGACGACGGTACCACCCGTCAGCACCAGATCGGCGATGAATGCTGTTCCGGTCATGTCCGTGCTCACAGCATGGCCCAGCCGCCATCGACAGGAAGGTCGACGCCGCTGATCTGGCGCGAGACGTGCGAGGCGAGAAACAGGCAGGCATGGGCCACGTCCTCGTCGGTTGAAACACGGCGAAGGGCATAGTCAGCGGCATGCTTCTCGACAGCTGCCTCCGGCGAAATGCCCAACCGCGCCGCCATCTCGGGCACCACCTTGCCGCGAAAGCGTGGGCCATCGACCATGCCCGGCGCAACGCAGTTGACGTTGATGTTGAAGGGACCGGCTTCGAGTGCAAAGCTCTTGGTGATGCCGCGCAGGCCCCATTTCGAGGCCGAATAGGCCATGCGCCCTGCCCTGCCTCGCATGCCGAAGGTGCCGCCGACATTCACGATCTTGCCGTCCCGCTGGGCGATCATGGTCGGCAGACAGGCGCGCATGGTGTTGAAGCAGCCGCGCATGTTGAGATCGACGATCTCGTCGAACTCGTCCTCGGTCGTCTCCCATCCCGTCTTGCCGATCGGACCGGACCCGCCGGCAACATTGACCAGCACATCGATTCGCCCGCCGAACCGGGCCTTGGTTTCTGCGATGGCAACGTCGCACGCTTCTCCGCGGGTGACGTCGCAGGCAATGACGATCGCCTCCGCGCCGGCCGCGCGGACCTCGTCCACCACCGGCGCAATGGCGCCCGTATCGCGGCCAAGCAGGGCAAGTTTGCAGCCTTCGGCCGCGAAGGCGCGCGTCACGGCAGCGCCCATTCCCTTGGCAGGCCCCGTGATGACCACGACGCGGCCGTTCAGTTTCAGGTCCATGATGGCAAGCCCGTTCAGAGCAGCTTGGTGACGCGGTCAGCGACCGGCGGCAGGAAGGCCCGGCTGAAGATCTCCTCCGGAGCTGGAGTGCGCGGAAGCCCGTCAGCCTCGACGACCACGCCGATCGACTTGGCGAAGCGCGCGTCGTTGATGTCGCCGATGCCGATGTTAGCCAGCTCGGGATGGCTCATCTCGTCATTCAGCGTGGCGATAAGGCGCTCCTTTTCGACCGCCTTGTTGATCAGCGGCTCACGCTTGGCGACGGCCTCGATGGCAGCATCGGGGTCCTTCAGCGTATCCTTCAGACCCTTGTTGATCGCAGCCAGCAGACCCCGCAGAGCGGTGGGGTTCTCGTTGACCAGTTTGCGCGAGGCAATGATCGCATTGGAATACAGGTCCATGCCGAAATCGCCGTAGTTGATGAACCGGAAGTCCTTGTCCGGGTCGATCCCGACCAGCTTTGCCGAGAACCGGATGGTGTTGACGAAGCCGAACACCCCATCGACCTGCCCACGCTGAAGCATCTGCTCGCGCAGGTTGGGCTGCATGTTGGTCAACTGGACCTTGGCGGCATCGACGCCCGCCAGTTTGGCAAAGGCCGGGAACAGCTTCAGAGCGCCATCATTGGCGGGACCACCCAGCGTGCGGCCTTCCATGTCCTTTGGAGTCTTGATCGGCCCATCGGCCTTCACGGCAATGGTGAAGGGAGGCCGGTTGTACATGGCAGAGATCGCCAGCGGCGTGTTGCCGCCTGCAGCGCCCCTGGCGACGAGCTGGATCAGTGCGTTGATGTCGCCAAAGCCCAGATCATAGGAGCCGGATGCCACCGCACCAACAGCAGCACCCGATCCGTTGCCCTGGTCCATCACAACCTCGAGGCCTGCCTCGCGGAAATAGCCGCGATCCTCGGCAAGGAAGAACCACCCTTGCGGCCCCTGATAGCGCCAGTTCAGCACCATCCGGACGCGTGTCAGCGATTGGGCGATCGCCGGCATCGGCAGTGCCCCGGCCAGGGCTGCAGCGCCGAGCCATTGGCCAAGCCTGCGGCGTGAGATCGTCGAACTGCTCTTGGTTGACATGGCGCCCCTCACCAAAGTTGACCAAGGCAGGCTAGGGGCAATTGACTGATGCCGTCTTCTGCTGATTTGCTGACAGACATATTCGAAAAATGCACCGGTGATCGAAAGGCCCTCGATGAAACACCTGCGTCTGCTGCGCTATGTCGATGAGGTCGCGCGCACCGGCTCGATCCGGAAGGCCGCCGAGCGGCTGAACCTGACAGCCTCCGCATTAAACCGCAGGGTCCAGGACATCGAGGATGATCTGGGGACGCAGATCTTCGAGCGCTTGCCGCGCGGTGTCAGGTTGAACGCGGCAGGGGAACTGCTGATCCGGCATATCCGGAGCCAGCTGGCGGACATGAACAGGGTCAGGTCACAGATCGAGGATCTCTCGGGCTTCCGGCGCGGCACGGTCTCGATCGCCTGCAGCCAGGCGCTCGCCTATGAATTGCTGCCCATCACGATTGCTGACTATCGGCGTGAGTTTCCGCTGGTCGAGTTCGATGTACAGGTTCGCGATCATACCGATGCGCTGCGTGCGCTCGGCGCGTTCGAGGTCGATCTGGCGCTGGTGTTTCGGCCCTCTGTCATGGCCGACTTCCAGGTCCTTGCATCGGCTGAGCAGCGTGTGGTGGCGATCATGGCAGCGGATCACCCTCTTGCCGCTGCTGCCAGCGTCCGCCTGCGTGATTGCGCGACCTTCTCGTTGGCCCTCCCGGACCGCAGCTATGGCGGCCGGCAGCTGCTCGATGAAGCCACGGCGCGCAGCTCCTTCCGCTTTGAAGCGGTGGTTGAGTCGAACTCCTTCGAATTCTTGCGCAACTACGTCCGCTTCGAACAGGCCATCACATTCCAGATTGAGATCGGCGCACCGGCGACCCTGCGCGACCGCCATGGGCTGGTTGCGCGGCCTGTCGACCTGCGCGACATCCAGCCGGCAAGGCTGGCCATGGGCCAGTTGCGCGGACGGGCCCTGCCGGTAGCAGCCGCGAAGTTCGCCGAACAGCTGGGCCGCCGTCTGGTCAGTCCGCCACCGGCAGCCACTTCGGAACCGTGACGCGCTGGAAGCCCAGCAAACCCTCGATCAGCAATGTCGCGTCGGATTGAACGACGATGCCATGGCGGTGTTCGGCCGGCAGGAAGCGCTGGGCAATCATGTGGTCGATGAAGCTGAGGAAGGGTTGATAATAGCCTCCGACATCAAACAACCCGGCCGGCTTGTCGAGCTCGCCCAGCTGGTTGAGCGTCCAGATCTCCGTGAACTCCTCCAGCGTGCCAATCCCGCCAGGCATGGCGATGAACGCAGCGGCGAGGTCTGCCATCCGCGCCTTCCGGTCCCGCATATGGCCAACGACCTCGCAGACGTGCAGATTCGGGTGCCGATGGCCACGGTCGGCAAGACGTTGCGTGATCACGCCGTGCGCCTTTCCGCCCGCGGCAATGACGGCATCGGCCAGCAGACCCATCAGTCCCTTGTTGGTGCCGCCATAGACCAGTGTCATGCCGCGCTGGCCGATCGTCGTGCCCAACAGGCGGGCAGCATCGGTGTAGCGTTCGCCCAGCCCCGTGTTCGAACCGCAGAACACGGCGATGGCCTCGATGCGGCGGGGGAATGCTTGGGAGGTTGACATGGTGATCGGCTCGCGTTGGACTGCACTTCCCTTGCAAGGAGCGCGCGGGATTTGCAACATCATGCGGCCTTTGCGCCAAAGGGGCGGAGACATTGACGACGTTTGACCTGAAAGCAGGCCCCGGAACCACACACTGGGGCTATTTCGATGCGGCGCAACCGGCAGCCATGACCGTGCCGAGCGGCGCGACAGTCCGGATCACCAGCGTCACCGGCACGCGGGAGGTGTTGCCGCCCGCGGGTTTCCATGTGCCGCCCGAGTTGCACGCCATTCATCAGGCGCAGGTCGGCATCCCGTTTGGCCCCCACATCCTGACCGGCCCGGTGCATGTGCAGGGCGCCGAACCCGGCGACGTGCTGGAAGTGCGCATCCGGGAAATCGGGCTTCACCAGGATTGGGGCTTCAACTTCAGCCGACCGCTGGCAGGAACCCTTCCGGACGACTTCCCCGGCCATCACCTCATGCACATCGCACTTGATGAGGACCGCATGGTCGGCACGATGCCATGGGGTCTGGAGTTGCCGCTGGCGCCCTTCTTCGGCGTGATGGGCGTGGCCCCTCCCCCGTCATGGGGACGCTGCACCTCGATCATTCCACGCGCCTTTGGCGGCAACATCGACAACAAGGAACTGGTCGCGGGCAGCACGCTCTACCTGCCGGTCTTCGTGGAAGGTGCAAGCTTCTCATGCGGTGACGGACACGCCTTGCAGGGCGATGGCGAGGTCAATGTCACGGCGATCGAGACGGCGCTGACCGGAACCTTCGAGTTGATCGTGCGCAAGGACCTTACGCTCACTTACCCGCGCGCCGAGACCGCGACCCACGTGATCACCTGTGGCATGGACCCCGACCTCGACATCTGCGCCCAGAAAGCGTTGCGGGACATGATTGCCCTGATTGTTGACAGGACAGGGCTCAGCCGGGAGCAGGTATATGGCCTGTGCTCGATTGCCGCCGATCTGCGCATCACCCAGACGGTCAACCAGCACAAGGGCGTGCACTGCATGCTGCGCAAGGAATACCTGAAGCCGGTCGCCTGAAGGGCCAGAAGGCGCACCTTGCATGGCCCCGATGCGGGCCGCGTTCGCAAGTGCGAATGCCGGCCGGTCAGGCAGCCTTGTCGGAGCATTAAGCGAAGCGAACTGGCGTAAGATTGAGCAATGGCGCGCCGGACAGGATGAAACTGGGCACTGCTATGTGATTGTTGATGCACTATAATTTTTGCTGAACAGACCGCTTTGGGCCATCTGCGGACTTGCCCAAAAGCGCACTACCCGATCGTCAATCGTCCAGATGGATGCATTGCTCCTGACGTTGATGGAACTCGTCAGTGTCCCTTCCAGCCGACATGCCAGACACGCTACTGCCGGAAAGCCCCAAGGCGCTTCGATCCCAGTGGCAATGAACCATTGCGGTAAGCAGTGCGGCTTGGGTTTAACATGTCCAGACCGACATGTTAAAAATATCTCTTTATTTCAATACATTATAGGGAAAACCCAACTGAACCCAGAGTACCAATGAGATGGGTAGAGATCACAAAAAGCAGACTACAATATGTTTTATTTGATATAATCATCATATTGTGGTATGTTTTTCTGAGATGAAAAACAGGCTATGACATGCAAAAAGATGCCCGCTATAAAGCCCGCCAAAGGCTCGATGAACGGCTTCTGCCCTTGAAGCCGGTTTCCCAGTACACGGTGCCGCCCAAAGGATGGGTGCGCGCCATTCGTGATGCGCTGGGGATGACCCGTATCCAGTTTGCCATGCGGCTTGGGATCAGTCCTCAAAGTGCCGATGCGATGGAACGCTCCGAAGCCACGGGAACCGTGAAAATCGAAACGCTTCGCCGGGCGGCGGAAGCGCTCGATTGCACACTGGTTTATGCGCTCGTTCCGAACAAGGCATTGGACAGCGCGGTGAGCGAACGCGCTCGAGCGATTGCTATGCGCGACCTCGGGCGCATCTCCCACACCATGAAACTTGAAGCTCAGCAGACAGGCGATGCTGACCTCGAAGAGCGGATCGAAAATTACATTCGCACCAATA